>CAIJKC010000121.1 GCA_903821145.1 uncultured Actinomycetes bacterium | reverse complement strand
TCGACTAGAAAGAGGAACTCTTGGACCTTATCGATTGCACTCTGAATGTCAGATTCAGAGATACGAAAGCTAGCGGCATCGATAAAGATGACCGTTCCCCACGTGTGGATCTCGGCTCGCACTCGAGCCAGAGTCATTACATGCCAGCCTTAGCTAGCGCGCTGACAAGTGAGTCATACCAACCTTGAGATGTGTAGGAAGCCCCGCCGACACCTTGGATATTGGCCGAGCTTGCTTTAATGGTCTCTTGAACTAAATAAGGGATCGCCTGCTGCGAGATCGATTGTGACCGAAAATCATTATTGGGGTATTGGAGCGCCTTTGCAGCGGTGATCTTGCCATTCACGACGGTGATCTGAACTTGCACTGGGCCGAAGCGGGTTTGTGAGGTGGAGCCAGCGAATGTTCCCGACACCTTCGCCTTGGCTGGTGTGGGTGTTGGTGCAGCTGTTGTTGCAGCGGGAGCTGGTGTTGTCGATGTGGTAGCGGCGGGCGTCTTTTTGCTCTTCGCTTTCTTGGTTGCCGTTGGTGCAGGCGTGGCAGCTGTCGTTGCGGCCTGAGTAGGAGTGGCGGCTGGGGTTTGTGTTGGTGCCTGTGTTGGAGTGGAAGATGAACCACCAAGTGTCTTGCCACCGAGGCCAGTTGATGCCGATCCAAATTGTGGTGGAGTGATGGAGAGAACAGCTCCAAGACCACCGATGGTTCCACCGGCGATCAGTAATACTCGCTTTGCGCCCATATCTCTACCTATCTCTCATTCTTCATCGTGTAAATCTTAAACGTTGTGGAACTCAAAGGCTTCATCGTGGAAGCGGTTCTTGGGGATACCACAGGACTCAGCAGCTTCACGAACAGCATCGACCAAAGGCGTTGGACCACAGACATAGACATCAGAGTCACGAAATGCCGGGACAAATTTCATGATGTATTTTGCGTTCATCGGATGAATCTTTCGAGACCCCACCAAGTAGTGCACCCTTGCACCGCGAGCATCAGCTAACTTATCGAGCTCTTTTCGCAGCACAAGATCTTCATCTGTTGATGCGCGGAAGAGGACATCGATCTCCATCGTCGGATCAAACTCCTCCATCAGGGCGCGAAGTGGTGTTATGCCAACTCCACCACCGATGAGGGTGACATGGCCGCGGGTGGCCTTTGATGCAACAAAGGTTCCATATGGTCCTTCGAAGAAGACGCGGGTACCAGGCTTGAGGTTGATGACATCCGTGGATGCATCACCCAGTGCCTTAACCGTCACCCGCATATGACGCTTTGTCGGCGCTGCAGATAATGAATAAGGGTGAGAGATCCACCATTGCCCCGGTGAGATAAAGCGCCAACTAAAGAATTGACCACCTTGGGCATTAAGGCGATCTAAGCTACGACCCTTCATGATGATCGAGACGACGCCAGGTCCTTCTATAACGACGTTCTCCACTCGAAGGTTATGACGAAGTGATCTGCCGGCAGGAATTGCAAAGCGCCAAATGATGATGACTGCCGCTGCTGCGATATAGAGCGACATCCAGTAAAACTTATTAAGTGGGTGACCAAGGAACATTGGCCCGGTAAGCACTTGGTGCATAAAGGAGAGCCCAATAGCGAGGTAGGTATAGAGGTGGATCGTCCACCACGTCTCATAGGACATCTTTGCGCGGGCCTTCTTATAGGAAGTAATACCAGCGGCTGCAAAGAAGAGGAAGGCCACAGCTGCAGGAAGCATCCATGGATACTTCGTAATGATGCGCCAGATCTCAACACCGATCTTGGCATGATCATTGGCTGCGTAGCCAACGGATACAAGAATGACGTGGAAGGTAATCAAATAGAGCGAGTAGGGACCTAGTTTGCGGTGCCAGATAACCAAGCGATCGTGGCCGATCGAGCGTTCGATAAAGGAGATACGTGAAACGAAGACAAGACCGACGAGCGCGAGGTAGGAGCCAAGGAGTGCACAGATCCGGCTCACCGAGATGATGATCGGATAGACGCCCGACCAATCCGAGGCACGAGTGCTTTCGAGGTAGAGAGCTGCGGTAAGACCCAGAC
>CAIJKC010000120.1 GCA_903821145.1 uncultured Actinomycetes bacterium | reverse complement strand
CGATATGACACCTGAAAAGGTCGTTGAAGTTCAGAAGTATGGCCGCGAGCCAATCTCACTTCACACACCACTCGGTGAAGAGGGCGATTCCGAGTTCGGTGATCTCATTGAAGACTCAGAAGCAATCGTTCCTGCAGATGCAGTCTCCTTCACTTTACTTCAAGAGCAGCTCCACTCAGTGCTCGATACGCTCTCAGAGCGTGAGGCTGGAGTAGTTGCTATGCGCTTTGGACTTACTGATGGCCAACCTAAGACACTCGATGAGATCGGAAAGGTTTACGGGGTAACTCGCGAACGTATTCGCCAGATCGAGAGCAAGACGATGTCGAAGTTGCGCCACCCATCGAGATCTCAAGTTCTTCGCGACTACCTCGATTAATTCTGAGTAAGAAGAGTTAATCCGTGAGCGAGCCAGATCACAGCAAGCCAACAATCTTCATCAACCCAAAGTCCGGTTCTATCCGGATTTCGGGGGATGTTGATTTTGTTGATGCAGATGGCCTCGTTCTTCGCAGTGAGAGCGGCGTGAAATTATGTGGCTGCGGACATTCCAAAGATAAGCCCTATTGCGATGGTTCGCATAAAGAATTTTTACGAAGCGAGAGTACTAGCCCAGATTCGCAGGCTTAAGAGAGTTTTACTCTTCGTCGGGAACTGAGACGGCAGATGCTGTGAGCTTGGCAGTCTCATCCTGAATCGCAGCTACCACTGGCTTTAAGCCTTCTGCATATTGCTTAGCGTGGTGGGCACAGAAGAGGAGTTCTCCGCCATTGAGCAAGGTTGCACGAACATAAGCCTGAGCACCACAACGATCACAACGATCGACGGCGTTCAAGGGTGTTGGTTCGAGAATCAACTGCTCTGACATCTGCTCTCTCCTTCATGTTCGGTGCTTGTTCGGTACTCGTTCAGTGGTAATTCTAGGTGCTACTGGAACAGTAAATCACGGATGGTTATTCCCTCGCGCGTTAAAAGTGAAAACTTTCCGTTTTATAGGAGATATCTCACGATCTGAGCGGTCAGAGGGTGCCCCTAGACCGAAAAAGTGGGTCGCTCGGCGCGTAATGGGGTGCTTTTGGGTCGTTGGGAGATAGCCTCTGCACCCGTGGCAACTAAAAGTAATAACGAGGTCTCGGCCGACAATCAATATACGGCGAAAGACCTCTCAGTACTCGAAGGTTTAGATGCCGTACGCAAGCGCCCGGGAATGTATATCGGAACAACCGATTCCCGTGGACTTATGCATTGCCTCTGGGAAATTATTGATAACTCTGTCGATGAGGCGCTCGCAGGTTTCTGCACAAGCATTGAAATTAATTTAGAAGCTGATGGATCTGTTGAAGTCCATGACAATGGTCGCGGCATCCCGGTAGATAAAGAACCTAAGACTGGTCTGACTGGTGTTGAAGTTGTCTTCACAAAACTTCACGCAGGTGGAAAGTTCGGTGGCGGATCATATGCGGCATCAGGTGGACTCCACGGTGTTGGCGCATCTGTTGTGAACGCCTTGGCATCTCGCCTTGATGTTGAAGTCGATCGCAACGGCAAGATTTATTGGATGTCATTCCAACGCGGTAATGCGGGAATCTTTGATGGTGACGGTCCAAAGGCTTCCTTTGAAGAGTCTTCCGGACTTCGCCAAATAGGCAAGGTCGCTGCAAAGGTCACCGGTACTCGCGTGAAGTGGTGGTTTGACCGTCAGATCTTCCTCAAAGAGGCTGAACTCTCGATCGAAGATATCTATGCTCGCGCACGTCAAACCTCCTACCTTGTTCCTGGCCTGACCCTGATCGTGAACGATAACCGTGCTAAGGCCAAGAGCTCAGAGACTTTCTTCCACAAGGGCGGTATCTCTGAATTCTGTTCCTTCTTGCGCCCTGATGAACCAGTTGGTGAAGTAATTCGCATCTCTGGCACAGGTGATTACACCGAGACTGTTCCAGTCCTCGATGAGAAGGGCCACATGATGCCGACTGAGGTCGATCGCACCATGGGCGTTGATATCGCAATGCAGTGGGGCAATGGCTATGAGGCGACTACGTCATCCTTTGTGAACATCATCTCCACACCAAAGGGTGGAACTCACACGCAGGGATTTGAGCGAGCGATCACCAAAGTGATGAACGATATGTTGCGTTCGACAAAAACACTTAAGAACAATGAAGCAGATGTCATCAAAGATGATGTGCTCGAAGGTCTGACTGCTGTTGTCACAGTGCGCATGTCAGAACCACAGTTTGAAGGTCAGACGAAGGAAGTCCTTGGAACAGCTGCTGCCACAAAGATTGTTGCCGCTGTTGTTGCTGATGAGATGGAGAAGTTCTTCAACTCAACAAAGCGTATTGAGCGAGCAACTGCCAAGTTAATCCTTGAGAAGATCGCCAATGCCTCTCGAACCCGCGTCTCAGCTCGCGCCCACAAAGATCTGCAGCGTCGCAAGAACGCGCTGGAATCATCATCACTTCCTACCAAGCTCTCTGATTGTCGCTCTGACGATACCGACCGCACCGAGCTCTTTATTGTTGAGGGAGATTCTGCTCTCGGAACAACGAAGGCAGCCCGTAACTCTGAGTTCCAAGCGATTCTTCCTATCCGTGGAAAGATTCTGAATGTTCAAAAGGCCTCACTCTCTCAGATGCTGGAGAACACCGAATGTGCATCCATCATTCAGGTAATTGGCGCAGGCTCTGGCAAATCATTTAACCTCGATGACGCCCGCTATGGCCGCATTATCTTGATGTCAGATGCTGATGTTGATGGCGCCCACATTCGTTGCCTGCTCCTGACCTTGCTCTGTCGCTATATGCGCCCCTTGATTGAAGATGGTCGAGTCTTTGCGGCTATCCCACCTCTGCATCGCATCGATGTTGTGGGCGGCAAGCGCGGGGAACTCCACTACACCTACTCAGATGATGAGATGAAGAAGGTCTTGGCTGACCTCACCAAGAATGGCAAGCGTTGGAAAGAGCCAGTGCAGCGCTATAAAGGCCTGGGTGAGATGGATGCAGATCAGCTCCGTGAGACCACGATGGATCCAGATAAGCGCACCCTTCGCCGCATCACGATGAAAGATGCAACGGCTGCTGAGGCGATGTTTGAGCTCTTGATGGGTAACGATGTTGCCCCCCGCAAGGAGTTCATCGCAACAGCTGAGATTGATCGCGATCGGATCGACGCCTAACCTCTAGAGTTCTGGTTATGAAGCGCACCGATATCCAGGCGCTGCGCGGCTTTGCAGTTTTAGCGGTTCTCCTCTTTCACCTACAAATCCTTCGCTTTAAGGGCGGCTTTCTCGGTGTTGATATCTTCTTTGTGATCTCAGGTTTTGTCATTACCCAGCGCCTTGCCAAAGGTGAAGGTTCCTTTAGTGCAGAGCTGATTGACTTCTATAAGCGTCGGGTAAAACGAATCCTGCCAGCATCTCTTTTCACAATTGCCCTTACCGCACTACTGTCGCGAATCTTCCTGGCTCCGATCTCGCTTGCAACATTTGCTCATGACGGAGTTGCTGCAACACTCTTTGCCGGAAACTTTCGCTTTGCTGGGCAAGGAAATGATTACCTCAATCAGTCGATGAGCCCAACGCCCTACCTTCATTATTGGTCTCTTGGTGTTGAGGAGCAGTTCTATCTGGTCTGGCCAATACTCTTTCTGCTCTTCTTGCGGGCAAGAAAATCTCGTCAACTTTTGGTTATTCCACTCTTTGCAATCGCAACAACATTTGCCATCTGGTACACACATATCGCCGCCGTCAATTCTTTCTATCTACCCATCTCACGTGCGTGGGAGTTCTTGGCTGGCATTGTGATTGCCTTACTCCTCCCGCACACACCTCGAGGTGGCAGATTCATTGCCATTGCTGGCTGGGTGATGATCACTTACTCCATCCTCTTTCTTGGTTCAGATCTTGCTGTCCCTGGTGTTACTACCCTCATTCCCGTTGCGGGCGCGATGGCAATCCTGGTCGGAGCAGCCAAGAACCCCTGGGAGCCGCTCTTGGCCTGGTTTGGCGATAACTCCTTCGCTATTTACTTAATCCATTGGCCACTGGTTGTGATCGCACTCTCGCGCTATCAAGGACTTACCGCATCATCAAAAGCTGTGATCGCAGTTCTCGCCATTGCAGGTGGTTACCTCATCACCAGATTCATTGAGCGCCCATTCCGTTTCCAGCCACGCTTTGCGTGGGGGCTGGGCAGGTGGGCAGTAGTAGTCGTTGCTCTTGCCGGGCTCTTAATGGGGGTGAGTTCTGTGGAGGCTGCGAGCGTGAAGAGTGCGAAGCTTCGCATCGATCGTAGCGAACCCATTATCTACTCTGATGGTTGTCATCTGGGATTTGGTCTGGCTAAGCCATCGTCGCCATGTTTATTCGGAGATCTGCAATCCACGACCGAGGTCGTACTCACGGGGGATTCCCACGCTGCTCAGTGGTTTCCTGCGATGGAGGCGATTGCGATTGCACACCATTGGAAGTTGCTCGTCCTCACGAAATCTTCTTGTCCGGCATTATTCTTGGCAACCACACGTAACGGCATCGTTGATAGCTCGTGTGTGATCTGGCAGAGATATGTGTCATCTCGCATTGCGGCCGAGAAGCCATCGCGGGTCTTCGTTACAAGCTACTCCGAATACTCCTATGCCTTGGCTAAAAAGGCAGATTATGCACAAAGCTATTCCAGTGGTGAAGTCAGCTTCATACAATCACTTGGCCTTGCCAATGCTTCTATCTATTACCTCGAAGATTCCCCACATCCACCTCAATCACCGGCAGAGTGTTTATCTAAGCATGTGAAAGATCCGAGTAGATGCAACTTCCCACTTATTCGATCTGCTGCCACCCTTGCAACTCGGGATCACCTTCAAGCACTGGGCATCCACTACATCAACCTCAGTAGCCTGCTATGCCCAGGCGATACCTGCACAGCACTTTACGAAGGAGCCAATACCTATCGAGATGGATCACATATCAGCGTGAGCGCATCTAAGGCGCTGACGGCGCAGCTAGAAACCTTCATTCACTAGTTCACCAGTTCACTAGTTCACTAGAAGGTATTGCAGGGTGCGTTACTTATTCACCGATACGGCTGCGACGAGGTGTGGCAAAGTTCTTTGCAACCTCGGTCAGCTCAACTGAGACCTGCTTGCGAATAGCATCCTCAGCACCCAGGAGAGTAGTGAGTGCTTTAATGGTTGTGCTCAACTCCTTCTGATCAGGTTCAAGTTCAAGTTTGCTCATCTTGGTCAGACGACGAAGGGGCATATCGAGGATGTAGGTGGCTTGCTCATCAGAGAGCTTGAAGGACTTGATCAAGTCAGCCTTTG
>CAIJKC010000119.1 GCA_903821145.1 uncultured Actinomycetes bacterium | reverse complement strand
GCTGGATAGCTCTTACCATTTTCAAGATTTACGGTAATTGATCCACCGCTAGTCACGGCACCTTCAACGACGTGATTATTGGTGAGGATTGTGCCATTGCTTTGAATGAAGAATCCAGAACCAGTATCGCCACCTGATGGCGTTTGGGCATCGATGGAAACTACTGATGGCGAAACGCGAGCAGCAATTCCAGCGATGGAATCAGGTGCGCGTTGAATCGAAGAATGAGTCGAAACCAAATTGCTGTTATGCATCGTGATGACGCGATCAACTATTGCGCCAGCACCACCGGCGATAAGTGCCATGACAAGTGCCAGGCGGATACTGATTGCGGGAATTCGAGATTGTGGCTTAGGGGTTTCGACCTGGGCTGTAGAAAGCCACCATGGTTGGTTTGCAGGTGGAGTAGTTGGATCTTGCGGGGTTACGGCAATCTCTTCTTCGCTCATAGTTGGGATTCTATAAGGCGAACCTTAAAAGAAACTTAAATCAGGATTTGGTTGCCATCAGAACTCCGGCCCCCAGGGGCAGCAGGGTTGAGCGCCAGCGGGAATCTTCCTTGATGGAGCGGATGCCATCGCGGCGAGAGATACTCTCAAAGTCGCGTTGGGTGGGGTCGGCAACCTTGCCACCACTGAGGGCATGGTCGATTACTAACGTTCCGGCGGGGCGCAAGAGTCGATGAGCTTCATGGATCAAATCCATGAGATCTGCGCTCACGCGGATAACAACCAAGTCGTAGTTTGCATCAGCAAGTTTGCCAACGACATCATTGATGACGCCTGTGATCAGCCGGAAACGTTGAGCAGGAACGCCTGCATCTTCAAAACTCTGACGTGCAGCACTGGAAAGTTCTCGCTCAGTGTCAATAGAGGTTAAGACGCCATCGCGGGGCATTCCTTGGAATAGCCAGAGTCCGCTCACACCAGAGCCAGTTCCAATCTCAACAACGGACTTTGCCTGTGATTGACTAGCTGCAAATTGCAAGAGACCACCAACGGCAGGTGATGGATCACTCGCACCACACTCGACACCATAAGCCCGTGCTTGCTGCATAAAGATATCTTCACGAACGTAGCTCTCAGAGTAGGCGGTCATATCTCCGCGGTTACCAATAGTTGTCACAGCGATTTAATCCAATCAATAAGAACACGGACACCTGACGCAGTTCCACCCTTTGGATTTTCACCCGTGTCGGTATCAGAGCGTCCCGTACCTGCGATATCCAGATGCACCCAACGACGCTTGCCAACAAACTTCTCCAAAAATAGCGCAGCGGTAATTGAACCTGCACCAAATTTCATTCGATCAATATGCGCGTAATCTGCGATATCACTATGGAGTGCTCCCACATAATCATCGACAAGTGGCATATGCCAAACGTTATCTCCGATTCGCTTACCCGCTTCATGAAGATCGGCAGCAAGAACTGAGTCACGTGAATACATCGCTGCATACTGGCGACCTAGGCCCACGCGAGCAGCTCCTGTCAGGGTTGCAACATCCACCAAGTAATCAGGGTTTAATTCTAAATCTGCATAGGCCAAGCCATCGGCTAGGACTAACCGGCCTTCAGCATCGGTATCAAGGACTTCAACTGTCGTACCGCCGTATTGAGTAATCACATCGGATGGACGTTGAGCGGTGCCTGAGATGAGGTTTGCAGCACACATCATCAGCGCTGTAACCCTGACCTTTGGTTGAACTTCCACCATGGCAAGGGTTGCTGCCATAACAATTGCAGCACCTGACATATCCGTCTTCATCGGTGCCATATCTTCCCAGCCGCGCTTGATGGAGTAACCACCGGTATCGAAGGTAATTCCTTTACCGACCAAGACCACATGCGGCCACTTCGCAGATCCACGTGGGGCGTAGCTGACTTCGATCATGCGTGGACCTGGGTTTGGTTGCGAACCACCAACAGCCTTTAAGCCACCAAACTTATTGAGCGCAGCACCTGCAAGAACATTCACTTTAAGAGCAGATGAATTGATCTCCTTCACTGCACGCTTGGTTTGTGCCGCCATCCAGGCCGGATCTTTCTCAGCAGATGTCTCGTGGATGAGATCACGTGCAAGCCAGACAGCATCAACAAGAGCTGACGAGTACGCAACTTCGTCTGCGAACTTTCCATAATGAATGAAAGTGCAACTCTTGGAGTTTTTGCTCTTCTCATCGCTCTTTCGATTCCATATGTATTGCGAGAGAGCGAGCGCATTCAGATGCACCACCGCATGCTCTGGCGTAGAGAGAATCGCATTAAAGATGGTTACTTCTTTTCCCTTGACTTTACGACCGAGTGCAACGCCAGCTTTGCGAAAATCTGAATCACTGCCCGCACCTATGCCAACAATGTAGAGACGCTTGACTGAGCCAGAGGAGAGAGGAACTTCAATCATCTCTCCCGCTTTGGCGGTGAACTCCGGCCATTGGGTTAAGAGGGTTGCGAAATCGCAATCAAAGTCGCGAACTGCTCGCTCACTCGCCAGATTAAGAGCGAGGGTGATTCCATCCTCGGTCATTCCCGCACCAAGGGCAACACCGTCGCAACCAGCAAAGGTGAGATCGGTAGGAGAGGTAAGGAGGGAGATCTTCGGTGGGGTTGCGGTCTTCACACCCCGACCTTATAGAAAATTACTTCTTTACGAGGGCTACTGCGGCCTGAAGGACATTGCCCAGGTTTGTTGCTTCCTCAATGTTGAGTTCGACGACGAGTCGTCCGCCACCTTCTAGAGGGATGCGCATCACCATACTGCGGGCTTCTTTTGTGACTTCCATTGGACCATCACCAGTACGGGGTTTCATCGCTGCCATTGGAGAAGTATCCCTTACTTACGGGTAAGAGTGGAAATCGGGGAATGGGCCAATCCCGCGTGAAAGGTCGGCTAAAAGATTAAATTTTCGTAATTGCGGCAAGAATTCGAGCCCTACCGCGTGCAATCACCGATTCGACAACGCGTTCTGGGACATGGAGGGCTTGCGCGATCTGCTCAGCGCTGCGCCCTTTCAGGTAATGCAAGGTCAGGATAAACCGCTCCTCCTCTGGCAGCCCCGCAAGGAGCTCAGTGAGGGTCCCCTCAGGGTTGGATGACGGCTGCGACACGGGCACAGATTACTAGCGTGAGTGGGCTGCAAGTGCGTCTAAGGCCTCATCAACCCGAGTAGTCCAGGAGATCAGTTCATTCTGACCACTCTTCATCAGATTATGCGATGCCAAGTGCTCGAGTGCGCTCTTGAGCGGTCCATACGCGCCGATTGGATCGAGTATTGCAATCGGTTTATTGTGAAAAGAGAGGTAGCGACCTACCCAAATCTCAAAGAACTCTTCAAGGGTGCCGATTCCGCCAGGCAGGGCGATAAAGCTGTCGGAGAGCTCCTCGATCATCGCTTTGCGCTCGCGCATCGTGTCAACAAGATGCAGCACTGTTGCATCAGGATCTTGGATCTCGCGATCAACTAAGTTTCGTGGGATCACACCGATGGTCTGTGCCCCGTGATCGCGCGCACCACGTGCAACAGCTCCCATCATAGAAACCTTGGCACCACCCCAGACCAGATCATGGCCGGCACGTGCAATGCCCTTGCCAAGTTCATAGGCGAAGTCGATGAGTGCTGGGTCTAGATCTGGAGCCGATGAGCAGTAAACGGAGACCTTCATACGCCCAACTCTAGTGTCCCAAACGAGCGCGGGGTCAATTTGGTAGGTTTCGGATATGAGTACAGGGGTTAACGCTTACGGATATGGCGTCGCTACGATCGCAGCCAATGGTGATCTTCTCGACACCTGGTATCTCACCGTTGGCCTGGGCACATTAAGTTCAGTCACAGCACCAGATCGCAGTGCCTATTTAGCTCCTGATCCACTTCGTGCCGTCACTAAGAAGATTGTTGATTTAGAAATTTCTCTGACAGATGCACCACAGAGTGCAGAAGATGCCTATCTCAGACTTCACTTGCTTTCACACCGTGTAGTAAAGCCACATGGTCAAAACCTCGATGGCGTTTTTGGCCTACTTACCAACGTTGCTTGGACATCTGCCGGCCCATGTTCCCTCGTCGACTTCCCAGCAACCGCTGCCCGTTTGCGTGCAACATATGGAAACCTCACAGTCTTTGGCGTCGATAAATTCCCACGTATGGTTGATTACGTTATTCCTGATGGTGTGCGCATCGCGGATGCAGACCGAGTTCGTCTTGGTGCCTATCTCTCCTCTGGCACCACTGTGATGCATGAAGGTTTCGTCAATTTCAACGCCGGAACTCTTGGTAAATCAATGGTCGAAGGTCGTATTAGCGCTGGTGTTGTTGTCGGCGATGGCAGTGATATCGGTGGTGGTGCATCAATTATGGGAACACTCAGTGGCGGTGGGAAAGAAGTGATTTCCATTGGCGAGAGATCCCTACTTGGTGCAAATGCTGGTGTTGGAATCTCTCTCGGCAATGATTGCATTGTGGAATCTGGTGTTTACATCACCGCAGGATCAAAGGTTGCACTTCCCGATGGAAGCGTTGTGAAGGCGTGCGATCTCTCTGGAGCGAATAATCTGATCTTCCGCCGCAACTCACAAAGTGGCGCACTTGAAGCGCTCCCAAAGACTGGGCAGTGGGATGGTCTTAACTCAGTCTTGCATGCTAATTAATTTGAAACCATGAAGCAGGAATCTTTACCTTTGTTTTAAATATCCCCACCGGCAAGCTCATCTTTACTCCGCTACTTGATGTCGCAGTCACGCTGATGACGCTATTGGTGAGGGTCCGTGCATCCACGGCCAGCGTAGCAACATCAGGCAAGCCAAAGGCTGCACTCATATCCTTCTGATTAATGACCCGTTGCCAATGCGCATAAGAAGGGTTCAAGACGAGATCGAGTGAATATGGATCAGGAACACTGACTAGATATGGGTAGGCACTCCCCCAGACATCTTCGCTTCGTTGAGTCATGCCGCCACTGGATGAGAAGAAATAGACGTTGATGGGTGCACCGTTATAAGTAATGCTCATCCCTGATGTGGCATCAACTGCCGCTTTCCACATCGCGCCAATGGTTGGCTCTGATTCCTTGGAATATCCGACATAGTTTTGATCGTAGATCGTGTTATAGACATTACAGTCGCACTCTTTACGGATGGTGGCGCTATGAGCAAGACCATACGTACGAGAGGCGATTGCTTGCGACGCAATTGCTGCTTGTGGCCACGCTGAACTCATCTCACTAATCCCATAGAGATACTCAGTATCGAGCAGCATGGTCGTTGTGACTTCCATTTTGCTGGCAACGGCACGAAGTGCAACCGATCCATACTTAAGCGAAATTCCCGCAACCTTGATCGTGCCATCCCATTTCACAGTAAAAAGTGGGCCAGATGAAATGACAACTGTCGGGGCCCCTTTCATTGTGATTGTTGGTGAGATCATCTTGCCCACCATCGCAAACTTTAAGGTCGCCCCCTGCGCAACTGTGATGGGTGAGGTGGTGCCATCGCCTCTATAAAGCTGCAGATTTGAACCAGTGATGGCTTGATATGTGGATTGATGTGCAATATTGACTCTAATACTCTGAGTTACTGGTGCAGTAGTGATCTGGGTACCTGGGAAGTAATACGTCAAAATATCGCTCGCACTCTTACCCTCAAGGGCCAATCCTCGAGCACCCACTTGGCTCAATCCCACGCCATGACCAAAGCCTGATCCGGTAATAATAAAGCGGGCAGGTAGGGCATCGGCGAAGGCAAAGGTTGTTGTTGAGACCGGAATCAGGAGAGAGATCAGCACTGCAATTAACTTCTTCATGAGCGCCATCATTCGACCAAGTTGGGTGGAGATGAGAGGAAGCCGATTCCCCACGAGATATGCATCGTTGTTAAGACTGCAGGCAGACAGAGACGTTCAATAAAACTCTTTCCAATAACGAGTGAGCAGATCAGTATTGCCGATGCGTAGGCGGCTGCTGGAAGGAGAAAGAGTGGATTGAGGGCAACTCCCGTGATGAGGGAGAGGGCAATGATTAATGTGGCAATGGGTGGTGCGAGATAGCGATAGTTGATCGTTCCTTTGTGATGGCGGGTAACTGCGCGCCGCCAACGACCATATTCAAAGTATTGCTTAGCAAGTGCTCGTAGATTTGGGCGGGGGCGATAGATGACAGCAAGACGTGGATCAAACCAGATGATGCCACCTGCTTCACGCAATCTGAAGTTTAACTCCCAATCTTGAGCACGGATGAAGCGAGGGTCGTATCCGCCCGCGGCAATGATCGCTGATTTTTTGAAGACGCCGAGATAGACCGTATCTGCAGCTCCAGCAGTTCCACCGATATGAAAGCGTGCGCCACCAACACCGATAGGAGATCGCATGGCACGCGCTACTGCATTTTCAAATCCAGTGTGTCCGATAGCAGCCATAATTCCACCAACGTTTACTGCGCCACTTTTCTCCAAGATCTCAACAGCATCTTTGATATAGCTCTTAGAGACTTCGGCATGGCCATCAATGCGACAAATGATCTCGAATCTCGATGCGGCAATCGCGGCATTGAGCCCGGCGGCTGTGCGACCGGTTGGGTTTTCAACAAGAACAATCCGTGAATCTTTTTCATGGAGTTGCCGAGCAATCTCATTCGTACGATCCTTAGATGGACCAAGTGCAAGGATTACCTCAAGCTCGCCTGGGTACTGCTGAGCCAAGATGGCCGAAATGGCATCGGCAAGGAACCGCTCCTCATTGAGGATCGGTAGCACGACGCTGACACCCGGCTGCATAGATGCCCACCGTATCGTTTCGGGGCACTACTATCTCTGTAATGGCACTCAAAATCTCTGTGATTGGCACCGGGTATCTCGGTGCGACTCATGCTGCCTGCATATCTAGCCTGGGCTTTGAGGTTGTAGGTATCGACACAGATCTTTCTAAGATTTCTGCTCTCAATCAGGGCAAAGTCCCATTTTATGAGCCAGAGCTAGAAGAATTGCTGGCAAAGGAACTCGCAACTGGTCGCCTCACTTTTAGCACCTCCTATGAGGCCATCAAAGATGCCGATGTTCACTTCATCTG
>CAIJKC010000118.1 GCA_903821145.1 uncultured Actinomycetes bacterium | reverse complement strand
TTCAAAGAGATTGCCGCAAAGATGTTGCTAGTCATCAAAGAGCAGCAATCTATTCTGCGATATGATCTTTTCTTCAGCGCTGATGGCACACAGTGCACGGCTGTAGAGGAGTTCACCTCTCCTGCGGGCATCCTTGAACATGTCGCCAAGAATCGGACACTTTTGGATCAATTAGCGGCCTTAGGTGGAGATGTCACTGGTTCGGTCTTTCCGATGAGCCAAGAAGGTGAAGCGCTCGAAGTAATTCGTTCCAGTTGGAATTCAAAGATGCATATTCACTTTGCAGGTAAGTAGGAACTGAAGGCGGGGCTAGATCGACATCATCCTCACTGCAGAGGATATGGCCGCAATCGATCGGATTGCACCAGCAGGTATTGCTCTCGGCCGTTCGGCTGTAGAGCAGCTATTACAGGAGCTCTCTTAGCGCATCGATCAGCGATGTTGCTCGCAGATCAATAGGGCCATCCATCTCGTTTGTCAGAAAGGCAAACCCGATCTTTGAATCCTGATCTGCAAAGGCGGATTGTCCACCAGCCCCATCGTGGCCAAAGGATTTCGCACTCAAATAACGCCGTGCCTCCGAGTCGAGCTGGAAGCCCATGCCAAATCTTGAATACGGCGCTGGTCCGTCAGCAAACGGAACTCCTTCTGATTGTGGCGCGGTTGCTACCGCAATCGTCTCATCCGTTAAAAGCCTTACGCCATCAGTCTCAACCACGGTTGATGACCACAGCTTTGCTAAGGAGTAAGCGGTCGCAATGCAGCCTGCCCCTGGAATCTCTGCCGACTGCACCCGAGGGTCATTAAAGCCACTTCCTGGACCTACTAAGACATCTGGAAATGCGCCATCAAAGGTGAGCGCTGAAAGAAGTAGGTCTCCCGCAGCTGTCTGTGTTCCCCTTAATTCACGGAAGAAATCTTCTAGTGACTTTGTTGCGTAAAGACGAGCAACCTTGGGATGCAAGCTCGATGGAAGTCCTAACCAACAGTCCAGACTCAGAGGGACTGAACCAACATCATGAAGATACTCTCCGGCTGACTGCCCAGTTATCCGAGAGATAAGTTCGCCAACGAGCCAACCATGGGTGATTGCATGATAAAAATAATCTGTTCCTGGCTCCCACAGTGGGCGCTCTGCTTCCAGGCGAGCGATCATATATTTCCAGTTCAATGTTTGCTCGGTCGTGACTGGCTCGGCAAACGCCGGTAAGCCCGCTCTGTGTGAAAGCAGGTCCTTAACGAGGGTTTTGTTCTCTCCACCGCCACCATATTCCGGCCAATAGCTTTGTGCGTACGTTTCGTAGTCCAATAAATTCTCTTGATACAGCTTTGCAGCCAAGATAGACATAATGCCCTTAGAGGATGAGAACACAACACTTGGTGTGTCAATCTTCCAATTCATTTCTTTCTCAGAGTCGGCAAAGCCACCATAGAGATTGACTACGCACGTGCCTTCTCTCCAGATAGAGAGAGCTGCGCCAGAAGTTGGGCGTTCTATCAAGATATCTTGAAAAATCGCAGCAATCGGCTCGTACTCATCGTCATACGTTCCAAGCTCTGTGTGATTCACTATCCCAAACCTCTCATGAGAAATACTAGAAACTAACCTTTGACAGCACCTTGCAATAGCGCAGAAATGAAACGTTTGTGGAAAATAACAAACACGAGTATCGCAGGGGAAATGATGATTAAGGCACCGGCGTCGAGAAGAGGGATGCTGATCCAATATTGGCCCTGGAAGTAGGTTAATGAGCCTGCAACAGTACGTTTTAAGGGGTCATCAATGAGAACTAGCCCGAGGATAAATTGGTTCCAGGTCCAGAGAAATATCAAAATACCCAATGCAGAGAGCGCATTCCCCGCAAGTGGTAGTTGCACTCGAAGAAACTCTTGAAGTTTAGATGCCCCATCAACCTCAGCCGCCTCGGAAATTTCCTGAGGTACCTTCATAAAATGTGCCCTCATCCAAATCACACTAAAGGGCATAAATAATCCTATGAGGGGAAAGATGAGTGCCTTTTGAGAGTTTAAGAGACTCAAGCTATCGATCTCGTAATAGAGCGGAACGATCAATGATTCAAAAGGAATCGTCAGACCTAGTAAGAAGAGGAAGAAGATAAAGACTCCACCTCTGACTCGAAGTCTTCCGAGTGCATACCCCGCCAGCGTTCCACAGATAAGAGTCAATGGCATGACGCCTAGAACTATTAGGACACTTGACTTCATGAGGGTTCCAACGTGGCCACCATCAAATGCTGTAATGAAATTGCGCCACTGCGGGTGCCTTGGGAACATCAATCCAACTGGGGTTGTAGTAGCCGGTTGTAGAGCTGCGGAGATCATGCTGATGAAGGGAATGACCGTCAAAATTAGGACTACTGAGAGTAGGGCGATCGAAATCCTTCCCTCCCGTTTATTTCTGATCATTTTCGCTCTGTCTCATGAAAATTTGAAGTGGAAGAATG
>CAIJKC010000117.1 GCA_903821145.1 uncultured Actinomycetes bacterium | reverse complement strand
GTTTACGATCACGACGAGGCATGTGGTTAGTCCAAGAGCCTACGTTATATTCAGGAATGTGCACGCCGCTAAGCCAGAGTTCGCCATTATTCATCATGGCAAAACCATCAACTAAGGATGCGCGCCCAGCGCGCAGAGATTTCACTTCGGTCCCAGTAAGAACAAGTCCTGCTTCGAAGATCTCTTCAATAAAATAGTCATGGCGCGCGGCTTTATTCTGCGCGATTAACTTCTTGCCGACTTCCTTAACCATCTCATCTCACCTCGATCCCTCATTCGTTTTGAACCCACGTGTGTGGTTCACATAAGAGAAGGGTACTCGCAGGCAGGCTGCCGTTTAAACCTTGAGGTGCTTGCGCAGGGTGAAGAATGAGGCTGCCGCTGAAAGGAGTAAGCCAACCGCAAGAAGTTCAGCGCTACCGACCCAAACATCAGACCAGGTGAAGAAGCGAGTGAAGCTCAGCAGTGGTGCGACCTTTGAGTCGATCAAGAGTTTAAAGAGGGAGAGCAGGCCTGTAGATATCCCCCACCCAACGAAGGCTGAGAATATTCCTTCGATCAAAAACGGTAGTTGGATAGAGAAGGAGGATGCACCCACGAGCTTCATCACGCCAGTTTCGCGGCGACGGTTGAAAGCAGCGATACGCAAAGTGTTGCTGATCAGAAGCAACGCAGTGAGAACGCTCGCTAAACCAATCAAGAGCGCTCCATTTCGGAGAACATCAAGGAGCTTGAAGAACTTATCGAGAATTGCTCGCTGGTCTTGGACTGTGTCCACCCCAGGTCGACCAGAGAAGGCGCTCTGCACCACGGCAAACTGGGTTGGGTCCTTCAGTTTTACTCGGAATGACTCTGGAAGCTGATCCGGGGTCACATTTTGTGCGATCGCAGAACCTTTAAAGTTCTCTTGGAAGTGCTGGTAAGCCTGATCCTGTGACTCATAAAAAACATTTTGCACAACAGGAAGTGCTTGAAGATCAGATTGTATCGACGTTCTCTGAGCTGCAGTCACTGCTCCAGAAGCACACGATGAAGATTCCGACAGGTTTCCACAGAGAAAGACCGAGACCTCAATTTTGTCGTACCAGTAATCCTTCATTACTCGCACCTGCGAGTTGGCAAGTAGCCCAATTCCAAGAAGCGTGAGTGAGATCGCCACAGTTGTCATCACCGCAAGGGTCATCGTGAAGTTTCGCTTGATCCCAATTTTTACCTCTTGGGCGATAAATCCTGCGCGCATCTTTTATCCGTTCTCTCTGAATATCTCGTTAGCCGGTGTATCCATAGACGCCACGAACTTGGTCACGAATCACGTGCCCTCCTTCGAGTTCAATCACTCTCTTGCGCATTTGATCAACAATCCCTGCATCGTGGGTGGCCATGACGACCGTTGTTCCCTCGCGGTTGATCCGATCTAGTAGCTTCATAATTCCAACAGATGTATTTGGATCAAGATTTCCAGTTGGTTCATCTGCAATCAAAATCATGGGTTTTGAGACATAGGCACGAGCGATGGCAACGCGCTGCTGCTCACCTCCGGAGAGCTCACTTGGCTTGCGCTCTGCCTTCTCTTCAAGTCCTACAAGTTCGAGAATATCGGGCACTTCACGGTTTATCTCTTTTTGGGAGTAACCGAGGACGTGGAGTGTGAACGCGACATTTTCTGCCACGGTCTTATTTGGCAAGAGTTTGAAATCCTGGAAGACAGTTCCGACCTGACGACGCAGCTCTGGAAGTTTATGTTTTGCAAGCGAGGAGAGTTCTTTTCCTGCGACCGTAATATTTCCGGAAGTTGGCATCTCTTCACGAAGGACTAAACGGAGAAAGGTAGATTTTCCAGACCCTGAGAGCCCAACAAGAAAGACGAACTCCCCTTTAGCGATATCAAGATCCACACGATCTAAGGCGGGCTTCTCTTGCTTGGGGTAGAGCTTTGTGACGTTCTCAAAGCGGATCAACGGCACACCTCCTGAACGTTTCCTACTCACGGCCCTTATGCAGGCGCTTGCGGGGATGCAGCGCCGACCGGTACGAGTTGTAGTTTAGGTAGCAGTCACGCTCAAGGTGGGGAAATACGCGCAAAATTGGCTGTGAGAAAAAACTTTCTCGCCCTGCCACGCAGAGCGGGAGGGGGTAGTGGAGCAGACCAGAAGGTACGGCTACTCGGTCGATTTTCTCCATCGAATTCCGGCCTCGAGGAATCCATCAATATCCCCGTCTAGGACTCCTGCAGGATTACCCACTTCAAAGTCGGTACGCAGATCTTTCACCATTTGGTAAGGCGCAAGCACGTATGAGCGCATTTGATTGCCCCATGATCCTGAATTATCACCCTTGAGCGCATCGATGCGAGCACGTTCTTCTTGACGTCGACGCTCCAGCAACTTCGACTGCAGAACAGCCATCGCAGTTGCCTTATTTTGAATCTGAGAACGCTCGTTCTGACACGAAACAACGATTCCAGTAGCAAGATGGGTAATGCGAACCGCAGAGTCAGTGGTGTTCACGCCTTGTCCACCAGGCCCCGATGAACGATAGACATCCACCCGAATTTCTTTTTCGTCAATATCAACATGATCGCTCTGCTCGACAACAGGGACAACTTCAACGCCCGCAAAGGATGTGTGGCGGCGACTCTGTGAGTCAAAGGGTGAGATACGAACAAGCCGATGAGTACCTTGTTCAACTGAGAGCATGCCGTAAGCATAAGGAGCACTTACGCGAAAAGTAGTCGATTTGATTCCAGCTTCTTCGGCGTAAGAGGTTTCCAGTACATCGACTTTATACTCTTTCCGTTCGCAGTAACGAAGATACATTCGCATCAACATCTCTGCCCAATCCGCTGCTTCAACTCCCCCGGCTTCGGATCGAACGGTGATCAAGCAATCGCGATCGTCATACTCACCACTAAGAAGTGTTGTGACTTCGAGTTCGCGGATAGCTCTTCCCACAGAATCAAGTTCTCCCTCGGCATCATGTAATGCGACGCTATCGGATTCACCTTGCGCGAGTTCAATCAAAATAGGAACATCATCGAGTCTGCGACGAATGCCACTCACTCTGTTTATGGTGGCTTGCACGCGAGACAACTTGCTCGTCACCACTTGAGCCTTCTCCGGATCATCCCAAAGGTTTGGGGCAGATGCCTCTGCCTCTAATAGATCAAATTCCTTACGTAAGCGAGGCAGATCGATGACCTTCTCAATACTGGTTAAGGTCGCGCTCAACTTCTCGATTTCGAGGGGGTATTCACGGGCGGCCATAGGAACAGCGTAGCGAGAAAATCAGGTTGCTTTGAGCACCAAAGCCAGATAACTGAAAGGGTGAGGCCATCAACCAATTAGATTCCCAGCATTGAGATCAGCTGAAATGGTCAGCAAGTCATTCATCACGCTTCCTTGAAGAATAGGTAAAGAGAGCATTGGTCTTACTTGTGCGGAAATAGAGATCCAGATTTGATCTCCGTCACAACGGAAAGAGGTTGGCGTGATAGCCGCCCCTTGTAAAGAGGTTGCGGCAAGCTCCATGTGAAGTGAACGTTCTGCAGCCGAGCAATCGATTGGAAGTAAATAGGCAGGGCCGCGTGCGCTCTCTCCCACTTGTGTTCGAGAGCCAGCGTAATAACGATCGGTATCTAGGTGATGGGTGGCGCGCGAGAGTGCAGCTTCACCTGCATTAATAAGTTCGCGCTTGGCTAAATAGGCACCTGAAATGTCCACAATCGAGAAAGATAACAATAGGGTCAATAGAAAAAGAGAAGTAATCGCCAGCGATAGCGATCCCAACTCATCGTCCAGAAGGAGTTGGCGACAGTTTCGTCTCTTATTCACTGCTTCTCCAAGAATCAACAATCTGACTCGCGCTCCCCTCTCGACCAGAGATCAAATCTCTCACGGAAATGGTGACCTTTGAGTTGGGAGTTATGCATGGTTGTGACTGGCACGCGATGGAGAGGGAGAAGCGTTGCGTAGCTTTCGTAGGCGCAAGATCGCGAGCTGAAAAGGCATCGAGAACTTGTTGGGCTCGCACTGGTGCCAAATCCTCACTGGGACTGGTAATAAATGCTCTCGCCGTTTGCCGAGCTAAATTTTCAAGTGTTTGAGCATTCTGCATCACCTGATTTACCGAGTTGAGATAGAGGGCAAGAGGAATGAATAGTGGAAGAGCGAGCATTACGAATTCGAGTGTGGCACTGCCGCACTCGTCTTCGAAGAGATCGAGTGCTCGCTTGGTGATCCCTGACGCGCTCACGATCCCTCCCCAACTGAAATGCCGACTGAGGTGAAGTAGTCACCCCGGGGCAATAACGGAGTCAGTGAGGGCGCCTTGTTATCGGTTTCTCCGAGAAAGAGAGTTCCACCTCCGGCTAATGGAATTGCTGAAGAGCGCGGGAGCCCTTCAGCTCTCATCAGTACCAGAGGTGACGCCCCGTTGGGCGAAAAGAGAGAACTTTTTATGACCGCACTCTGCGTTGAATTACCTGCGACGCCACGGCTCAGAACCCCCAAAGCGATCTGAAGAACACTGAGTACAAGAATCATCAGGGGAAGTAACACTAATGCGCTCTCAACCGTCCCTCTCTCATCCAATACAAGATGGGCACTCTCTTCCTTTTTTACCTTCTTGCTAATGCACATTATTCATCGAATCAAGGGAGCCCCGGAGGAGTGACTCAATTCTTGGTGCGGCAATAGTCCATATCCCCGTTACAAGACCAGTTGTCATTAAGACCACCAATACCCACCCTGGCACATCTCCTCGTTCATCCAGCACAAACGATGAGACACGTGCACGATATTCGGCTCGGTATATGACAAATCGCGTCGCCAAGTACAACCAGCCACCCCGTATTGCCTGGCTCATCTCTCTTTTCCAAACCCCAAAAACACTTACCCATGAAATGATTCCCTTATTCTTCATCTCTAATCCTCTCTTCAGTGTGTAAAAAATGTGGTTAGCTCTCCGTGCATATTTCTTCAAGATCCGACTTCTTATTTTTGGACTCATCCACCTCCAAAATTTCCGCCAAGTGCGAAATAGGATGGCCAAAGTGCGAAAAGAATTGAGATAGGAAGTATCAAAAAAACAACTGGAATCATCAATGCAACCTCTGCTTTTGCAGCACGCTCCGTTAGCTCCACTCGTTGTCGTTGGCGAACTTCCTCAACTTGCCTCCCTACTACATCAATCAACGAGCTCCCGCGGTCAATCGATATCGCAAGAGAATCACAAAATCGACGAATGATGGGAGAGCCAATCTGCTTATTGAGGAGATCGAGAGCCTGTGCAAGATTCATGCCCTTCTTCATCTCTCCGACAATCGGTAGCAGAATCGCATGAAACTCTCCTTGCCCGTTCTCACTCATCCGCGCAAGAGCACTTGATGGGCTCATTCCCCCGCCAATCAAAATCGCAAAGAGCTCCACTACGAGAGGAAATTCCAGTTCAATGGCGGTTTTCTCGCGCTTTCTGGCTTTCTTGAGCGTGATGCGCTGTGATGTAATCAAGATGTCGCGTTGGAATTCATCAATTGCAATCCATCCGAAATAGAGAATTACTGGTGAGAGCAACAGAAGAGCGAACGCTTCACGTCTAGCCATCATGCAAAGATCCTCGGAACTTGAGGTAACTTCCCAGCACGCTCCATCCACACATACGCAATCGCGCTCAATCCCACGCCGATCAAGAGGACAACTATCCCTCCGGGAGTTGAGAATGCTTGGACAGTGTTATGTTGCGAGGAGAGGATAAGCAGGAGAATCCAAGGGGCTGCTGCGGCAATGAGCGCAGAATTTTTGATCCACCCATGCTTTGCTCGAATATCTGCCCGAAGAGCAATATCGCTTCGAATGAAATCTCCCAAACTTCGAAGAATGATCGAGGTATCTCTACTACCTGTTCCACGTGCAAAATCTAGAACTTCACAGACTTGATCAGCCAAACCATCATGAAAGCGTTTTTTGATAATGAGGAAGACTTCGTGAAAATCCCTCCCCTCACGTAGGGCTACTCCACAAGAGGCAAAAGTATCTCGAGTCGCAAGAGGACCCCGTTCAGAGAGGCCTACAAGAGTTTCCGCAAGTGATAAACCGGAATGCAAACCAGAAATAATATGATCAATGATTTCGGGCCAGAGTTCAGATAGCTCAATACGTTCACGCTCAGAACGACGCCTCATCACTATTCTTGGTATGAAAAATGACACTAAGGTAAGAGGAATGACAAATAGCAATGATCGAGTGATGGCTAAAGCTATAAAGCCAAAGAAGCAGGCAAGGAGCGTGCTTGGATTACGTGCTACATATTTTTGAGCGACTGACCGATCGTTCAATAATCTGCGCCTCACATCGCATCCAGATTCATTCGGCGGGTCAGTACT
>CAIJKC010000116.1 GCA_903821145.1 uncultured Actinomycetes bacterium | reverse complement strand
TATTAAGCTCCGTCAAAGGCTCAATAACCGCAATGAGGTGTTTCGTAGCGAGATTGAGGATATGTCAGCTCGTGTTAATGAGATGACAACACTCATTCCCATTACCCGAGCACATGGTCTGGAACAGAGTGCGCTGCGCACAATGTATGAATCTTTCAGCAATGTAAAGCGTGCCGGGTTGAGCTTGGATGCCTTCAATGCAAACTTCAATGCCATGGCCTGGGTCACCTTCCAATCGGCAAACGTCCTCTGCCTTGCCACCGCTGCTTTCTGTGCCTTAAAAGGTAAGTTTGGCGTCACTACAGGCGATGTAGTGCTGCTGACCTCATTCTTTGGCCAACTCATCGGTTCTGTAATTTTGGTTTCAAATCTCATGCCGCAGATTGCTAAAGGGTTTGCTTCAATTCGTTCACTGGGTGAAGTTCTTGAATCCCCAGATATTGAAGCCAATGCCGATAAACCTGCAATGAAAGAGGTTGTGGGGATCGTTGACTTCAAAGATGTGACATTTACATATCCAGGTTCAAAGACGCCAGCAATCACTAATCTGACGCTGCGAGTTAAGCCAGGAGAGATGATTGCACTCGTAGGTCCTTCTGGCTCTGGCAAATCAACTCTGATTAATCTGGCGATCGGTTTCTTGCGCCCTCAATCTGGCCTGATCTCCTTTGATGGCAATGATCTCTCAAAGTATGATTTGCGTACGGCTCGAAAGTTCATCTCAGTTGTTCCGCAAGAATCGGTTCTCTTTGATGGAAGTGTCCGCGAAAATATCACCTATGGTCTTGGCGATCTCTCAGATAAAACCGTGATAGATGCTCTTACGGCAGCCAATGCGATCGATTTTGTTGAGGCACTGCCTGAAGGTGTCGATACGATCGTTGGTGAGCGCGGAGCAAGAATCTCTGGTGGGCAGAAGCAACGACTTGCGATCGCACGTGCGCTGATTCGTAATCCCCGTATTTTGGTACTTGACGAAGCAACTTCGGCTCTAGATTCAGAGTCAGAGCGTTCAATCCAGAAAGCGCTGGAGTCGCTGATGGCAAATCGCACTACCTTTGTCGTTGCCCATCGCCTCTCGACGGTGCAGAAAGCTGACACGATTCTGGTTTTGCAAGAAGGTAATCTCGTTGAGCAAGGTACCCATCTGCAATTATCAAAGGGTGGCGGGCTTTATCAGCGACTCTTTGAGGCACAGACCTTCATCGATGAGACAGGAGAGTAAGAATGCTTATAGGCCAACCCCTCGAACTCCTCGAGAAATATCGACCACCGCTCACGAAAGCGGCAGACTTTGAGTCATTCTGGCGTGGCACCCTTGCGACATTTGTTGCAGATGACCCGCAACCACTCCTTACTCCAATCGATACCCCCATCACAGAGATCGAGATCTTCGATGTGAGCATTCCTGGATATAACCAGGACCTAGTGAAGGGGTGGTTCATTACTCCGAAGAAGCTCACAACCCCTCGCCCCGTAGTGATTGTCTATGAGGGTTATGGTGGAGGCCGAGGAAATTACAACGAGTGGCTCTTCTGGGCTAATTGCGGCTACCCAACACTCGTCATGGATACTCGTGGGCAAGGTGGTGGTCATCGCAGAGGTGACACACCAGATGGTGCCTACCCACGTGGCTCTTCTTCGCCAGGGTTTATGACGATGGGTATCGAATCAAAAGAAGATTACTACTATCGTCGTCTCTACTCTGATGCAGTCGCCTTTGTCCGCGCTGCCAAGCATCTCCCTCATGTGGATCCGACGAGAATTATCACCACCGGTGGCAGCCAAGGTGGCGCGATAGCACTAGCTGCGGCCTCCCTTGCACCTGAAGTCTTTGCGACTATGCCAGATGTGCCATTCCTCTGCCACATCCACCGGGCGATCGAACTCACGGACTCATATCCTTATCAAGAGGTTGTGAACTACCTTCGAATTCACCGAAGCGACTCACAGCAGGCACTTGCGACACTCACCTACTTCGATTGCATGAATTTAGTAACCATGGCCAGAGCTGATGCGCTGATCAGCGTTGGTATGCATGACCCAATATGCCCACCAGACACTGTCTTTGCAATGCGAAACCACTATGCGGGTAAGACATCAACGCAGATCTGGGAATTTAATATGCATGAAGGTGGGGCAAGTGATCAAAATCTGATCCAGGCAAAGTGGCTGGCAGAACTACTTAAAGCGAAGGAGTAGCCATGCTCAACGGAATAGAACACCTGGGTTATGGATTTAATGCGCAGTGGGCCTATTCAAGTGAGAGTGAAGCAGCCAAACCAGCTGATACTCGAATGCTCGACTTCATGGCTAAATATAAATTCAATTTCTTACGTCTGCCTCTGGATTATCGCTATTGGCTACCAAAAGTTGGGGCCGCGCAGAATCAAGAGTTCTTAAAACTTCTTGATACCTATGTCCACGAATCCGTAAGCCGCGGCATACATATCTCGATCAATCTGCACCGCGCACCTGGCTACTGCATCAACGGCTGGGAGAAAGAGAGCACAAATCTCTGGGCCGATGCGATTGCGCGAGATGCCTTTGAGGAACTTTGGACGACTTTGGCAACAAGGTATCAAGGCCAATATGGGTCGCTGATGAGTTTTGATCTTGTGAATGAGCCACCTGATATCGGACAACGTGGTTTCACACGCGATATCCACCAAACAGTAATTCGTCGCATCACAGCAGCGATCCGCGCAATAGATCCCAATCGTCAGGTTGTCATCAACGGCCTAGCTGGTGGGCATTTAGCGATGCCAGAACTTGCAGATCTTGAGGTGATTCATAGCGGTCGTGGCTATCAACCAATGTTAGTTTCGCATTACAAGGCAGAGTGGTGGGCAGGCTCAGTAGGTATGCCAGTGCCAACCTATCCATGCGAATACAACGGGCAATGGTGGGATCGGCAAGCGCTGTGGGATTTCTATGCGCCATGGCGCGAGGTGCAGGCGATGGGTCGCCCCGTTCACATTGGTGAATTTGGTTGCTACCGCTATACCGATAATGACGTTGCCTTACGCTGGTTTTCCGATCTTTTCAGCATCTATAAGGAATCTGGCTGGGGATATTCACTGTGGGAGTTCGATGGAAACTTCGGGATCGCAAATCACAATAGGCCAGGAACGGTCTATGAAAACTTTGAAGGACTCAACATTGACCGAGCACTTCTTGACTTGATGCTTGAAAGTCGGAGCGAGTGATTGACAACGATGGAACTTGGTGGAACTCTTCCCCTAAGATTTTT
>CAIJKC010000115.1 GCA_903821145.1 uncultured Actinomycetes bacterium | reverse complement strand
AACTCGAAAGAGTTTCGGCGGCCATAGCGAGAGGGAAACGCCCGGTCCCATTTCGAACCCGGAAGCTAAGCCTCTCTGCGTCGATGGTACTGCAAGGGGGACCTTGTGGGAGAGTAGATCGCCGCCGGACATCATTTATAAGAGCACCTGTTCCTCATCTTCGGATGAGTTGAACAGGTGCTCTTTTTTTTGCACACACACTTTCTCTCCACAGCATCCATTGCACTCTTCCAACACCCCAAGATTTTTCTCCTACTCTCACCTCATCAGAGTTCTGTATCAGAGTTCTGTATCAGAATCCTGCTGGTGAAACGAGGGAATGCATGTCGAGGAGTGTGGATCCGATGCGGGCTACAAAGCCGAAGGTCCTTAAAAAGAATGAGAGGAACAAGAACAGCAATAAGAGCAATGAGAGATGGGAATTTGTTCCCTGCAATGAGGTGCTGCTCGTTGGTCGCGTGAGTGCGGCGGCGATGGTGAAGGAGTTGCCCAGTGGCGACCGAGTAGTGGAGTTTCGACTTGTTGTTGACCGTGCCGCATCGAGGGGGAAGAAACGTGAAGTGGACACCTTAGATATCGCTGCCTGGAGCGCATCGGCGCGCAAAAGCGCTCTGGCCATCAAGGCAGATCAATGGATAGAGGTGAAAGGTTCCGTCAGACGTCGTTTTTGGCAAGCCCCGCATGGGTTAGCAAGTCGCTGGCAGGTCGAGGCAATCTCCATAACACGCCTTTAACGGCCCAATACGAGCGCTGGGGGAGAGAGAAGGTTGGGGATGTGTCTAGCGA
The DNA here is from genome assembly GCA_903821145.1 of uncultured Actinomycetes bacterium. Classification (GTDB taxonomy): domain Bacteria; phylum Actinomycetota; class Actinomycetes; order Nanopelagicales; family Nanopelagicaceae; genus PALSA-747. The sequence continues at coordinate 20,636 of CAIJKC010000115.1, read as the reverse complement.
GCATGGAGCAGTGGATTTTAGGTACGGTTCTACTATGAATCACGATGAGGAATTTTCGCCGTCCAATGATGCATCGGCAGGGGAGAGCCAATCAGCTTCTATCGATGCTATTCGCGATCGAATCGCTAGCGTCCAAAATCGAGAGCTCGATGAGCATGTGGCTGAATATGATGGCATCCACGCCCAACTCGAACGTGCGCTGACCGCTATCGACGGTCTCTAACTCCTGAGATGAAGACAAGACTTGATGCTGAACTCGTGCGTCGCGGTCTTGCACGTTCTCGAGAGCATGCCGCGGATTTGATCGAATCTCGCTCCGTCCTCGTCATTGGAATTCCCGCTACCAAACCTGCCACACAGGTCGATGCTGAAACATCGATAACAATCGCTGGTGATCGCGACGATTATGTCTCTCGCGGTGGTCACAAGTTAGCAGGCGCACTCGATGCCTTTCCTGCACTCACAGTTGCGGGAAAGCGAGCACTCGATGCCGGAGCATCTACGGGTGGATTCACGGATGTCTTATTGAAGCGAGATATCCGAATCGTTGTCGCGGTCGATGTTGGTTACGGTCAGATGGCGTGGGAGATTCGCCAGGATCCTCGAGTGGTCATACTTGATCGAACAAATGTCAGAAATCTCACGATCGAGCAGATCGGTGAACCTGTTGATCTGATTGTCGCTGACTTGAGTTTTATCTCTCTAGCACTTGTTCTGCCAGCTCTTGTGGCAGTCTCCAATCCAAGTGCAGATTTCCTCGTTATGGTGAAGCCACAATTTGAAGTTGGTCGAGAAAAACTAGGGGCAGGGGGAGTGGTGCGAGATCCACTACTTCGTAAATCTGCCGTAAAAGAAGTTGCTGACGCTGCTTTTGAGATGGGATTGGGATGTGAAGGTGTTGTCGCGAGTACATTGCCTGGACCTAGTGGAAATGTTGAATATTTCCTCTGGCTCAAACGTGGCAGTTCAGAGATATCAGAGGCGGCATTGGATGCTGCCATTGCAGAAGGGCCACAGTAAATGAGCGCGAGAAAAGTTCTCCTTGTTATTCATCCAACTAAGCCTGAGGCGGCGCTCTTTGCAGCGGAATTAGCCACAGCTCTCGGTGGCGCTGGTTTTGAAGTACTTTCTAACTATTCGAAATCACTTGGTGGTGTGAGGACCCTCTCCGCAGGAGAAGACCTCTCGGGGTGCGAGATTGCGGTTGTTCTCGGTGGCGATGGAACCATTCTCCGAGCAGCTGAGATTGTGCGAGGACATAAGATTCCCGTTCTAGGAATCAATATGGGAAATGTCGGTTTCTTGGCAGAGATTGGTCGGCCAAAGGTTGCAGCAATCGTCGAATCACTGCTGAGCGAGAGCTATCGCGGTGAGAGCCGGCTCGTGTTGAAACATTCGGTAGAACGGAACGGGATCACCGTCGCCGAAGGATGGGCCCTCAACGAGGTGACTGTGAGTCGAAATGATTCCCAGATGGTCGAACTCTTTGTTCAAATTGATGGTCGGCCACTCTCACGATGGGGCTGTGATGGTGTTATCGCGGCAACCCCCACCGGCTCCACTGCCTACGCGTTCTCTGCCGGCGGCCCAGTCGTCTGGCCAGAAGTGCATGCAATCATCTTTTTGCCACTAGCTGCCCATGCGCTCTTCTCAAGGCCAATGGTGATCTCACCTGATTCCACGATCGCGATTGATCTCGAATCTGATGGAGCGATCCTCTCCAGCGATGGCATGCGCACATTAGATCTGCTCCAAGGAGATCGTGTCACGATCGGTAAAGATGGACATTCAATAGAGTTGGTCCACATGGATGAATCCGGTTTCACTGATCGGATAGTTGCAAAGTTTAAGTTGCCTATTGAAGGTTGGCGCGGTGAGTGAACTCTCATCTGGCAAAACAGGATCGAATACAGCGTTAGCTGAGATCTCAATCCGAGGCCTTGGCGTCATTGAGAGCGCCAACATCGAGTTCTCCAAGGGGCTCACAGTACTCACGGGTGAGACTGGCGCAGGAAAGACGATGGTTCTTACCGCCTTAGGCCTTGTTCTCGGGGCTAAGGCAGATTCCGACCTAGTCCGAACTGGTTCCGAGCGAACCCTCGTTTCGGCCCGCTTTGAAATTGATCCCGCGACGGCTGAAGTTGTTTTAGATGGCGGCGGTGATACTGAGAATGGTGAGCTACTGCTTACCCGAACAGTCACTGCTGAAGGAAAGTCGCGAATCAATGTTGGAGGAGCCCTCTCGACCTCAGCCAAGGTCACAGAGTTGGCAGAGCTATTGATTGAAATCCATGGTCAATCAACAAATCTGCGTCTTGCAAAGCCATCTGTCCAAAGGGAAATGTTGGATCTTTATGTAGGTGCACAAGTTGAATTGTCCAAGTATCTAGGTCTGTATGAGGCCCACAAAACTCTCGAGAGTCGAATTGCCATACTGAGAGAACAGAGCGCCAAGACAGATCAAGAGATTGCAGAGCTCAACTCCTTTATGAATGACTTCTCACAACTTATGCCGACGGAAGGTGAATTGACGTCTATCGAAAGCGAAATTGTGCGATTGGGGAGCGTTGAGGAGTTTCACACAACAATCTCATCGGCGCTCAATATCATTGAAGATGAGGAGCGCGGAACGCTTTCGTCGTTGCAAAGTGCTCGGAAAGTCCTTGATGCGATTCGCGAAAAAGACCCAGCGTTAGATAAACAGATAGAGAAGTATGCAACGGTGATTTTTGATCTCACTGATGTGGTGAGTGATCTACTTTCCTATCTTTCTCAGTTAGAGGCTGATCCTGCACGTTTTGATGCACTTCAAAAGCGCAAGGCCGGCATTAATGCATTGATTAAGAAGTGGGGCCAAGGAAGTGACCGCAATCTTGCCTACAGCGCTCTCATTACCCGATATGCAGAGGCGGAGGAGTCGCTCAAGGATTTGGTGGGTGGAGATACTCGGATTCTTGAATTAGAAAATGAGCTGGAGAAACTCTTCGGGGAGGTAAAGATCGCTGCAGCCTCCCTCTCGGCTAAACGCAGGGCAGGAGCTCAAACGCTGGCTTCGGCTGCCACAGGGGAGATGCAGAAACTCTCGATGCCAAATGCGCAGTTGATCTGCGAGGTGAAGACAAACCCAGGTGATAATTTCCGCGAGTATTCACCTTCGGGGTTGGACGAGATTGCGTTGCTCTTTGCAGGACATGCTGGAGCAAACCCATTACCACTGTCGAAAGTTGCCAGTGGTGGTGAGACCTCACGCGTGATGCTCGCTCTCTCAGTCGTGATTGCGCAGAGCTCACCGATCGGTACATATATTTTTGATGAGGTCGATGCGGGTGTGGGAGGAGCAGCGGCAGTGGAAGTGGGGCGCCGATTGGCGGCGTTGGCGAAGAGTTCACAAGTGATTGTGGTAACCCACCTAGCTCAAGTCGCGGTCTGGGCTGATAATCACCTCGTTGTTCGAAAAGATGAGTCGGGATCGGTCAGTGCCAGTGATGTCATTGCCTTAGATGAGGCTGCACGCAAGGTAGAAATCGCTCGGATGCTCTCAGGGCAGGCTCAATCTGAGAGCGCCCAAGAACACGCACTCGAGCTCTTGGAGCTGGTGAGAAAGTCGAGCCTGAATTCCTGATAAGTTAGTGCTCCATGACCAGCCCTCATGTAACCAAACATCTCTTTGTCACCGGGGGCGTAGCCTCAAGTCTTGGAAAAGGTCTCACGGCTTCTAGCCTTGGCCGTCTTCTTACCTCTCGCGGAGTCCGCGTCACGATGCAAAAGCTCGATCCCTACCTGAATGTAGACCCAGGGACGATGAACCCCTTTCAACATGGTGAAGTCTTTGTCACCGATGATGGAGCAGAGACTGATCTAGATATCGGTCACTATGAGAGATTCCTAGACCGCAGCCTGCAGGGTTCGGCAAATGTCACCACAGGCCAGGTCTATTCCAATGTGATCGCAAAAGAACGACGAGGTGGCTACCTCGGGGATACCGTTCAAGTAATCCCGCATATTACAAATGAAATTAAGGAGCGCATTCGCTCGATGGCTGGACCTGATATTGATCTCGTCATAACCGAGGTAGGTGGAACGGTCGGCGATATTGAATCATTACCATTTCTAGAAGCTGCCAGACAGATTCGCCAAGATGTGGGACGAGATAATGTGTTCTATCTCCACGTCTCACTTGTTCCTTATATTGGGCCATCTGGCGAGTTAAAGACCAAGCCAACTCAACATTCAGTTGCCGCACTTCGATCTATCGGAATAGCACCTGATGCGATTGTGATTCGCTCTGACCGAGAGATTCCAGAGTCGGTAAAGCGGAAGATTTCCGCAATGTGTGACGTCGATGTTGAAGCGGTTGTCGCAGCAGTTGATGCCCCTTCTATTTACGACATCCCTAAGGTGATTCACTCCGAAGGGCTCGATAGTTATGTGGTTCGCAGGCTCGCGCTAAACGCAACAGATGTCGTCTGGGGTGAGTGGGATGACCTCTTGGAGAAGGTCCACCACCCAAAACACCATGTAACAGTGGGGTTAGTGGGTAAATATGTTGACCTTCCAGATGCTTATCTCTCGGTAACTGAAGCCCTTCGTGCCGGCGGTTTCGCAAATGAAGCGAAGATTCACATCAAATGGATTCCATCAGATGACTGTGCAACGCCAGAAGGTGCTAAAAGTAATCTTTTCGATGTTGATGCAGTCTGCGTACCTGGCGGATTCGGTGTTCGAGGTATCGAGGGCAAATTAGGAGCCCTCACATATGCTCGCGAGAATAAAATCCCTACCTTGGGTCTTTGCCTCGGATTGCAATGCATGGTGATTGAAGCAGCTCGCTCACTTGCTCATCTAGTAGGAGCTAGTTCTGCAGAATTTGATCCAGAGACAAAGCATCCCGTTATCGCCACCATGGCATCTCAAGAAGCGATCGTTGCCGGAGATGGGGATATGGGCGGCACCATGCGACTAGGTCTCTATCCGGCGGTGCTTGAGCCAGGATCAATCGTTGCCACCGTGTATGGCTCAGAACTTATTCAGGAACGCCATCGCCATCGCTACGAGGTGAACAATAAGTACCGCGAAGAGATTGCGGCAACGGGCTTGAAGTTCTCTGGACTCTCACCCGATGAACATCTTGTTGAGTTTGTAGAACTTCCAGTAGCTGTACATCCCTACTATGTTGGGACGCAGGCGCATCCAGAGTTCCTCTCACGCCCGACTCGCCCTCATCCGCTCTTTGCCGGACTGGTAGCTGCTGCAATCGCAAATGGTCTGAAGAAGGGCCATGAGAACCGCTGAGGCACTTATTGGCGAATATCTCTCGCATCTTCGTGTTGAAAAGGGTTTAGCCAAGAATACGACGAGCGCATATAAGAGGGACCTTTACCGATTTCTTGAATACTTGGCCTCAGAAGAAATCGAGCTAGAGAATCTCTCAACAGATTTGATGCAAGAATTCGTTGCGAGATTACGAGGTAAGGGCGGGGCAAGTCCGTTAGCGGAAAGTTCCATCTCCCGTGCTGTGGTTGCTATAAGGAATTTTTATGAATTCGCTGCCAAGGAAGAGAGCTTTCTCAACCCGATCAAAGAATTCCCCCCTCCCAAGATCCCTAAACGTCTACCTAAAGCCTTAGCGATCAGCGAGGTTGAGGCACTGATCGCCAATGCAGAGCGGGAAGGCGACCTGATCTCCCTTCGTGATGTTGCTTTAGTAGAACTCCTCTACGCAACCGGGGGTCGCGTATCCGAGCTGGTCACATTATCGATGAGTGATATTTCAAAGCTCGGTGACGAAGAGACGCTGACTATCCGCCTGATTGGCAAGGGAGGAAAGGAGCGAGTTGTTCCAGTGGGCAAATTCGCCCAGCATTCTGTTGAGCAATATCTCGTTCGGGTGCGACCATCTCTGCTCAAAGAGCGAAGGAATGACTCCCTCTTTTTAAATGCACGAGGAGGCGTTCTATCCCGCCAAAGCGCTTGGTCAATTGTTGCAGCAGCTGCGCAGCGAGCCGGAATCACTCACCATGTGACACCGCATTCATTGCGCCACTCATTTGCTACTCACCTTCTTGATGGGGGTGCTGATATCCGAGTGGTTCAGGAGCTCTTGGGTCACTCCTCGGTCACCACCACACAGATTTATACCCTCGTGACTATTGATCGACTACGAGAGAGTTACGCAAGCGCCCATCCACGTGCAAAGTAACGGTGAAACAAATATAAGTTAGTGGTTATCTGCCGCGAAGACGTCTTGCAATAATGGATTGATCGCCTTTTGCTTCAAGGTCAGCGATGATGATCGCAAGTGATTCACGCACGATGCGACCTCGATCTACAGCTAGTCCAAGATCACCACGAAGGGCTAAGCGAGCTTGTTCCAAGTCATAGAGCTCATCGGGGGAAAGGTAGACCGTGATCTTTTCATCGTGGCGTTCGCGGCCACTTGGTGAGCGATCAAATGAGTTAGTGCGACGGCGAGGAGTCTGTCTCACAGATTTCTTCGCGGCCGTTGCCATCGGTGCATTGGGAACATCCTCAACGGCAGTAGGTGCAGCATTGGGCACTGCACTCAACGTGGTTGATTGACGGAATAGTTCATCTGCTCCTGGAAGTTGTACGCGTCTGCTCATTTGCTGCCTCCTCGGGCGATTAGTTCGCGGGCAAGTCTGCGATAGGACATCGCTCCTACAGAGCTGCTAGCAAAGGTTGTGATTGGTTCACCCTGGGAAGTGGACTCAGAGAAACGGATGGTACGCGCGATGATCGTGTCGAAGACTTCATCCGGAAATTGGGTGGCAATTAGCTCAAGAACCTCACGCGAGTGCGCGGTTTTGCGATCAAAACGCGTGGCAAGAATGCCGTCAATTTTCAGCGCAGGATTGGTATTTTCCTTAATAGTTTGGATCGTGCTCTTTACAAGTGCAAGACCGTGGATCGCAAAGTATTCGCATTCCATGGGGATAATGACACCGGCAGAAGCGGTGAGAGCATTCACAGTGAGTGTTCCAAGTGAAGGCGAGCAATCAATAAGAATTACATCGTAATCATTGATGATTGGGGAGAGGAGTTTGCGAAGTTTGTGCTCCTTTGCAATCTCGCTTACAAACTTAGCTTCAGCAGCGGCCATATCCTCATGTCCACGGATGAAATCCATGCCAGGCACGTTGGTTTTTAGGATGGCATCCTGAATATCTGCATTGGGATCATTGAGTAGATACCAAATTGAGTTGTACTGCTCATTCTCATAAGGCTTAATCCCAAGACCGATTGTCATAGACGATTGAGAATCGAAATCCACGAGTAAGACACGGCGGCCTAATTCTGCAAGTGCTGCGCCCAAATTGATTGTGGTTGTTGTCTTACCAACACCACCCTTTTGGTTAACAACGGAGATCACCTTGGCTGGACCTTCACTTGGTGCGGCTACAACATCGGGAAATTTCAGAGATTTCTTACCCAGTATCGCGGAAGTTTGCGCGAGCTCATCGTCGCGATTTGTCGACTTAGCGTCGAAGCGAGAAACCTGCGAATTAACTTTGGCCATAAGCGGACTCTATGGCGCGTGTATTCGAAAAGGCAAGCCCAAGTGGGTACGGTTCACCCATGAGTGATACGCCGATCGAGGGAGAAGTTGTCGCTCTGGCCACCCCTGAAACAGCGGAAAACAATGGTTTTTCGGTTCATTTAACAAACTTTGATGGACCTTTCGATCTCCTGCTCCAGTTGATTTCACGCCACAAAATGGATGTGACGGATGTAGCGCTGGGCGCTGTGACCGATGATTTCATTGCCTATATTCGCACCCTAGAGGGCTCTGAGGATGGCTGGGATCTGGATGAGACCACGGAGTTTCTCGTCGTTGCCGCAACGCTTCTAGACCTAAAAGCAGCCCGTTTATTGCCATCGGGAGAGGTCGAGGATGAAGGCGATCTAGCCCTCCTTGAGGCGCGCGATCTTCTCTTTGCAAGGTTGCTTCAGTACCGGGCATTTAAAGAGATCGCTGCCATTTTCCTTGAACGCATTGACCTGAACACCAAGACCTTCCCGCGCACGGTCGCACTTGAGCCACATTTCGCCCAGCTCTTGCCAGAGGTCCTTATTGGAGTGGGAGCCGAAAGATTTGCTGCCATCGCTCAGCGAGTTCTGGCACCCAAGGTTGAGCATGTTCTATCGATTGACCATATTCACCGACCGCTCGTGAGCGTGGCGGAGGAGGCCTTAAAGATCGTTGACATCCTTCGAGCCGCCGGTCGATCCAGCTTCAGAACCCTTATTTCAGATGCAGACTCCACCTTGGTAGTTGTAGCAAGATTTCTCGGCTTGCTTGAACTCTACCGAGAAGGTGTGGTCCGTTTTGAACAGGTAGTTGCACTGGGTGAACTCCAAGTCACTTGGGTTGGTACCGCTACCGGGGATATCCAGGTCAGTGATGAGTTTGACTTACCTCCAGTCACCGATGAATCTGAGACGAAAGAGGAATAAATGTCTAAAGAAGATGTTAAGAGATCTATAGAGGCGATTCTCATGGTGGTTGATGAGCCACTGCCTGAGGTTGTTCTGGCTCAGATCATCGAGGTTCCCACGGAGGAGGTCTCTGCGATTTTGGAGGAGATGGCCCAATCCTTCGAGTCTGAACGTCGCGGATTCCAACTTCGTCATATCGCTGGGGGATGGCGATTTTATAGCCATCCAGATCTAGCCCCTTTGGTAGAGAAGTTCGTTCTCGATGGGCAGCAAAGTCGCCTGACACAGGCTGCCTTGGAGACCTTGGCCGTTATCGCCTACCGCCAACCGATTTCGAGAGCTCGTGTATCAGCAATTCGCGGGGTCAACGTAGAAGCCGTCATGAAAACTCTAGTCACTCGTGGGCTGGTGGAGGAGGCGGGCACGGAGCACGAGACTAGCGCCACCCTTTACAGAACTACATCGTATTTCTTCGAAAAACTTGGACTAAATAATCAGTCTGACTTGCCGGCCCTTGCCCCGTTCCTCCCAGATGTCGATGGCCTCGACGAGGTGCTTGCTACCCTCACCGACTAGAGGATCAGATCCCAATGGTTCGAGTGACCCGTTGGGGGAGGGTAAGATACGACCCCCACTAGTTAGAGCGCACGCTCATGCGTGTTTACCCATGAATCGTGGAGATTCCGGAGACTAAAATGCCTTTAGTACGTTTACATAAGATCCTCGCCGATGCCGGGGTGGCTAGCCGCCGAGCCTCAGAAGAATTGATTCTGGATGGCCGAGTGAGCGTAGATGGTCTGCAAATTACTGAGCTTGGGTACAAATGTGATCCAGAAATCGTTGAAGTGGCAGTTGATGGTGAGACTATAAGAGCAAATAAGTCTAAGAGTTATTTGGCTTTTTATAAACCTGCGGGGATTTTGTCAACCATGTCTGACCCCGAGGGCCGCCCGAACCTGAGTGATTACTTCACTGGTCGGAACGATCGGCTTTTTCACGTAGGACGTTTGGACAAGGAATCCGAAGGCCTGATTATTCTCACAAATGACGGGAACGTAACCCACCGAGCTACTCATCCTTCATATGGCTTGGTGAAGCGCTACCTCGTTGAGATTGAAGGTTCGCTCAGTAAGGCTTCAATCGATGCCCTGTTGAAGGGGGTTGAATTGGAGGATGGCATGGCTCGGGCCCTTGATGTGAAGAGCGTCCGCGAGATCAGTCAGAAGCACTCATGGGCGGAAGTATCGATCCACGAAGGTCGCTACCATATCGTCCGCAGGATGTTCATGGCCCTCGAACTTCCGGTCATCCGCCTTATCCGTACCGACTTCGGACCCATATCGATTGGCGACCTCAAAGAGGGCCGTTGGCGCAACCTCAACGAAGGGGAGTTAGCAAAACTGTTTAAGGATTTAAAGTTAAAGCGATAAATCGAAATAGTAAAAAAGGTTTAACCTCTATATCGATATTTCGTAGGAAAAGAAAAACCTTTTATCGACAAAATCATGCGTACTAGGACGTCTTAAAATATCTAAGTCGATAATTGAAGAGGAGGCTAGGTGAGGACCAAGGTTTATCGACTTTCAAAAATCGTAAAAACAGATAAAAAGATTAAGTGTTAACACGTTAAATGAACATTCCTTACAAGTCGGCGAGGGAGTAAGGTTCGAGTATGAAGGTTAGAGCATTTAGAGGTGCCACACAGTTGGGGGCCGATGAGCCCGCAGAGATGGAAATTGCCGTCTGTGAGCTTCTGGAGGATATGTTCTCTTCGAATTCTTTGAGCCATGAAGATCTCATCTCGATTTTGTTCACAAGCACACCAGACCTGAAATGCGAGTTTCCAGCAAAGACCGCTAGGTCATTGAATCTTGGCGATGTACCACTGATGTGCGCAGTCGAAATAGATGTCCCCGGGGCTCTACCCAGGGTAGTAAGGGTCATGATTCATGCATATTCAGAGCTTGAAATGAAGGATATTCGCCATATTTATCGTCGCGGAGCGGAAGTCCTACGTCGAGATATTGCTCAATAGCCCATCATCGAATCATTTTGACTAGAAATTGAGATAGGAACGCCAATAATGAAGATACGCATAGTGGGCTCGGGATTGATGGGAACATCCCTGGGCTTGGCGTTGCGCAGCGCGGGCCATGAGCTTGAAATGGTGGATCAAAATAGCGTCCATGAAAAGCTAGCAAAAGACCTCGTCGGTTCTCAGCCTATTGTCACTCCCGATCTTGTTGTTGTTGCAACCCCAGTTGAGATGACGTTGGCGGTCCTTTTGGAGCAATATAAAGACAATCCTGACTCAAGGTTTATAGATATAAGCGGTTTAAAGTCTAACCTTCTACTAGAAGTCGGTAGAATTCCTGGATTAAATGCGAGATTTTTGGGTACGCACCCGATGGCTGGCCGCGAATTTGTAGGTCCGGAAAGCGCAAGGGCAGATCTTTTTGAAGGTAGGGCATGGATTATCACACCAAGCCCTCAGACAGACGCCCTCTTTATTGAAACCGTGCGAAATCTCATCGAAAGTACTGGTGCGAGCGCTTTTGAGCTCGACCCACAGGTTCACGATGAGCAGATTGCCCTCATCTCGCATCTGCCACAGGTGCTTTCCTCGATACTCGGAGCTGAATTAGCAGAGCATTCTGCAGAGGATCTAACGCTCGCGGGAGCAGGGTTGAGGGACACTTCGCGCCTTGCAGCTAGTTCTCCAGATCTGTGGTCCGCGCTCTTAACGATCAATGGGAAGGAAGTTCTACCCCTTCTAGAATCGGTAAGAGGATCTATCGACAAATTGATAGAAAGACTTGAAGAAGGCGATCGAGAAGGCGTGCGCGAGATCATTGCAAAGGGCAATGTGGGTCGAGCTTTGATCCCCGGCAAACATGGAGGGAGAGGTCGAAACTACGACCTACTTCCAATAGTCATTCAAGACAAACCGGGTCAATTGGCCAAGATCTTTTCGGAGTGTGAAAGCGTTGGTGTGAACGTTGAAGATCTCACTATTGAACATAGCCCTGGCCAGCAAACTGGTCTTGTGACATTGGCCCTTTCTGCTGATGATGCAACCAAGCTCCACGCTCATCTGCTTCAGCAGGGCTGGCTCGCGCACAAGCCTCGCTCTTCATAAACAGTAAGGTTCTCCACATGTCGACTACCGTGATCGCGATAGATGGTCCGAGTGGTTCCGGAAAATCTTCCACTGCAAAAGCTATAGCCCTACGAGCCAATTGGGATTACCTAGACACCGGTGCTCTTTATCGAGCGGTTACCTGGCTTGCTCTTGATCGCGGAATAACCAATCCACGTGAATTGGTTCGAGCGTGTGAGGAGGCAGGCATCACCTTTGATGGCGACCCTGCTGATCCAAAGATTTTCGTTGCAGATCGAGATATTTCAGAAGCGATTCGCTCCTTGAGGGTCACCGATCAGGTGAGTATCTATGCGCAGATGGGAGAGGTGCGCGAGCATCTTCTACACATGCAACGCGAGATGATTCATGCCGCAGAGCATGGGATCGTGGTCGAAGGGCGTGACATTGGAACTGTCGTTGCACCTGAAGCCCACATGAAGATCTTCCTCTATGCCGACCTTCAGCAAAGGACAGCTCGTCGTGAGAATGAGTTGAACGAGGGGGATACAGCGCAGATTGAGAAGTCTTTAGCAAGCCGTGATGCGATTGATACGCAACGCAAAATTTCACCTCTGCGGATGGCAGAAGATGCGCTGGAGATTGACTCAACCAATCTTGATCTCGAGGAAGTGGTTGAGGTTGTCTGGGGATGGCTTAAGGAACGCAACCTTCTAGGTCTACCAAAAGTTGCCGTTATTGGACGTCCAAACGTTGGTAAATCAACATTAGTAAATCGAATCATTGGCCGCAGAGAAGCGATTGTTGAAGACACTCCTGGTGTGACGCGTGATCGCGTGAAGTATGAAGCGGAGTGGAATGGTCGACGATTTTTGCTCATTGACACTGGTGGCTGGGAAGTTAAGCCAGAGGGAATCTCTGAAAAGATCACTGCAGGGTCAGAGATTGCGATCGCTGAATCTGATGTTGTTCTCTTTGTTGTGGATGCACAAGTGGGAGCACTTGATGAAGACGAAGCATTGTTAACTCTCCTTCGTCGTTCTGGCAAGACAGTCATTCTTGTTGCAAATAAGGTTGATGGAACAGCAGAGGAATCTCAAGCGCACGCACTTTGGAATCTTGGGCTAGGGGAGCCACACTTCGTTTCGGCGCTGCACGGGCGAGGAGCGGGAGATCTGATGGATCTTCTCATTGTTAAATTGCCTGAAGTTGGTAGTGAACCTATGGATGATGGCTATCGCCGCATCGCTTTGGTAGGAAGACCAAATGTTGGTAAATCGAGTCTTCTCAATGCTTTAGCTGGTGAAGATCGAGTCCTTGTTGACGACGTTGCAGGCACCACTCGTGATCCGGTTGATGAGCTCATCAATTTTGGCGGGAGTACGTGGCGCTTTATTGATACTGCTGGAATCAGACGGCGTAGTCATCAAGATTCTGGAACTGACTATTACGCCTCTTTGCGAACAGCAAATGCACTTGCTCGAGCCGAAGTTGCAGTCGTCGTCTTTGATGCCTCCGAACCATTGACGGAGCAAGATATTCGCATTGTCACGATGGCTGAAGAAGCTGGGCGTGCACTTGTCTTGGTGATGAATAAGTGGGATTTGGTGGACGATGATCGCCAAAGCCAACTTGCCAAAGAGATGGAGCGCCAACTAGAGCGCTACCCATGGGCTCAGCGGGTCAATATTTCGGCGAGGACTGGCTGGCACCGTGACCGACTTGCACCGGCGCTTCGCACCTCCATCACAAGCTGGGAGAAGCGCGTTCCGACCTCGAAGCTCAACGCATTTCTTGGAGCACTCATCTCAGCAACTCCGCCGCCTGTTCGTGGTGGAAAACAGCCGAAGATTCGCTTTGCAACCCAGGCCGCGATCATGCCGCCAAAATTCGTTATTTTCGCCAGTGACTGGGTCGAAGCCTCTTACCGTCGATTCATCGAGCGGCGACTACGCGAGGAATTCGGCTTTGATGGCAGCCCCGTTGAAGTCTCATTGAAGATCAAAGAGCGCGATAAGGAGTAGGGACGGTGGCAAACGAGAGGGCGATTCTTACCATCCCCAATGGACTTACTCTTCTACGGGCCTTTGGAATCCCACTTTTTCTTTGGCTCTTTTTAAGCCAACACAATTCGGGCTGGAGCTTTGCCGTCCTGGCCATCGGAGCCTTCACGGACTATGCCGACGGCAAAGTCGCTCGCGCACTCAAACAGGAGTCGGCTCTGGGAGCTGCGATGGACCCCACTATCGATCGGGCCTACATTGCAGCAACGGTCATTGCACTTGCTATCCGTCATTACATTCCGTGGTGGATCGTCATCGTGCTTTTGCTACGAGACTTTTGGATGGCTGGCGCTCTCTTGTATAAGAAGCGAACGTCAGGTGAGATCTTCAAAGTCTCATTCTTAGGTAAGGCCGCGACCTTTAATCTGCTCTACGCCTTCCCCTTCCTGCTTCTGCAATCTGGACATGGGCTCGGTCGAGTGGCCCATATTTTGGGATGGAGTTTTGCGCTCTGGGGGATAGGGTTATACATAGTCACAGCTATTGAATACACGCGCGAAGCGCTTGCAACCGGAAGGAAGAGCTAAGAGATGTCAAAGGCTCCAGAGAATTTGAAATATACAAAAGAGCACGAGTGGGTGGAAGATCGGCCTGGCGGCATTGTGCGAATGGGTATTACCGACTTTGCCCAAGGAGCCCTTGGTGACATCGTCTATATCCAACTGCCTAAGGTAGGAGAAGTTCTCACCGCGGGCGCAGTCTGCGGAGAGGTGGAATCGACGAAGTCGGTCAGTGAGATTTATGCCCCAGTGAGTGGCAAGGTCGTTGCAATCAATCCAGATCTCGATAGTGCACCAGAATCCCTTAACTCAGATCCTTACGGGGCTGGCTGGATCGCAGATGTCGAGGTTGCAGGAACGCCTTCAGATCTGCTCAGTGCAGCCGAGTACCTCGAAATAACCGCTTGACCCACAACGCGCAGGGCAATAGTGTCAGCCTCCAGTTGACCTCAACCCTTCCCCGTGAGGTCTTCTGATCTAGATCAACTCTTCACTGTTTCATCGCTCTGCTGCATTTGCCTTGTGAGCTAATCGCGGCTCGCCCTATCGAACTCGGGAGGTCTACGTGGATACATCACCCAAGACCCCAGGGGATGGGCAGGGAAGTGGGAGCAAGAGCTCTTCAGATGTTGATCTCACCTCAACGATCCATCTCTCCTCGTTGCGATCGGTGAGAAACCAGCGCAATATTGAAGAGATTTTCTCCTCCCTCACAAATGAGGAGAGAGAGATTCTCGGGCAGCTGCCGAAGAACTCTGCGATGTTGATGGTTCTGGCAGGAGCTAATATGGGTGCACGTTTCCTGATCAACGATGAAGTGACAACTATCGGTAGAGATCCCAAGTCTGCGATCTTCCTCGATGATGTGACGGTCTCAAGGAAGCATGCCGAGATTAGCAAGGATGGCGAAAATTACGCGATCGCTGATTTAGGAAGTCTGAATGGCACATATCTCAATTCGCAACCGCTTGAGCGGGAGCGACTTGTAGTGGGCGATGAAGTTCACATTGGTAAATTCCGTTTAACATATTTTTCCGGGAAGGGAAATTCATGAGCGTTCCAGCACGTGCATATTTGAGCATCGGAGAGGTTCTCAGCAAACTCCGTGGCGAGTTCCCGGATGTAACCATTTCAAAGATTCGCTTCCTCGAAGCTGAGGGTTTGATCGATCCGCAACGCACTCCTTCGGGATACCGTAAATTCACAAGCGTTGACCTCGATCGCCTTCGATATGTCCTTGCCGCCCAACGCGATCAGTACCTGCCCTTGCGAGTTATAAAAGAGAATTTAGATGCTTTAGATCGAGGCCTCACCCCAGCCTCCACGCCAGGTTCAGCAGCAGCGCCACGACTGGCAACTGTTGATGGCGAATTCGCACCACAACATTTTGGTGAAGCTAGCGAGCTTCGGCTGTCACGAGTTGAACTTCTTCAAAGCTCTGGATTGACAGAAGATCAACTCACTGAGATCGAAGGCTTTGGGTTGATCACGATGAAGGGTCGTTACTACGACGCAGATAGCCTGGCGGTCGCAAGAGCGGTATCTGAGATGGCTGCCTTTGGCATTGAAGCTCGTCACCTTCGTTCGTTTAAGAGTGCAGCAGACCGTGAGGTCGGACTAGTGGAACAGGTCATCACGCCACTTGTGCGTCAAAAGAGTTCAGAGGCTAAGGCTCGTGCCGAAGAGGTTCAGAATGAATTGGCAGCAATCTCGGTCCGCTTGCATGCGGCACTGGTTCGCGCCGGTCTTCACCGTTCTAAATAGTTAGACGGCCAAAAATGAGCAGTGGCGATCTTCTTCCTGTTGAAGTTATTGGAGTTCGCGTTGAGATGCCTTCCAACCAACCGATTGTTTTGCTCCGTGAAGTAGGCGGGATCCGATACCTGCCAATCTGGGTGGGAGCAGTTGAGGCGAGTTCGATCGCCTTTGCCCAACAAGGAGTCCTGCCACCACGGCCCATGACTCATGATCTGATGAAGACGATCATCGATGAGATGGCAACGGTGCTCGAATCGGTTCACTTGACGCAGATCAAGGATGGAATCTTCTACGCAACTCTTAATTTCGCGGGGGAGAAGGCGATCTCGGCCAGGCCTAGTGATGCAATCGCCCTGGCACTTCGCATGGACGTCCCAGTCTTTGCAACGGTCGAACTCTTTGCGGCGGTGGGTATTGAGATCCCGGATGCCGCCGAGGATGAGGTCGAAAAATTCCGGGAATTCCTCGATCAGATCAACCCTGATGACTTCGCAGGGTAACCCTCAACCACTACTTGAAAGTTTGGGAGGGTCTGGCGTGTCGATGATTGCCTCCATGAAACCCTCAACCTATGCTTTAGCCATTCCCCATAGAAGTGAGTTCTGATGAGCGATCACCTTCCTGACCCTGATATCGGCTACCGTGGCGCCACAGCCTGCGTAGCGGCCGGTATTACCTATCGTCAGCTCGACTATTGGGCTCGTACTGGTTTGGTTGAGCCGGGTATCAAGGGAGCCTCAGGTTCGGGCTCACAACGACTTTATGGATTCAGAGATATTTTGGTTTTGAAAATTGTTAAGCGCCTTTTAGATACTGGCGTATCACTCCAGAATATTCGCACCGCCGTAGAGCATCTACGAAGTAGGGGAGTCTCCGATCTTGAGAGCATGACGTTGATGAGCGATGGTACGACGATTTATGAGTGTGCCAGCGCGGATGAAATTGTCGACCTTCTTCAAGGGGGCCAAGGCGTCTTCGGGATCGCGATCTCCAAAGTGTGGAGTGAGGTCGAGGGGTCACTCTCCACTCTCCAAGGTGAAGTTAATGGCGAATCTGTAGGTGTCGTAGGTAACGTAGGCAACGACGAACTTTCTCGCCGTCGAAAGGCAAAAGGGGCCTAAACCCAATATTCTTCCCCTACATCACAAGCTAGGGGAGCGATAATGAAACATCAAGGCGAGCAGTTTGTTAATCGCCATATCGGCCCGACAAGCTCTGATGAAGAGCAGATGCTTCAGGTCCTTGGGTATTCCGATATCAAGAAGTTCATCAGCGATGTCGTCCCGAAAAACATCCAGATCGAGAAGACGTTAGCCGATGTATTAGACGCCGCGAAGAGTGAAGTCGAAGTGATCGCAGAGTTGCGCGAGATTGCTTCGCAGAATCAGATCTTTACATCTCTCATAGGTAGTGGGTATTACGGGACGATTACTCCACCAGTGATTAAGAGAAACGTTCTAGAAAATCCAGCGTGGTACACCGCCTACACCCCTTACCAACCTGAGATTTCACAAGGACGGCTCGAAGCCCTCTTTGCATTCCAGACAGTGATATGTGAAATGACGGCACTAAAACTTTCCAATGCTTCCATGCTTGATGAAGGAACTGCAGCCGCAGAGGCAATGACGTTGGCTCGAAGGTCCTCCAAAGCTGGAGAAGAGGCCGTATTTCTTATCGAGGAGAACGTACACGCCCAAACGAAGGCCGTTGTTCATACACGCGCAAAACCGCTGGGAATCACAGTCATTGAAATTGATGCCGGTCATCTCCTGCGAGATGGTTTCGACGGAGAGTTCTTTGGACTTCTTCTGCAATATCCAGATGCAACGGGCGAGATTCTCGATTACTCGAAGGTCTCGGAGTTTGCGCATGCCAAGCAAGCACTTGTCATTGCAGCCACTGATCTCCTCGCACTGACACTTATTAAAGCACCAGGGGAGTGGGGGGCTGATATCGCAGTTGGCACCGCTCAACGCTTTGGTGTTCCTATGGGCTTTGGTGGACCGCATGCTGGCTTCATGGCCGTAAGAGCTGGGCTAGAGAGATCTCTTCCCGGCAGATTAGTAGGTCAGAGCATCGATTCACATGGCAATCCTGCTTTTCGTTTAGCGTTGCAAACTCGAGAACAACATATTCGCCGCGATAAGGCGACAAGTAACATCTGTACTGCGCAAGTTCTGCTCGCGAACATGAGTGCCTTCTATGCAATGTGGCATGGTCCGCAAGGTCTTCGGGGGATTGCAGAGCGAATCCATTGGTATGCATCACGGTTGCAAAGTGCATCTCATTCACGCAACGAGAATATCTTTGACACAGTAACGATCGATGTTGAAGATGCTGCGCTTGTCCACACTGCCGCTGTCAAGAAGAAGATTAATTTTGGAAAAGTCTCCGATACGCAGATCCGCATCTCCTTTGACGAGACCATCACAGAAGCGACCTTCCTTGAAGTCCTCGAGATTCTCGGCCTACAAGATAGCTCCGGCTCAGAGATTGCAGCCTCCTTCCGACGAGAGTCGTCATATCTGACGCACCCAGTCTTCAACACCTACCAGTCAGAGACATCGATGATGCGTTATCTGCGCACGTTGGCAGATCGAGATCTAGCGTTGGATCGGACGATGATCCCGCTTGGCTCCTGCACAATGAAGTTGAATGCGACCACAGAGATGGAAGCTGTGACATGGCCTGAGTTCGCATCCCTTCACCCATTTGCTCCCGCAGAGCAGACGCAAGGTTCACGATTGCTGATCGCTCAATTGTCCAAATGGCTTGTAGAAATCACTGGTTATGACGCGGTCTCACTTCAGCCGAATGCTGGCAGCCAAGGGGAGTTCGCTGGCCTTCTCGCGATCCGTAACTTTCATGATTCACGGGGAGAGACCGATCGAAACATCTGCCTCATTCCATCAAGTGCTCACGGAACAAATGCTGCGAGCGCAGTAATGGCCGGGATGAAGGTAGTAGTTGTCGAGTGCGATGAGCATGGCAATGTCAGCGTCGGTGATATCAAGGAGAAGATCGCAACCTATGGATCCTCTCTTGCTGCTCTTATGGTCACCTATCCATCCACACACGGAGTATTTGAATCCGCCATCTCAGAGATCTGTGCACTTATTCATGATGCTGGCGGACAGGTGTATGTCGATGGCGCCAATCTCAACGCCCTTGTGGGAACTGCGCAGCCTGGCAAATTTGGAGCGGATGTTTCACATCTGAATCTTCACAAAACTTTCTGTATTCCACATGGTGGTGGGGGACCAGGCGTCGGCCCAGTCATTGCTAAGGCCCACCTTGCGCCCTTCTTACCCAACCACCCACTCGATCCATTAGCTGGTCCTGCAACTGGACCTGGACCGATTTCAGCAGCGCCTTTTGGTTCAGCGAGCATTTTGCCGATCTCTTGGGCTTACATTCGTCTGATGGGGGGAGAAGGCCTCACCCATGCAACAGAGGTAGCCATTCTCAATGCCAATTACATGGCAGCACGACTCAAGGATTCATACCCAATCCTCTATACCGGGGCCAATGGATTGATCGCCCACGAGTGCATTTTGGATCTTCGAGAGATCACCAAGATCTCAGGGGTAACAGTCGATGACATCGCTAAGCGGTTGATGGACTTTGGCTTCCACGCCCCAACGATGTCCTTCCCGGTAGCGGGAACTCTGATGATCGAGCCAACTGAATCTGAAGATATTCTCGAGATGAATCGATTCATTGATGCGATGATCGCCATTCGCTCGGAGATCGAGAACGTCATTGCGGGCAAGATCGAAGTAGAGCAGTCACCACTTCGCCACGCCCCACACACCATTGGAGCCATCGCTGCGACAAACTGGGAGAGAAGTTACGCCCGAGAGGTTGGAGCCTTCCCAGCCACGCTCACAGGGCTTATTCCTGGGGAATTGATCGGCACCAAGGGCAAGTATTGGCCCACGGTCGGACGTATCGATGGCGCATTTGGAGACCGCAATCTGGTCTGCTCTTGCCCACCGATAGAGGAGCTGGCGATCAATTAGAGTTTTTCTTAGTTAACATAATGTAGATTATCGGCGATATAACCTACGCTGGAAACCCCATTGTGTCGTTCTGATCAGCGCTTCTAAGACGATTCTTCGGCTCATCTTGGACTTTCCCTTTGTCCGTTCGATGAAGGTAATCGGCACCTCTGTGATCACGAGATTCTGCTGGTGAGCTCTCATCGCCATCTCAATTTGGAATCCATATCCATGGGCCTGGATAGAGCTGAGATCAATACTTTCTAGAAGTTTGCGACTGAGGATCCGGTAGCCACCCGTGAGGTCCTTATAGGGCAATTTGAGAGCGATTTCGGCATAAAAGGTTCCGAGCCTAGAGATCGCCTTTCGATAGGCCGGCCAGTTTTCCACTCTTCCACCTGGCATCCACCTCGTCCCGAGAACCAGATCAGAACTGGCGCAGGCTGCCAAGAGCTGAGGCAATTGCTCGGGTTGATGGGAGCCATCGGCGTCCATCTCGATGAAGTAATCAAATCCACGGGCCAATCCCCAGGCAAAACCAGCCAAATAAGCTGGCCCCAATCCCTCTTTCTTTCTTCGTTTGAGAATATGAAGTCGCTCTGAATCGATCGTTTCAACAAGATCGGCTGTGCCATCAGGAGAGCCATCGTCGATGACGAGAATCTCAAGGCCGTGAATCTGTAGATCAAGGCTGCGCCCGATGATCTCAAGGATATTCTCCGACTCGTTATAGGTCGGGATGCAGAGCAGGTAGGTT
>CAIJKC010000114.1 GCA_903821145.1 uncultured Actinomycetes bacterium | reverse complement strand
GCTGGTGCAACAGGAGCTGGTTTTTCAGCAACTGGTTCTGCCTTCACTTCTTCCTTTGGCTCAGCTTTGACTTCTGCCTTCGGTTGCACAGGTGCGGCTACTTCAATCTTTGGAGCAGGTGCTGCCTTTGCAACAGGTGCCGTAATAGCAATACCGTTCTCAAGTCGTTCGATGCGCGCGAGCAGACCTTGGTCATCATTGCCCGGGAGCAAGATTCGAGCACAAATAAGTTCGAGGATGAGGCGCGGGGCAGTGGCGCCACGCATCTGGGTAAGGCCATCGGCAGCGATATCTGCTGATCTAATGAGCGTCCCAGCACCTAATAGTTGGGCCTGATTCTTCATCCGCTCAAGCTGATCTGATGGATATTCGCGCAAGATATGTGACGCGTTATCTTTTGAAGCACCCACAATGATGAGATCACGCAGACGTTCTAGGAGGTCCTGGGTGAAACGGCGGGGATCATGTCCTGACTCAACAACGCGATTTACGGTATTAAAGAGTGAAGCCCCATCACGGGCAGCAAGTGCATCAATAGCCTCGTCGAGGAGTGCACCATCGGTATAGCCAAGGAGCGCGGTAGCGACTTCGTATGTGACGCCATCTTTACCTGCACCAGCAAGGAGCTGACCAAGGACAGAGAGTGCATCACGGACGGATCCACCGGATGCGCGAACCACTAATGGAATAACGCCTTTTGCAACAGCAATACCTTCTTGCTTGCAGACACCTTCAAGGTGTTCAGCGAGAACTGCTGGGGGTACCAAACGGAATGGATAGTGATGGGTTCGCGAACGAATAGTTGAGATCAACTTATCTGGTTCGGTAGTAGCAAAGATAAAGAGAACGTGTGGTGGTGGCTCTTATACAACTTTAAGTAAGGCGTTTGCAGCGCCGGGTCCGAGGTGGTGCGCCTCATCGATGATGTAGATCTTGTAACGAGATTGCACAGGTGCAAAGAAAGCTTTGTCGCGAAGATCGCGCGCATCATCAACTAATCCGTGGGTAGCAGCATCGAGTTCCATGACATCGATAGATCCTGGACCATTAGCCACTAGATCGCGGCAGGACTGGCACTCACCACAAGGATTAGGTGTTGGTCCCTTTTCGCAATTGAGTGATCGCGCCATGATGCGTGCAGATGATGTCTTGCCGCAACCACGAGGACCACTAAAGAGATAAGCGTGATGGATCGAACCAGATGTCAGAGCATTAGAGAGTGGTTCGGTGACATGATCTTGGCCGATGACTTCGCCAAAGGATGATGGTCGATACTTGCGATATAACGCGAGTGACATCGCCATCTCCTTCTCTACTTATCGGGACATATCGAGCTAATTATTGGGATCCCCCGCACACCCGCCAGAGCGGACCTACCCTTGCTGCATTCCTGCCCTGGGGGAGTTCAGTACGGTGACGCCGCACGGAGGATCTGAGGGTAATCATAGTTTCTAGAGCCGATAGGCTACGACCCGTAATGACGCGCAGGATCTCCCCCTTGGGGTGGGTGACTGCGGCCAGCACAGGAGGATTCGCATAGCGGCCGAGTGCGCACGCTTGGAAAGCGTGTAAAGGGCAACCTTTCGAGGGTTCAAATCCCTCATCCTCCGCTCGTTTTTCACTGGCTCAGCTAGAACCGATCACCAAGTTCGCTCATCAATGGCTTGGACATCCTCCGCCAAGCCTGTGTGGATAACTTTCTGCGCGTTTTTCGTTCTCGCGAGATTCTCCCGCCATGAAAATAATCTTCCTTCTGGTCGCGCTCACTTTTCCAATTTTAATTTGTACTAATACCTCGGCTTCAGCAAATACATCTGAACCCATTTCTCCAATAAAGGTTCCAAAAGCAGAGTGTCGGCTACAGGTCGATAATGCACACATCTCGAACACAATATTAAAACATCAAAACGTTAAAGCTGTAAAAGTTAATGTCTATTCAATCTGCAACCGAATGCAGACCAAGGTGAAAATTACCCTTCGTATTTATAAGGAGCAATTACCAGCCGACCGATTTTACGGCCCTTTTATCAATTCACAGAGCGGAGGGGAAAACTCTGGCTTTACTGTCGCACTCCAGGACAAATATGTCATTTGCAAGAACTCGATTCCAACAAAATGGTTTGGTGTTGCTTATGCCAGAGCCTTCATTGACGGAAAATGGCAGTATGCAGGAAGTACCCGATCACCTACAAAAGAATCCATACTGTGCGGGACCTGAGTTACTATTCAGCTGTGAGATTCAGGAGAGCGAACCCTTTGGTGAATACTTCAATTCACATCCCAGAGAAAATCGAGAACCCCTTGCTTGAGGCGCAGCCCCATGTTCAAGAGTATTTAAATACTTTTTTTGATCTCCGTGATTCTGAAGAAGGAAGACTTAGAATTCTGGCAAAACGCCTTCTAGACGATCAGATAATCACCGAATCAGTTGATGGTGTCGAAATCTGTTATAAAGTTGAGGGAAGAACATTCACTTACAGCTTTAATGAGAATTTTGATGAATCCATTTACTGTCCGTTGGCTCATCAACCTCTCACGAGAAACAAAAGAATCAACGTGACTATATTGACTGATGCAATCGCTGAATGCGAAACTCTCGTGAAGTTAGGCTACAAACCCCATTAACTTTTAATCCTTCAACGAGCGACTCAACCAGCCAGCACAAATAAGAGTTGCTGCAGGAAAGAACATCGCCACTGGCAAGTTGAACCATTGAGCTAGTCCGCCGGTGAGGGATGGCCCAACAAAATAGGCAGCCATTCCGATGATCAAGATGCGGCTCATTGCAACCGACGGTGCAATGCCAGGAAGTGCGGCGGCGGCAACCATCATCGCTGGGATCATCGGACCGACTCCAAGGCCAGCGAAAAGAAATCCGATATCAATGATGATCAAAGCCGGCATTGGGTGATGGTGTGAGAGTGGAACGCCAATCGCGATTCCTATTGCAAGGCCTGACCCACCAATATATCCACCGAGTTTCATCGTCCGCTCGGGACCAAGTACGGTCAAAATCTTGTCACCGGTGAGACGAGAGATCACCATCGCCAATGCGAAGAAGCCATAGCCCGTCGCATTGAGTCCCTTCCCGATACCCATATTCTCTTTAAGAAGGATCGCACTCCAATCGCTGACTGCACCTTCCGGCAATAGCGCGCCGATCATGCCGAATCCGAGTAGCCAAAGAATCAGATACTTCTTCGCAAAGAGTGGAATCTTCCCAGTCGCCTCAGAATCGCCCTCGTGCCCATCTTCTGCGTTAGATAAGGAGAAGGAGAGCGCATAAGTATTTGCCAGGGCCCCGGCGATACCGATGATCAGAAGATTAGTTTCAGGTGCGGCTATCCGCGCAATTGATCCACCAAAGATGGTTGCAGTAAGTGCACCAACGGACCACATCCCATGAAAGCTCGACATATAACGGCGGCCCAGATGATTTTCGATAGCAACGGCCTGAACATTAATACTGAGATCCATCGAGACTAGATTGAAGGCGGTGAAGAAGAGAGCAAAGGCCATGCCAAAAATGGTGTGAGTAGTTCGTGAAATCAGAATTACTCCGATAGGCAGCCCCAGAGTTACGACTCGAAGAACCGTCTTGCTACCAAAGTGATGAACGAGCCGGCCAACAAACTGGGTACCAAGAATCGAAGCGGTGGATGAGGTCAGTAGAAGCAATCCGAATTGGCCATTATTGATTCCGAGTGAACGCTTAATCTCTGGAATACGTGGAACCCATGCCATCGAGAGAACACCCATAATGAAAAAGAGTGCCCAAATGGAATTGCGTGCATGTGTTGCACGAACCTGCAACGTTGACACTAAATCTCTACGCCGATGAACTTAGTCTCCAAGAATTCGTGAATGCCATCGAAACCGCCTTCG
>CAIJKC010000113.1 GCA_903821145.1 uncultured Actinomycetes bacterium | reverse complement strand
GTTCTCCATGATCTCGGTGTAGTCGTTGCTCCTGGGATTGTTGGGGGATTTCTCTTCCTCCTTATTCAAGTTCTATATATTCCTAATGCAGCCTTCTCTACTCTGGCGTACATTTCTGGGATTGGTTTCCACCTTGGATCAGGAACAACACTTTCAGCAACTCACTTCACCGTCCATGGGATTCCGGCGATACCGTTATTAGCTTCCCTTCCCACTGGTAAGCACCCGCTTCTCTCCTTTGGAATCATCCTGGTCCCACTCTTTGCATTGATCGTTGCGATTCCAGTGCTTCGTGAAAATTCACTCTTTAAGAGTCGTCAATTCTTTCTCCTTCGCACATCTATCCTGACTCTGATCTTGCTCACTACCTTCACCTATCTTTCATCTGGTGAATTATTGACCTCTGAGATGAATCCGGTAGGAGTCACATGGTGGCGCCTTCCAGCCTTCTTTGCGGTCGCCTTTGCAGCACTCCTTGTGCTCACCACATATATTCCTGAACTGGTGAAGAGGGTGCGCAAACGTGGCTAAGAGAGTGCTTCTGCTTGCATCGGGCTCCGGTTCTCTTGCTCAAGCACTCTTTGACGCACCTTTTCATGATCGCTGTGAATTCGTTGGCTTAATCTCCGATAAGCAATCACTCGCGCTTTCGCGCGCGCAAGAGGCTGGCGTTCCGGGGTTTTATCTGCCAATGCGAGAAGATCGACGTGAGTGGGATGATGACATTACTTCTCTGACCCAATCACTCTCACCCGATCTGGTCATCAGTGTTGGGTTTATGCGAATACTCTCGGCAGAGTATGTAGCCGGCTTTAAAGTGATGAATACCCACCCAGCACTTCTTCCAGCTTTCCCTGGGGCTCATGCGGTGAGAGACGCTCTTGCAGCAGGCGTGACTCAGACGGGAACGAGCGTTCATTGGGTAGATGCTGGCGTAGATACTGGTCCTGTCATCGCACAGCGAGCTGTGGAGGTCAAACCTGGTGATAGCGAGGAAAGCCTGCACGAACGTATTAAGATTGTGGAACGAGACCTCATCGTTGAGGCGCTGACCGCCTGGCTAGATGAAAATGACGGAGCCCAATAAAGATGAGTGAGAGAAAAGTTATTCGCCGGGCGCTTATCAGCGTCTATGACAAAACCGGGCTCATCGAACTTGGTAGCGCCCTGCATAAATCAGGGGTTGAGATTCTCTCTACTGGCTCCACGGCGAAGACACTGGCAGCTGCCAATATCCCTGTGATTGCAGTTGAGGATTACACCGGTTTCCCCGAGATGATGGGTGGTCGCGTGAAGACGCTGCATCCTCGTATCCATGGTGGAATTCTCGCCGACCAAAACAATGCAGAGCACCTTTCAGCGATCGCAGACCATGAGATTGCACCCTTTGATTTGATCGTTGTAAATCTCTATCCCTTCACTCAGACCATTGCCTCAACCGATGATTTTGCAGAATGCATTGAGCAGATTGATATTGGTGGGCCAAGCATGCTCCGCGGAGCTGCAAAGAATCACGGCTCCGTTGCTGTAGTAAGTGATCCTTCGCAATATCCACGCCTTTTAGCTGCGATTGCCGCTGGTGGCTTTACCCAGGATGAGCGGGTAATGCTTGCTATGGAGACTTTCAGAACGACCGCTGAATATGACATGGCGATCGCGACCTGGTTAGGTGAACAAACTCATACCAGTGATGATTGGCGGGCCCAGGTGTGGCACCGAATCTCTGGTTTGCGATATGGCGAGAACCCTCACCAGAGCGCATCTGTCTATGGAGCACCAGGTGTCAGTGGTATTGCCCAGGCAAAGCAACTGCATGGCAAAGAGATGTCCTTTAATAACTACACCGATGCCGACGCTGCTCTTCGTGCAGCCTTCGATCACAGCGAGCCATGTGTGGCAATCATTAAGCATGCAAACCCATGTGGGATTGCAACGGGAAGCAACGTAACGATCGCGCATCAGAAGGCGCATGCCTGTGATCCAATCTCAGCTTTTGGGGGAGTAGTTGCAGCAAATCGCGAAGTCACAGTTGCGATGGCAAAGAATCTGGGTGAGATCTTCACTGAGGTTGTTATCGCGCCCTCTTTCGAGGCCGAAGCGATCACCATTTTGAGTAAGAAACCTTCAATTCGATTGCTCACCATCGATGGCTACACCATCCCACGCGATGAACTTCGTCCTATTTCTGGTGGTCTACTTATCCAAGGGTCAGATCTCATTGATGCAGCTGGCGATGACCCAAAGAACTGGAAGCAAGTAAGTGGCGATCCGGTTTCAGCAGAGATACTCAGTGACCTCACATTTGCCTGGCGCGCAGTTCGCGCTGTGAAGAGCAACGCCATTCTTTTGGCCCATGAATGCGCCTCAGTTGGGGTTGGCATGGGTCAGGTCAATCGTGTTGATTCCGCCAGGTTGGCAGTGAACAGAGCGGGAGATCGATCACAAGGATCGGTCGCAGCAAGTGATGCCTTCTTCCCCTTTGCAGATGGCCTTCAAATATTGATTGATGCAGGAGTTGTCGCCGTGGTTCAACCTGGCGGCAGTGTTCGTGATGAAGAGGTCATAGCAGCGGCGCAAGCAGCGGGAATCGCTATGTTCTTCACCTCCACCCGCCATTTCTCGCACGCGTAAACCAAGCCGTTAGAAAGATAGGATCTACCCATGAGCGCAATCACCTTAGATGGCAAGGCAACAGCTGCCACCATCAAAGCTGAACTCAAGGTGAAAGTTGATGCCATGGCGACTAAGCCAGGGCTGGGAACAATCCTCGTGGGGGATGACCCGGGTTCTCATTCCTATGTTGGCGGTAAACATCACGATTGCGCGGAAGTGGGTATTCATTCGATTCGCATCGATCTTCCAGCGACTTCAACCCAAGCAGATGTGCTCGCTGCAATTAATGACCTGAATAACGCAGATGAATGCACTGGATATATCGTGCAACTTCCTCTTCCTAAAGGCATCCATGCCAATCTGATTTTGGAATCAATCGATCCCTCCAAAGATGCTGATGGTCTGCATCCACTTAATCTTGGAAAATTAGTCTTGGGTGAAGCTGCCCCACTTCCCTGCACCCCTCGTGGAATTATTGAATTACTCCATCGCTATGGCGTCTCAACCAAGGGTGCCGAAGTTGTCATTGTTGGTCGCGGTCTCACAGTGGGACGCCCACTGGGATTGCTCCTTAGCCGCCGTGGGGATGATGCAACCGTGACGACAACGCATACTTCAACGAAAGACCTCGCTTTCCACACCCGCCGTGCCGATATCGTTATCGCCGCTGTTGGAGTGCCACACTCCATTACCGCTGAGATGATTAAGCCAGGGGCTGCGATCCTTGATGTTGGTATTACTCGTACTGACTCGGGCTTAAAGGGTGATGTTCATCCCGATGTTCGCGAGATTGCTGGGCACTTTGCTCCTAATCCAGGTGGAGTGGGTCCTATGACTCGGGCAATGCTGTTGACCAATGTGGTCGAGGCAGCGCTTCGGGCATGAGCACTGCAACGCAACCATCGAAGGCAGAGCGGCTTTCAATCATTCTCATTCTCATTGGAATTACCCTTGCAGCCTTTGGCACAGTTCGTTCAGGCGCGATCGTCTTAGCCGTGGGTGGGGGCGCTTTCTCGTACCTGAAGTACACAAGGGTAGGAACCAAGCGCAGAATCGAGTTATTTCTGCCACTTGCTACAGCGTGCGCCCTCTTGGTCGTGGCAATCACCCTTCCTCATGCGAGGTAGCATTTCGGTAGGAATTTTCATCAGATCAATCAATTCGAGAGAAGGCAGGCTAGTAAGAGATGGCGCTTAACGGGAAAGTCACAGTTGTTGGATCGGGTTTTTATGGGTCTACGACAGCTCTTCGCTTAGCCGAATACAACATCTTCGAGACCGTAGTCTTGACCGATATTGTTGAAGGAAAGCCTGAAGGCCTAGCACTCGATATGAATCAATCTCGGGCGATCGAAGGTTTCGAGACCAAGATTATTGGCGCAACAACAACGCCAGAAGGCGCTGGCTATGAAGCCACTGCCAACTCTGATGTGGTTGTCATTACCGCAGGGCTACCCCGTAAGCCAGGTATGTCACGTATGGACCTTATTGGTGTCAACGCTGGCATCGTCCGCGGTGTTGCAGAGAACATTGCCAAGCATTCACCACACGCTGTCATCATCGTGGTTTCAAATCCACTCGATGAAATGACTGCGCTCGCTCAGATCGCTACCGGGTTCCCTAAGAATCAGGTCATGGGTCAGGCTGGAATGCTCGATACCGCTCGCTTTACTAATTTTGTTGCTGAAAAAGTTGGCGTGCCAGTTGGTTCTGTGAAGACTCTCACCCTCGGTTCACACGGTGAGACGATGGTCCCAGTCCCAAGCCGTTGCACCGTCGACGGAAAGCCACTGAGTGAAATATTGAGTGAGGCTGATATTGCTGAACTCGTTGACCGCACACGTAATGGTGGCGCTGAAGTCGTCGCTCTTCTGAAAACAGGCTCTGCTTACTACGCACCATCAGCTGCTGCAGCCCGTATGGCCAAGGCCGTCATTGAAGATTCTGGTGCTGTGATGCCAGTGTGTGCATGGGTTGACGGTCAATATGGAATCGAAGGCGTCTATCTTGGCGTAGAAGCAGAAATTGGTAAGAGAGGTATTCGCAAGGTTGTCGAAAGCGCCCTTACTGCAAGTGAAGTTGAAGCCCTGAAAGTTGCGGCCGAAGCTGTCCGCGCCAAGCAAGCCGATGTGAAGGAGCTCTAAAAATGGAGAAGATCAAAGTAACCGGCACTGTCGTTGAGCTAGATGGCGATGAGATGACTCGCATCATCTGGCAGTTCATCAAAGATAAGTTGATCCTGCCCTACTTAGACGTGAACCTTGAGTATTACGACCTAGGCATGGAAAAGCGCGATGAGACTGATGATCAGATCACCATCGATGCGGCAAAAGCTATCCAAAAGCATGGCGTTGGCATCAAATGTGCCACGATCACTCCTGATGAAGCTCGCGTTGAAGAGTTTGGCCTTAAAAAGATGTGGAAGTCTCCCAACGGAACTATCCGCAATATCTTGGGTGGCGTTATCTTCCGTGAGCCAATCATCATCTCCAATGTTCCACGTCTGGTTCCTCACTGGACCCAACCCATCGTGATCGGCCGTCACGCCTTTGGCGATCAATACCGTGCAACAGACTTCAAGGTTCCAGGTGCTGGCAAGCTCACTATGACCTTCGTTCCTGAAGATGGTTCAGCGCCTATTGAGCACACAGTCTTTGATTTCCCAGCGTCCGGTGTTGCCTTATCCATGTATAACTTGGATGAGTCGATCCGTGACTTCGCTCGCGCCTCTCTCAACTACGGCATCAAGCGTAAGTACCCGGTCTATCTCTCAACTAAGAACACCATCCTCAAGGCCTATGACGGTCGCTTCAAAGATATCTTTGAAGAGATCTATCAAGCAGAGTTCAAGGCTGAATTCGAGAAGCTTGGAATTTGGTATGAGCATCGCCTGATTGATGACATGGTTGCTATGTCACTTCGTATGCCTGGCGGCTATGTCTGGGCCTGTAAGAACTATGACGGAGACGTCCAATCCGACACTGTTGCTCAAGGTTATGGCTCACTTGGACTTATGACCTCTGTGCTCATGACTCCAGATGGCAAGGTTGTTGAATCTGAAGCAGCTCATGGAACGGTGACTCGTCACTACCGTGATCACCAAAAGGGTAAGGAAACCTCAACGAATCCCATCGCATCAATCTTTGCTTGGACACAGGGCCTTGCCCACCGTGCAAAGCTTGATAACAATCCTGAGCTAGCAAAGTTTGCTCAAACTCTTGAAGCAGTCTGTGTTCAGACAGTTGAGTCAGGAAAGATGACAAAGGATCTGGCGTTGTTGATCTCCAAGGATGCGCCATATTTGAATACTCAAGCATTCCTTGCAGCAATCGATGAGAACCTCCAGAAGGCACTTGCCTAAACTCGAGTAATTAAGCAAGAAAAAACCCCGCACCATCTGGTGCGGGGTTTTTGCTTAATACTGACTTACTTTGCGACGCGCTCTCCAGTTGTTGAATCGAAGAGATGGATCGCAGCTGGGTTAGCTTCGACAGTGATTGTCTGACCAGGCTTTGGTGGGTTCTTTGGATCCCAACGCACAATTACCTGAGCACCTTCATCGCCATCTTGAGCGAACTTCACATCTGAATCGACAGGCTTTCCGTAGACGAAGGCATCTGAGCCAAGCTCTTCAACAACTTCGACCAAGACCTTGAAGCCAGTTGCTGCTGGAACGAAGGCTTCTGGGCGAACACCAACAGTGACAGTTGATCCAGCTGATGCTGGGACTGCAAACTTGAAGTCACCAACATGTGCTTGACCGCCAGATACATTGACGTTGAGAAGGTTCATGGCTGGTGAGCCGATGAAGCCTGCAACGAATGCATTTGTTGGGTTGTCATAAAGGTTGCGTGGTGTGTCGACCTGCTGAAGTAGGCCATCCTTGAGAACAGCAACGCGATCACCCATGGTCATAGCTTCGACCTGGTCGTGCGTTACATACACTGTCGTAATACCAAGACGGCGCTGGAGCGCAGCGATCTGTGTGCGAGTAGCAACACGGAGCTTTGCATCAAGGTTTGATAGTGGTTCATCCATTAAGAAGACTTGTGGTTCGCGAACAATTGCGCGACCCATTGCAACACGCTGGCGTTGTCCACCAGAGAGAGCCTTTGGCTTACGATCAAGGTAAGGCTCGAGGTCTAGAAGCTTTGCAGCTTCAAGGACACGACGATCGCGCTCAACCTTATCGACGCCAGCAATCTTGAGGGCGAAGCCCATATTTTCAGAGACAGACATATGTGGATAGAGCGCATATGACTGGAAGACCATTGCGATATCGCGGTCTTTAGGTGCAACGTTGGTGACATCGCGGTCGCCGATACGGATAGTTCCGCCATCGACCTCCTCGAGGCCGGCCAGCATGCGAAGTGATGTTGACTTTCCGCAACCTGATGGGCCAACAAGAACGAGGAACTCGCCATCGTTGACTGTGAGGTTTAATTTATCGACAGCGGGCTTAGTTGTGCCCGGGTAGATACGTGATGCATTTTCGAAAACGACTGATGCCATGATCAATCACTCCTTCTCCGGGCAGGTACGTGCCCGACGGTCCGTTGGATGAAGGTCAGAGAGGGTTCCCTCTGAGTGGCCCAACTCTAGGCTGGAGGAGGGGCAGGCGTCCAGAAACTCACCCAAATGGTCTGCGAGGCGCAACTGGGCCGCCACGATTTGAGGGCGGCACTAGCTTGGGCTAGATTTGGCTTTAGCACTCTAGGTGGCCGAGTGATAATTCCCGGCCCTGCAGGGTGAATAGGTAAGCCCAGGTACGTCCAAGTATTAGAGGAGATATCAATGGCAAAGATGATTGCCTTCAGTGAAGAGGCCCGACGCGGCCTAGAGCGTGGCATGAACGCTCTCGCAGATGCGGTCAAGGTAACCCTTGGACCCCGCGGTCGCAACGTTGTCCTCGAGAAGAAGTGGGGAGCCCCAACCATCACAAACGATGGTGTCTCGATCGCTAAAGAGATTGAGCTCGATGACCCATGGGAGAAGATCGGCGCAGAGCTCGTCAAAGAGGTCGCAAAGAAGACTGATGATGTAGCAGGCGATGGAACAACCACCGCAACAGTATTAGCCCAGGCAATGGTTCGCGAAGGACTACGCAACGTTGCAGCCGGTTCAAATCCAATGGCGATCAAGCGCGGCATTGAAAAGGCAGTTGAAGCGATTTCTGCAGAACTTTCAGCGATGGCAAAGCCAGTTGAGACAAAGGAGCAGATTGCTGCGACTGCATCGATCTCTGCTGCTGATACAACGATTGGCGAGATGATCGCTGAGGCGATGGATAAGGTCGGCAAGGAAGGCGTTATCACCGTTGAAGAGAGCAACACCTTTGGACTCGAACTCGAGCTCACTGAAGGAATGCGTTTTGATAAGGGTTATATCTCTCCATACTTCACCACTGATTCAGATCGCATGGAGGCAGTACTTGAAGATGCCTACATCCTCATTGCAAACTCCAAGATCGGCAACATCAAAGATCTCTTGCCTATTCTTGAGAAAGTTATGCAGTCAGGTAAGCCGCTTCTCATTTTGGCTGAAGATGTTGAGGGCGAAGCACTTGCCACTCTCGTCGTCAATAAGATTCGTGGAACATTCAAATCTGTTGCTGTAAAGGCACCAGGCTTTGGTGATCGCCGTAAGGCCATGCTTCAAGATATCGCCATCCTCACAGGTGCAACTGTTATCTCTGAAGAAGTTGGTCTCAAGCTCGAGACAGCTGATATGTCACTACTTGGCCGCGCCCGCAAGGTTGTCGTTGCAAAGGAAGAGACAACGATCGTTGAAGGTTCAGGAGATGCTGAGCAGATCAAGGGACGCGTCAATCAAATCCGTGCCGAGATCGAGAAGAGTGACTCTGACTATGATCGTGAGAAGCTCCAAGAGCGTCTAGCAAAGCTTGCTGGCGGCGTCGCAGTTATTAAGGCGGGCGCTGCAACAGAGGTAGAGCTCAAAGAGCGTAAGCACCGTATTGAAGATGCTGTTCGCAATGCGAAGGCTGCAGTGGAAGAGGGCATCGTTGCTGGCGGCGGCGTTGCGTTGCTCCAAGCAGGTAAGGCTCTCGCCAAGCTCTCTCTCGTAGGAGATGAAGCAACTGGTGCTCGTATCGTTGAATTCGCTATTGAAGCCCCTCTTAAGCAGATCTCTATCAACGCTGGCCTTGAAGGCGGAGTCGTTGTTGAGAAGGTCCGCAATCTTGAATCAGGCTTTGGACTCAACGCTGTGACAGGTGAGTACGTAGATATGATCAAGAGCGGCATCATCGATCCAGCGAAGGTAACTCGTTCTGCACTGCAGAATGCGGCGTCGATTGCAGCACTCTTCTTAACCACCGAGGCTGTCATCACCGACAAGCCTGAGCCAAAGGGGCAACAGGCTCCTGCCGGCGGCGGGGATATGGACTTCTAGTCCATCGCAGGATTATCAGCCCCCGAGAAATCGGGGGCTTTTTTCTTACAGTAAGGTTCTCTCATGACAACGATCAACGACCTCTTCGGCGCAGCTGAGCAAGCCCGTGCTGCCGCAATCGAGGATGCGAATAACTCGGCCTTCGTGGGCGAGCTCCATTCCGTTGATAATGATGATCGCATCGCGACCTATCTCTTTGAAGCAGCCCTCCCTGGTTATCACGGGTGGCGTTGGGCAGTCACTGTTGCAAAAGTTGATGAAGACTCTTCAACGACGATCTGCGATGTTGTGTTGCTCCCAGGTTCAGAATCACTGATTGCGCCAGAGTGGGTTCCCTACAAGGATCGAATTCAGCCAGGAGATATTGGTGTCGGTGACATCATCCCAACATCAGCAGATGATGAGCGACTCGTTCCAGGGTTTGCATCACTGCCTGGCGATGAAGAGCTAGACCCTGCACAGCTCTTTGAATTTGGATTAGGTAGAGCTCGCGTACTCTCCATCGTTGGCCGCGATGCCGCCAGCAAGCGATGGTATGAAGGCGATCGTGGTCCAAATACTCCTATTGCTCAGTACGCGCCTAAGCCATGCTCGGGCTGCGCCTTCTTTATCCCGATCGCAGGATCGCTGCGCTCAGCCTTCGGAGTCTGCGCCAATGCGCTCTCACCCGAAGATGCCCGCGTGGTCTCAGTCGATCATGGCTGTGGAGCCCACTCTGAGGCTCTCGTCGTTACCGAATAATCAGTTAAACTAATCCTCTTGCAGCAAGGGATAACCTCCCTAGCCGCACCGTTGAGTTCAGATATGAAAGGAGTAGCCGATGCCTATTGGCCGCGTTAAATGGTTTAGCCTTGAAAAAGGTTTTGGATTTATCTCCTCTGAAGAGGGT
Source organism: uncultured Actinomycetes bacterium (assembly GCA_903821145.1). Taxonomy (GTDB): domain Bacteria; phylum Actinomycetota; class Actinomycetes; order Nanopelagicales; family Nanopelagicaceae; genus PALSA-747. Next base: position 9,092 of record CAIJKC010000113.1, on the reverse strand, counting down.
GAAGATGTTTATCTTGCCTCCGATGCTCTTCCTTCTGGTGTGACAACGGTAAAGCCAGGAACAAAATTAGAGTTCGGTGTTGCTGAAGGTCGTAAAGGACCGCAAGCGCTCTCTGTGCGCATCATCGAAGAGCCGGCATCTGTTGTTGCCAATACTCGAATCAATACCGATGACCTTGCAACGATTATTGAAGACACCATCAAGATGCTCGATAAGGTTGGAAATGGCCTTCGTCATGGCCGCCATCCATCAGGTCCTGATGCAGAGCGCCTTAGCCGCGTACTCAAGGGAATTGCAGCGCAGATCGAAGGGTAAGCCCCGAGAGCTTACTGAGATCTCGCCTCACGTCGTAGGCGCTTGATCGAATATCGAAGTCCAAGCAATCCCATGATGATCCCGCTTACACAGATCCAGAGCGAGGTCGATGAGGCGCTTGCTGCTATCTCAACAACGAGGGCGACAACCCAGAGCACTGTTCCACTTACCAAGATCATGACGGTCTGTCTCATATTCAAAGTCTAGCCATGACTAGACTTATGCAGTGGCGCTACGGGTGAAGGAAACAGGATCTTTACGCTCCTTTCGCCACCGAAACTTTCGCCTCCTCTTCGCCTCCAACTTCATCTCCAATGTCGGATCGTGGGCTCAGCGAATCGCTCAAGATTGGCTCGTCCTTGAGTTAACGCACAGTGGCCGTGATCTGGGCCTGGTCACCGGTCTTCAGTTTCTTCCTTCACTGATCTTCTCGATGTATGCGGGATCGCTCGCCGACCGAATGAGCAAGCGAAAGTTACTGCTCATGACAAACCTTGGCGGGGGATTGACCTCTCTGATTCTCGGACTCTTAGTCGTCACCCACCATGTGAGAATTTGGCACGTCTTTGCGCTCGCATTCTTCTTAGGACTATTCGGCGCACTCGATGCTCCAGTTCGCCAGGCCTTCACCTCTGAGATGGTTGGCAAGAGTGACCTTGCAAATGCAGTGAGCCTCAACTCCGCCAATTTCAATGCTGGTCGCCTTATTGGACCTGGTATCTCAGGGCTCTTGATTGCTGCCTTCCATACAGGCCCATCCTTCTTACTTAATGCAGCTTCCTATATTTTTGTGATCGCCTCACTTTTGGCCATTCGCGAATCCGATCTCTTTATTGAAGATCGACCAAAGAGCTCTGCAAAAGCGATCGAAGCGATCCGCTATGTCAGGGCTCGCCCAGACATCATCGCAGTGATGATTACTGTCTTCTTTGCCGGAACCTTTGGTTTGAATTTTCAGATCTATAACGCTTTGATGGCGACCCAGATCTTCCACAAAGGCGCTGCCTCCTATGGGCTCCTAGGAACAATAATCGCTATTGGCTCATTGAGCGCGGCAATACTTGCAGCCAGGTTAGATACCCGCCGAGGCGTTCGCTTTATATTACGTTTTGCCACACTCTTTGGCGGGACACTTCTTATTGCCGCTATCGCGCCAACCTATCTTCTCTATGCAATCGCACTTCCTATTGTGGGAATGATCGCTCTCACCACAATGATTTCTGCCAATTCTTATATTCAAGCCCATACCGACCCTGCTATTCGTGGCCGCGTGATGGGTATCTATCTCATGGTCTTTATGGGTGGAACACCCTTTGGTTCACCATTGATTGGCTGGCTCTGTACTCAGATTGGCGTGCGGCAAAGTATTGCGCTCTGCGGATTCCTGACTAGCATCGCCCCGATCACGGTATTTCTTCTGATGCGTGATCGATTAATCGCGCCAGCAAGTATTAAAGTCGACGAAGTCTTAGAAACTTTTTACGAGAACAAGTAGACAGAGGCCAGCAAGAACGGCGAGTGTGACGATCCTTCTGACCTTGTAGCTCATCTTGATCCGCTACTTAGCGAGCGCGCTTACGATGTAATCGATAGATGCGGTGAGTGCATCGATATCGGATGGATCGACCGCAGGGAACATGCCAATACGCAGTTGGTTCTTACCAAGTTTGCGATAAGGATCGGTATCAACGATGCCATTGGCACGAAGAATCTTCGCCACTTCTAGCGCATCGATAGATTCATCAAAGTTGATGGTGCCAACGACCTTGGAGCGCATAGCGGGATCTGTCACAAATGGCGTGGTGTATGAAGTCTTCTCAGCCCAAGAGTAGAGACGTGATGAAGAGTCAGCTGATCGACCAGAGGAGAATGCCAAGCCGCCATTCTGGTTCATCCATTCGATCTGTTCTGCAAGCAGAATCAGAGTTGCGACCGCTGGAGTGTTATAGGTTTGATCAAGGCGTGAGTTATCAATGGCAATCGTGAGATCGAAGAAGGCAGGAACCCAACGTCCCGATTCTTTGATCTTTGCTACGCGAGCAATGGCAGCAGGGCTCATGATTGCGATCCAGAGGCCGCCATCTGAGGCAAAGGATTTTTGTGGTGCAAAGTAGTAAACATCTGATTGTGAGATATCAAGATCCAAGCCACCTGCAGCACTTGTTGCATCTACTGCAACGAGCGCATCACCGATGCCTGCTGGGCGAATGATTGGCATAGAGACACCTGTGCTGGTCTCGTTGTGTGTCAAGGCGTAGAGATCAATGCCCTCTTCTGCAACAGGGAGTGGGTGAGAACCAGGTTCGGCTTTAATGACTGAAGGATCATCAAGGAATGGCGCTTCTTTTGCGGCAGATGCGAATTTGGAGGAGAACTCACCAAAGTTGAGGTGTTGAGATTTCTTCTCAATGAGTCCAAAGGTTGCGATATCCCAGAAGGCAGTTGATCCGCCGTTGCCGATAATGACTTCATAGCCATCAGGAAGGTTGAAGAGGGAGGCGAGTCCTGTGCGAACGCGATTCACAACGTTCTTCACCGGCTTCTGTCGATGTGAGGTTCCAAGGATCGATGTTCCTGATGCAGCAAGTGCAGCTAAAGCTGAAGGACGGATCTTGGATGGACCACAACCAAAGCGACCATCGATGGGCTTAAGGTTTGCCGGAATAATGATCTCGCTCATGAGTACTGCCTTTCAATCGTTGGTGCTCGCTTACGGATAGAAGCGCTTAATGGCCCAACCCTCATTGGTTGCGATGTAACGGACTCGATCATGCAACCGCGAGTACCGTCCCTGCCAGAGTTCAATCGTAGAGGGTCGCACGAGGTAACCACCCCAATGTGGTGGGCGTGGAACCTGCTCTCCCTCTGGGTACTTCACGGCAAAGGAGTCGTACGTGGCTTGGAGCTCATCGCGGGAGGCAAGTTCCTCAGATTGAGTTGAGGCCCATGCCCCGATCTGGCTTCCCCAGGGCCTTGTCGCAAAGTACTCATCACTTGCTTGGGGTGAGAGCTTCTCTGCCACGCCCTGAACTATCACCTGGCGTTCTAGCGGGAACCATGGGAAGAGCAGGGAGATTTGGGGATGGCTGGCCATCTCGCGCGCTTTACGGGACTCGTAATTGGTGAAGAAGGAGAAACCCTCACCCGTCACATCTTTGAGCAGGACAGTTCGTGAAGAGATCACGCCGTTCTCTGAGGTCGAAAGGATCATGGCGTTGGCCTCAACCACCATTGGGTTGGCTGCGGCTTCAGCGAGCCACTGTGAGAATTGCGTGATCGGATTTGGGTCGACATCAACAAGGCCAACCTCACCGTAGGAGTGGCGCATCGCCCGAACCGATGCGCGGATCTCCTCGGGTGTGGCTGACTCTGATGTGCTCATGGATGTATCTAAACTCACTTTCCACACACGTGCTACCTGGGGCTGCTCGCTTGCTAACGGCTTGCCGCAGTGCCAACCTAGGCACAGGTAAAAGCGGCTCACCGGCAATCTCGGAGTAGGTCGCAGACGCAGGAAGATGGAGAATCTCGATGTCAGATGACTTTAAGCCAGGGCTAGAGGGCGTTATCGCCTTTGAATCAACGATCGCTGAACCCGATAAAGAGGGCAGCGCCCTTCGTTACCGCGGCGTCGATATCGAAGATCTCGTCGGTCGTATCAGCTTTGGAAATGTCTGGGGCCTGCTCGTCGATGATCAATTCAATCCAGGACTTCCACCAGCCGAACCATTCCCACTCCCAGTGCACTCCGGAGATATTCGTGTCGATGTGCAGTCAGCAATCGCAATGCTCGCACCAGCTTGGGGTTTCAAGCCACTTCTTGATATTAGCGATGAAGAAGCACGGAGCAATCTTGCTCGTGCCTCTGTCATGGTGCTCTCTTATGTTGCACAAGCTGCTCGCGGTCAGATCCTTCCACCTGTTCCACAATCAGAGATCGATAAGGCGCATACAGTTGTCGAGCGCATGATGATCCGCTGGCGTGGAGAACCTGATCCACTTCACGTTCGCGCAATCGATGCTTACTTCTCATCCGCTGCAGAGCATGGAATGAATGCCTCTACCTTTACCGCTCGCGTTATCGCATCAACCGGTGCAGATGTTGCCGCAGCACTTTCCGGTGCAATCGGTGCGATGTCTGGGCCACTTCATGGCGGTGCACCATCACGTGTTCTTGGCATGATTGAAGATGTTGAGAAGATGGGCGATGCTCGTGCCTATGTGAAGGGCATCATGGATCGTGGCGAACGCCTGATGGGATTTGGTCACCGCGTCTATCGTGCTGAGGATCCTCGCGCCCGTACACTGCGACGCACTGCAAAAGAACTTGGTGCACCGCGCTATGAAGTCGCTGTTGCACTTGAACAAGCTGCGCTCGCTGAGTTGCATGAGCGCCACCCAGAGCGGGTTCTTGAGACAAACGTGGAGTTCTGGGCAGCAATCGTCTTGGACTTTGCAGAAGTTCCAGGGCCTATGTTCACCTCAATGTTCACAGCAGCGCGTACTGCTGGCTGGTCAGCCCATATCCTGGAGCAGAAGCAGACTGGACGTCTAGTGCGCCCATCGGCTCGCTATATCGGCCACGGCCCACGTAAGCCAGATTCTGTCAACGGATTTGATGCAGCGGTAGAGGCACTTCACTCCTAGTCGGGTTCGGGGGTCAATCTCTGATTGCGCTTTTATCAGTGGATGAGAGGATTACCTCATGCGCCGTTCAATTATCTGGTTTCGCCGTGACCTGAGAATTTCAGATCACCCAGCACTGAATGCTGCGATTGCATCAGCTGATGAGATCATTCCCGTCTTCATTCTTGACCCCAATCAGAATAAGCAGAGCGGTGGTAAGCGCCTGGCTTACATGAGCCAATCACTTCGTGAACTTGATCGGACACTTGGAAACTCACTGCATGCAATGGTGGGGGATCAGGCAACTGTTTTGAAAGAACTTATGGCGCGCTATAACGCGACCGAGGTGCATATCTCTGAAGAGTTCGAGCCGTATGGCTTAGCACGAGATCGTAAAGTCGAAGAGGCAGGCATACCGTTGATTCGAACAGGCGGTCCGTATGCAATTGCGCCAGGGCGTGTGCGCAAGCCAAGTGATGGCACTCCCTACAAGGTTTACACACCTTTCTATCGCGCCTGGCTGGCGCATGGGTGGCGCGATCCCGCACCACGGCCCACCGAGATCCCTTGTGTAACTCCATCATCATCTGATCGAAGTTTTCCAACATGGCAGATGCCAGAAGGTGTGATCCTCACACCAGCTGGCGAAGAAGCAGCACACCAGCGGTGGGAATACTTTAAAGAGAACCTTCTTGATAGCTATGACGAAACAAGAAACCTCGCAGGCATTGATGGAACAAGTAAGTTGAGTGCACATTTGAAGTGGGGCGAAATTCATCCCCGCACTCTCCTGGCCGAGCTTGGTCAGAGCAAGGCTCACGATACCTACCGCAAGGAACTTGCTTGGCGTGAGTTTTATGGGGATGTCTTGCACCATAATCCACACACTGTCAGCGACTACTACGCCCCACAATTTGCTGCGATGCGTTATGACGAGCCGGGAGAGAAATTTAAGGCTTGGTGCGAAGGTCGCACTGGATATCCCTTTGTTGACGCTGCGATGCGCCAATTAGTGAGTGAAGGGTGGATGCATAACCGCACCCGCATGGTTGTTGCCTCCTTCCTGGTCAAGGATCTCCACCTTGAATGGCAGCTTGGTGCTGATTTCTTTAAGGAACACCTCGTTGATTTCGATGTTGCTTCAAACTCACATGGCTGGCAATGGACCGCTGGAACGGGAACGGATGCATCACCGTATTACCGAGTCTTCAATCCAATCGAGCAAGGCAAACGCTTTGATGAGGCCGGTGATTACATCCGCAGATATATTCCAGAGCTGCGCCATCTATCCGCTCCTGATATTCATGAGCCGTGGAATGTGCTCGATGGCTATCTTCACGATTACCCAACACAGATCGTTGATCATGCCAAGGAGCGGTTGGAGTCACTCGGGCGGTTAGATGAAATTAAAGCTCGCAAGCCGGAGAAACCGGAGTAGTTCTAATCACGAGCAAGAGCTATTCCACTTCCACTTCGCTTCGCCTCATACATTGCCACATCGGCTCGTTTTAAGAGATCACCTTTTCCATCACTGCAAACACGGCCGATACTCACACCAACCTGTGCTGCGCCATTACTCAGTGCTACCGGATAACTCAATGAAGCTTGCAGCGCTTGAGCCACTTCAAGGCCATACCTTTCTGCTCCATAGATAATGACTCCAAACTCATCCCCACCGAGCCTTGCCAATAAGGCGCTATGGCTGAGCACGCGAGTGAACCGCAGTGAGATCTCCTTCAGTAAGTAGTCACCAACTGCATGCCCCATCGAGTCATTGATCTTTTTGAAACCGTCGAGATCAAGGAGGAGCAGCGTCCCCTCCTTTCTTCCAAGAAGTTCTATCTCAGCCAAAAATCGCCGCCTATTTGCTAAGCCAGTTAACTCATCGATGCGCGCCAGCTCTCGGTCATTGTCGGCTAGCCGCGCCTCTCGGAGAGCTACCGACATCCGCATGAAAGCCAGCATGATCGTGATGAGTGCAGGGATCAGCGCAAAAATAGGGAAGTAATGCGGCCTCACAGCGGCGATCCCTAAGATGGTGGAGCTTGCGATAAGTGCGATCGTCGCCGCCAACGATGTCACATGCTCTGATAATTTCCCGTTCCCACCAGGGTGCCAGAGTGATTCAGCAATAACCAAGAGACTAAGAACCCAGCCATCGTCCATGAGTGATGCAAAGGGATAGCCAGTGGTAGCAGATTTCCAGAGAAAGTAGAGATCTGTTGCAGCAAAGATCGCGACCCCAAAAAGCATGATGATGGAACGTGCAGCCTTTGGCTGCAATATCGCAGCGAGAACTGCAATCACCAAGAGAACGCAATCGCCTATGGGATAGAGAATTGCAAGAAAGACGGTGAAGGCTGAGCCAGTGAGATGGATCATGGCAGGGCGCAGCAATAGTGATGCCATCACACTAGATATTCCTAAGGCGATGATGACAACATCGAGAAGTTCAAGGGCGCTCACTTTTCGTCGTGCAGAAAGTGCTCGAACCATGCCAAAGAGTGTGAAGGGATAGAAGAGGGCGTAGGCGATATTGGTGCTGCTAACCCAGATGTGAAAAGTCATGAAGGAGTTCCATGATGAGATCGTGGAGCCCAGTGCCCAAAACCCCATCGCCGCACCTAGTGAGATCGTCGCCAGCCGATCGTTGAAGAGCGGGGCGTAGTATGCGGAGAGCGCTGCAGCCAGAGCCACGGCATTAAAGAGAAGGAGATCTGAAAAAAGAGTCGGCTGTGGAAAGATTAAGCGAACTCCCAGATGAATAAGGAGCCCTCCCGCTGCAACCAGACGCAAGGTGAGATATCTTCGTGCCGTGCCGATTACCACCTGGTGAGAGTAGCCCGAATCAGAGAGATAGTGAATGTCTATAGATAAGCAGATTGGTCGCCGTGCAGTTATTTGTGGTGCGATTGCGTTAGCAGTAGGGGTTAACCCCGATATAGCGAAGGCAGCTGTTGCTGCAACTGGTGTGACTCAACGCAAAGATGGAAAGTTGAGTATCGATCTCACCAAGAACCCCGCACTCAATAAAGTCGGTGGCGTTTTAACGATTGATTTATCTGATGGTTCCTCAGTTGCAATTATTCGAACAGCCACAGGTGTTAAAGGATTATCTGTGATTAATCTCAGCTGCACACATAATGGTGTGACAGTGATGCAGACTGGCAATAAGTGGCTCTGCCCTGCACATGGTTCGCAATTTACATTTGCTGGAAAAGTACTTCAGGGCCCCGCTCGAACGGCACTCTTTAAGTATCCGTCGAGCGCGACCCTGAAGACGCTTGTTATTGGTTAGTACGAAGTTTTACAAACCTGCCTTACATGCAGCCTTGCGAACTAAGAGTGCTTGATCTGAAGCAGACTTGATTGTCTGAGTTTGGGCAGGCTGGTTAGCGATAGCTGTGTTGTAACGAGTGGTCATTGAATCTACCTGAGCTTGAGCCTTGACAAGCTTTGCCTGGAAGTTAGCAGGAACCTTCTGCAGATTAGCAATATCCTTTTGAGCATTGCTGATTGCGCTGTCATAGCCGGCATAGGCGCGGACCCAGAGTCCAAAGTTCACAACATTTGTGTCACTGTTTCCAGTTGTGGTTGTTGCTGAAGATTCCCATCCAGCAATTTGAGTTGCTGTGTATTTAGCAGCAAGTGTGAGCTTGAGGGCATCGCGTTGCTTACCAGCAGCATCACGCTTGACGGTATCAGTGGCAATCTTGGTATTAATCGCAGCAACAGCGGCGTCGATACCTACAGCAGTAATTGTGGCGGTTGGTTTTACCGTATGGTCATAGCCGACGATGTAGGTCTTAGTTTGTGCAGCTGCAATTCCCTGATTTAAGACATCTATCGAGTGCTTCGAAGCATCAATAGAGGCCTTGATTGCTGCCAGGGTTGTGGTCTGTGATGTGACGAAATCATCGTACTGAGCTTTTGTAGCCTTATAGGCAGCTGCCGCATCGAAGCATGTGCTTGCAGTCCAGGTGAGTCCAGCAGGAGTTCCCGCTGGGTTGGTTGTGCATGTGTACTTGACTCCGCTCACTGTCTTAACAGCTTTAGCTGGTGAACACTTCACACCCTGCTTGATGGTAGTAGTAGCTGCTTGTGCTGATGAGATCCCGGCGGTGGCACCTGATACAACGAGTGCTAGCGCG
>CAIJKC010000112.1 GCA_903821145.1 uncultured Actinomycetes bacterium | reverse complement strand
TGAAGGTGGCCGTCCACGAATGGACCCTTCTTTAAACTACGTGGCATTTGCAGTCGGCTCCTTATCGCTTCTTGTTCGACTTACGACGGCGGACAATCATGGAATCAGACGCCTTCTTCTTACGAGTACGTCCTTCAGGCTGACCCCAAGGTGAGACCGGGTGACGACCACCAGAAGTCTTACCTTCACCACCACCGTGTGGGTGGTCGACAGGGTTCATAACAACTCCGCGGACAGTTGGGCGAATACCCAACCAGCGCTTACGTCCAGCTTTTCCGTAGTTGATGTTGCTCTGCTCGGCATTGCCGACCTCGCCAACAGTTGCACGGCAACGGACATCGACGTTACGAATTTCGCCAGAAGGCATACGTAGTTGTGCGTATGGGCCTTCCTTTGCAACGAGTTGAACTGATGCGCCAGCTGAGCGAGCAATCTTTGCTCCCCCGCCTGGGCGAAGTTCTACTGCGTGAACGACGGTACCGACTGGAATATTGCGAAGTGGAAGTGAGTTACCTGGCTTGATATCAGCTGATGGGCCATTCTCAATGGGATCGCCCTGCTTCAACTTATTTGGAGCCAAGATGTAACGCTTCTCGCCATCTGCGTAATGCAAGAGTGCAATACGTGATGTGCGGTTTGGGTCGTATTCGATATGAGCAACCTTTGCTGGGATGCCATCCTTATCGTTACGAGTGAAATCGATCAAACGGTATGCACGCTTGTGGCCGCCACCTTGGTGGCGAACAGTGATGCGACCTGTTGAGTTACGACCACCCTTTGAGTGAATTGGGCGAACCAATGACTTCTCTGGGGTAGTACGTGTGATCTCGGCGAAATCAGGAACGCTTGCACCGCGTTGTCCTGGTGTCGTTGGCTTAAGTTTACGTAGCGCCATTTTTTATCTGTCCTTTTCTTCTTCTAGTCCTGTGTCCGTAGCTTGCGCCTAGGAGACAGGTCCTCCGAAGATGTCGATACGGTCACCGGCAGCAACGTGCACGATCGCACGCTTGGTGTTGTTGCGCTTTCCAAAACCAACCTTGGCACGCTTGCGCTTACCTTCGCGGTTATGGGTGTTCACGCTGAGCACCTTCACACCAAATACCTTCTCAACCGCGATCTTGATCTCGGTCTTGTTAGCATCTGGAGCAACAATAAATGTGTACTTGTTCTCGTCGAGAAGTGAATATGACTTCTCTGAGACAACTGGGCTGAGGAGTACGTCGCGATGGTCTCTCATTATGCTGAAACCTCTACTTCACTCTCGCGAGCAACTGCTGCTGCTTGCTTTACTGGGCCGGCGATATATTCGCGGATCGCGCTCTCTGAGAAGACAAGATCGTCTGCGACGAGGATGTCATAGGCATTGAGCTGATCGTTGACGATCAAATGGGTGTCATCAGCGTTGCGAAGTGCGCGCCATGCGAGGTCTTCAGAGCGTGAGAGAACAACGAGGATGTTCTTACGATCTGTGAACTGACGCACTGCAGCGATCGCAGCCTGAGTTGAAGGAGAAGATGTAATCGAATCGATCACGTGAATACGATCTTCGCGTTGACGATCTGAGAGGCAACCCTTAATAGCTGCAGCAATCATCTTCTTAGGAGTGCGCTGGTCATACTTGCGTGGAACTGGTCCATGCGAGACACCACCGTGACGCTGAAGTGGAGCACGGACGGAACCCTGACGGGCACGACCTGTTCCCTTCTGCTTGAAAGGCTTCTTACCTGTACCACTTACTTCGCCGCGATTCTTAGTCTTCGCAGTTCCGGCACGTGCAGCAGCAAGCTGTGCAACAACTACCTGGTGGATAAGTGGGACATTAGCTTGAACATCGAAGATCTCGGAAGGAAGATCTACTGATCCAACCTTCTTGCCTTCTGCGCTCTTAATGTCGACTGTTAATGCCATGAGTTATGCACCTGCCTTGTTTGAACTGGTTGTCTGCTCAGAGATTGCCTTTTTGGCAGCAGAGCGGATGAAAACGATGGAGTTCGTAGCACCTGGAACAGCGCCCTTGATCAAGATCAATGACTTGGCTGCATCAACAGAGTGAACGGTGAGGTTCTGTGTTGTTACACGCTCAACACCCATACGTCCCATCATCTTCTTACCCTTGAAGACGCGACCTGGTGTTGTTCGGTTACCAATAGAACCTGGCATACGATGCTTACGGTCAACACCGTGAGAGGCACCAAGACCGTGGAAGCCGTGACGCTTCATAACGCCTGCTGATCCCTTACCGCGTGAAGTACCAGTCGCATCAACGATCTCACCTGGTGCAAAGACATCTGCACGAAGTTCCTGACCGATTGAGTATGAAGAGGTATCTGCGGTGCGAAGTTCTGCAACTTCTAGGCGAGGTGTGACTCCAGCCTTCTCGAAGTGGCCAGCGACAGGCTTTGTGACCTTACGTGGATCGACTGCACCGAAGGCGAGTTGGATAGCTGAGTAGCCATCACGCTCTGGTGTGCGAATATCTGTGACGACACAAGGACCGGCTTCAATAACTGTTACTGGAACAATTTTGTTATTGGCATCGAAGACCTGTGTCATGCCGAGCTTCTTGCCAAGGATTCCCTTGATCGCTGAGCTCTGTGATTGTGTATTAGACATAATTTTCCTATCCGCCCTTAGAGCTTGATCTCAATGTCAACGCCAGCAGGGAGATCGAGGCGCATCAAGGAGTCAACTGTCTTAGGAGTTGGATCGATGATGTCGATGAGGCGCTTATGTGTGCGCATCTCGAAATGTTCGCGGCTGTCTTTGTACTTGTGTGGAGAGCGGATTACACAGAATGTGTTCTTCTCTGTAGGCAGCGGTACGGGACCTGCGACAGTTGCACCAGTGCGCTCGACAGTCTCGACGATCTTCTTCGCCGATGAATCGATGACCTCGTGGTCGTAAGCCTTGAGCCGAATGCGGATCTTCTGTCCCGCCATTTGCTTCTCCTTTTTTCTTTACTGCTTCATAAAATTTGGGGTACTGCTTCTTACTTACTTCTGTTACAACTCTTGTTGAGAGAGGCGACCAGGTGATCGCCTCTCCACTAACAGGAGGTACTGCTCTTTACTACTGAATTACTTCTTGATCTTTGTTACGCGACCAGCTCCGACGGTACGACCGCCTTCACGGATAGCGAAGCGAAGTCCTTCTTCCATTGCGATTGGTTGGATCAAGACGACAGCCATTTCGGTGTTATCGCCAGGCATAACCATCTCGGTTCCTGCAGGAAGTGTTACTACGCCAGTTACGTCAGTTGTACGGAAGTAGAACTGAGGACGGTAGTTGTTGAAGAATGGAGTGTGACGGCCGCCTTCATCCTTTGAAAGGATGTATGCAGATGCATCGAACTCTGTGTGAGGTGTGATTGAACCAGGCTTGCAAACAACCTGACCACGCTCAACATCTTCACGCTTTAGACCACGAAGTAGAAGTCCAACGTTCTCGCCAGCCTGACCTTCGTCAAGAAGCTTACGGAACATTTCGACACCTGTAACAGTGGTCTTCTGTGAATCTGGGCGAATTCCAACGATTTCAACTTCTTCGTTGACCTTGACGATACCGCGCTCGATACGACCGGTAACAACTGTTCCACGACCTGTGATCGTGAAGACATCTTCTACTGGCATAAGGAATGGCTTATCAATTTCGCGCTCTGGCTGAGGGATATATGCATCGATCTCATCCATAAGCTTAAGAAGAGCCTCAACCCACTTTGGATCTCCTTCGAGAGCCTTGAGAGCTGAGATACGAACGATTGGGGTGTCGTCGCCTGGGAACTCATACTTTGAGAGAAGTTCGCGAACTTCCATCTCAACGAGTTCAAGAATTTCTTCATCATCGACCATATCTGACTTGTTAAGAGCAACGACCATTGATGGAACGCCAACCTGACGAGCAAGGAGAACGTGCTCCTTTGTCTGTGGCATTGGTCCATCAGTTGCAGCTACGACGAGGATCGCTCCATCCATCTGTGCTGCACCAGTGATCATGTTCTTGATGTAGTCGGCGTGGCCTGGGCAGTCAACGTGTGCGTAGTGACGCTTCTCGGTCTGGTACTCGATGTGTGCGATCGAGATTGTGATACCGCGTTGACGCTCTTCAGGTGCCTTATCGATCTGATCGAAAGGTGT
>CAIJKC010000111.1 GCA_903821145.1 uncultured Actinomycetes bacterium | reverse complement strand
GGGGTATCGATCGTCTTTGTAGACCGACCAGGCCCTTACCTTGATGCCGATAGCGTTTTGAGTGATAACCAAGGTGGTATTGCAACGTGTATGGATCGTTTGCTTGCGCAAAGATGCAAAAGTATTGCGTTGATCGCAGATAACGCAAAGATATGGACTGCGTCACAACGTATTGAAGGTTTTAAGAAGGCTCGCCTCTCACGCAAGCTTGATCCATCTCAATCACCGATTGTCAGCGAGATTCACACAATTGATTTGGCAGAGAAGGCAGCACGAGAGCTGCTTCTTCAGAAGAATCCTGTCGATGGTATCGTTGCATCAAACGATCTCATAGCGATTGGAGTTGCGCATGCCGTCGCATCATTGGGTTCACAGTGCAAAGTCGTCTCTTTTGATGATTTTGCAACCTCAAAGTTAATGAATGTTCCAACCCTTGATCATGATCCAAGACGCCTTGGAGTACTCGCCGGTGAGAGTCTCATGAGAAGAATCAAGAACCCTAATGAGAAGAATTTCGGTGAAGTGCTCATGAAGTTGAATTTTCGAGAAGAACTAATAAAGGCGGTGACCAGTAATGGGTAATCAGGTCTTGGCAGTTGATATCGGAGCAACGAAAGTTGCTCTGGCCTTGGTTGACGAGGCGATGGGTGTCTCAGAAAAGCGGGAGATCCGAGTCGATAATGAGACTGACCTCTGGTCAGAGATTGCCCGACATTCACTGGAGATAGTAAATAAGATCAGTGGTAACTTTCTTGGTGTTGGTATTGGTTCAGCGGGACCTCTGCATTTAAGCACTGGTTCGATCAGCCCAGTAAACATTCCTCAGTGGCGAAAATTTGGGATTGTTGATTCCTTCCGCAAGGTATTACAGACTGAATATGTGGTCCTTCATGGTGATGCCTTAGCATTCACCCATGCAGAGCATCGTTTAGGTGCAGGGCAAGGCGTTGAGAATCTCTTAGGAATGGTTGTCTCCACCGGTATCGGCGGAGGCTTAATCCTCAATAACACGGTATTTAACGGTGATTCCGGAAATGCGAGCTTCATCGGACATCACACGATCAACTTTGATGGCATAGCGTGTGCGTGTGGTCGATACGGCTGTGTTGAGACATATGCAAGTGGACCTCGGATGGCTGAAATTGCCCGAACCCGCGGTTGGAAATCAGACTCACCATCATTTATAGCACTCGCCGAGGATGCACGTTCTGGTAATTCCACAGCGTTAGAAGTGATCGATGAGGGAACTCGCGCCTTAGCTGTCGGAATTGTGAACACCTTGGCGACTCTTGATATTCGCACCGTTGTCTTAGGTGGAGGCGTTACCCAGGCTGGTGATATTTTCTGGAATCCATTGAGAGAACATGTGAAGAATGAAGCCCGTTTTACCTCGTTTTTAGAGAATTTAGACCTTCGTTCAGCGCAGCTTGACCGCGATGCTGGCGTCATCGGTGCCGCCCTTGGAGTTATTTCCGAGATCGAGTCACTTGATCGTGTACCCAATCTCAATAAGCAGAGAGGCTAGAAAATGGAGTTAGAGAAGTCAGAGCGTCCTTGGGGCAGATATGAGGTGCTCCAGGAGTCTGCTACTCACAAAGTGAAATGTATCTGGGTCTCTCCAGGAAAGCGCCTCTCCTATCAAAGGCATGCAAAGCGTGCAGAGCACTGGTTTATCGTTCAGGGAAGTGGCGAGATCACGATTGATGGCGTTATTAAATCAATCTCACCAGGTGAAACCGTTGATTTTGGGATTGGGGTATTGCACCGCATTTCAAATACTGGTGATCAGGAAATCATCTTTGTTGAAGTTCAAACTGGAACCTATTTTGGCGAGGATGATATCGAGCGCGTCGAAGACGATTTTGGGAGATAGAGAGCTATGAAAAACACGGTTTCACAGGTAGATAAGAATTGGACTTTATCGCTCTCTCCAAAAGCTGATGCCTTTAGCGCCACTGGCGTCGTGGATGGCCACAATGTCTGGCGAAATCAATCTGTTGTGAAGAGTGCAGTGAACCTCCCTGACTCAATTCCAGCGACCGTTCCGGGGTCGGCGGTATCAAAGAGTGTGATTCCTGCATCCATTGCGGCATGGATTACTGCGATGGCTCTATCCGGCTCATCAATGAGCAGCGGGTCGCGCTCATGGCGGAAGGAGAGTGGCATGCACCCCATCCCGATGGCGGAGACGGTGTAAGGGCCGAGTGTGCGCTGCTTGATCATCTGGCAAGCCTACTCAGGTCAGAATCCTGAAGAAATAGGAGTGGATAAACAGTGGTGCAAACCCTGTAAACTCCGCTTACCACTTGGAGACGTCGCATAGCCCGGTCGAGTGCGCCTCACTGCTAACGAGGTAAGGAGTAAAATCCTTCAAGAGTTCAAATCTCTTCGTCTCCGCCAACCAAATTGGTGCATGACCAATTGTCCGCGACCATTATTGGTTTAGAAAATCAATCGCCTTTTCAATTATCCGTGACGATTTGTTATACATCAATGAAATGTGGCCTTCCCCTGATTCAAGAAATAGCTCTGCATTGCCTAATTTCTCCGCGAGAAAGTATCCATGAGCTGGTGTACACAATCGATCTTCATCACCTTGAAAAACGGCGACTTGTTTCATCATTTTCTCAAGATCAATTCCCCAAGGAGATGCATCACTTTCGAAATCATCCAACGCCCCAAAATCCCCAGAGGCTAATCCGTGGTTCATCGCATGAGACAAGTCACTTCTGAATTCACCGGTACAGATTTCAGTATCTTTGCGGGAGAGTCCTTCGCCAAGTAAGTGCACGATTTGATCGGGTTTGCACGTCCTAAAATCCTCTAGTGGTGGAAATTCAAAATCTTCCAAAGATCCATTCTTGGGAGGATATTTTTGAATATAAGTATCCCAATCCTCACTAATGCGAGGGGCATCACCAGCAATGGTTACAGCTCCTTTACATCTCCCATCTTGAAGATCTGAGATTGCAGCTGGTCCACCGCTTGACCAGCCTAATGAAACGAATTGTTTCACTTGAAAGTATTCAATAGCTTTTTGAGTCTCAAAGTAATAATCGTGCGCCCTTCGTCCTTCTCGGCGAGTACTGGCCGCATATCCCGGGCGGGTGATTCCGATCGCAAAGTATCCACGATCGCCAGCGGCGCGAAACAAAGGAGCCATGTTTTCGGAAGAGCCAAGTGCGCCATGGTGAAGGACGATCGCTGAATCTCGTGGGTCGCCCTCAGTGACTACTTCCAAGATCTGACTGTTATCTAGATGGATTAAGTAAGTCTGCATTCCCAAAATATTACAGATGAAATTTGCGATTAGGAGGAATTGCGATGCGCAGCCCGCGACTTTGTCCAGAAAAGGGGTTCGGAGACTTAAATTCTCTCGTCTCCGCCAGATCTTTAACAGGATCGTGTAATCTCGAACTCTCACGAGGGTAATAAGGAGTTCAATCATGAAGCGCTCTACCAAGGTGGCTCTTTCACTGATCTCGGCTGCGGCACTCTCTTCACTATCCATCGCGCAGGCCAGCATGAAGATGCCTACCCCAACGCCGCTTGCAGTCGGCCAAGGAAAAGCGGCCCCTGGTGGTGGTTCATT
>CAIJKC010000110.1 GCA_903821145.1 uncultured Actinomycetes bacterium | reverse complement strand
GTGAAGTACCTTTGAGATCGCAGCAGTAAGAGTGGTCTTACCGTGATCGATGTGACCGATTGTGCCGATGTTTACGTGCGGTTTGTTCCGCTCAAACTTCGCCTTTGCCACTTGTTGCCTCCTGTTGGTTTCTGTTAGTTTTTTCTGAAGTTACTTATTCGCCGCGTACTTTGGCAATGATTTCCTTCGCTACCGCTTGTGGAACTTCGGTATACGAATCGAATTGCATGCTGTATGAAGCGCGACCCTGAGTTCTGCTTCGAAGATCTCCGACATAGCCGAACATCTCTGAGAGTGGAACTACAGCCTTGACGATGCGGGCACCTGACCGCTCGTCCATGGATTGGATCTGGCCACGGCGAGAGTTGAGATCGCCGATGACATCACCCATGAAGTCTTCAGGGGTAATGACTTCTACTGACATCACTGGCTCAAGGAGAACAGGGTTCGCTAAGCGAGCTGCCTCTCTAAACGCTGCGATACCAGCAATCTTGAATGCGAGCTCCGATGAGTCAACATCGTGATACGCGCCGTCAAGAAGAGTGATTCGAACATCCACCATTGGGTAACCAGCGAGTGGACCGTTCTGCATTGATTCCTTACATCCAGCATCAACTGATGGGATGTACTCACGTGGTACGCGACCACCGGTGATCTTGTTAACGAATTCGTAGTGGAGCTCAGCGTTATCTGTGATTGGCTCCATAGCGATCTGAACCTTTGCGAACTGACCTGAACCACCAGATTGCTTCTTGTGGGTGTAGTCGTAACGCTCCACGGTCTTACGAATAGTTTCGCGGTAAGCAACTTGTGGCTTACCAACATTTGCCTCAACCTTAAATTCGCGACGCATACGGTCAACGAGGATTTCCAGGTGGAGTTCGCCCATTCCAGAGATGATGGTCTGGCCAGTCTCTTCATCAGATTGGACGTGGAAAGTTGGATCTTCTTCTGAGAGGCGCTGAATCGCGACGCCGAGCTTCTCTTGGTCGCCCTTCGTCTTTGGCTCAATCGCAACCGAGATAACAGGATCTGGGAAGTCCATGGACTCAAGGATGATTGGCTTATTTGGATCGCAGAGAGTGTTACCGGTTGTGGTGTCCTTAAGACCCATAACAGCGATGATCATTCCTGCGCCGGCATTGTCCTTCTCTTCACGCTTATTAGCGTGCATCTGATAGATCTTGCCGATACGTTCCTTCTTGCCGGTTGTCGCATTGAGGACGGTTGCACCAGTCTCAAGTGTTCCGGAGTAGATACGTACGAAGGTGAGCTTTCCAAGGTGTGGATCAGACATGATCTTGAATGCAAGAGCTGAGAATGGCTCTGAATCAGATGGCTGACGTGTGTCTTCCTGCTCTGGATCGTCATACTTGTGACCGACGATGGCAGAGATATCAAGTGGTGATGGGAGGTAGCGGTTCACTGCATCGAGCATTGGCTGAACGCCCTTGTTCTTAAATGCAGAACCTGTGAGAACTGGTGTGAGCTTATCTGCGAGAGTTGCGCGGCGAATACCGGCAATGATCTCCTCCTCTGAGAGCTCAGCGCCATCGAGGAACTTCTCCATGATTGCATCATCTGCATCAGAGAGAGTCTCAAGCATTGCTTCGCGAGCAGCCTTTGCCTCTTCGAGCATATCTGCTGGGATCTCTTCAATTTTATAATCTTCACCCTTTTGAGTTTCTCCGCGCCAGGTGAGTGCGTTCATTGCGATGAGATCGATAACTCCGAGGAAGTCACCCTCTGATCCAATTGGAAGTTGGAGAACGAGTGCAATTGCATTCAAACGTGAACCGATCATGTCGACACAGCGCTGGAATGAAGCACCGGTACGGTCAAGCTTGTTAACGAAACAGATACGTGGAACGTTATAGCGATCTGCTTGACGCCATACAGTCTCTGACTGAGGCTCTACGCCTGCAACGCCGTCGAAGACGCAGACAGCGCCATCGAGAACACGGAGTGAACGCTCTACTTCAACTGTGAAGTCAACGTGACCAGGTGTATCAATGATATTGATGAGGTTGCCCTTCCACATACATGTGGTCGCAGCAGAGGTGATCGTAATTCCGCGCTCTTGCTCTTGTTCCATCCAGTCCATCGTGGCGCCGCCATCGTGAACTTCACCGATCTTGTAGTTGATACCGGTGTAGAAGAGGATGCGCTCAGTAGTCGTGGTTTTACCCGCGTCGATGTGCGCCATGATTCCAATGTTGCGAACCTTGGCTAGGTCGATTGCTGTATCTACGGCCACTTAATTGATCCCCTTAATATCTCTTGTAATAATCTCTAGTTAACTAATTACCAGCGGTAGTGCGCGAAAGCCTTGTTAGCTTCAGCCATCTTGTGGGTATCTTCACGCTTCTTCACAGCTGCGCCAAGACCATTTGATGCATCTACCAATTCATTGGTAAGACGCTCTGCCATTGACTTCTCGCGACGCTCGCGTGAGTAATCAACCAACCAGCGAAGACCAAGTGTCATGGAACGTGCAGCTTTCACTTCAACTGGTACCTGATAGGTAGCTCCACCAACACGACGTGAACGAACTTCAACGCCTGGCTTGATGTTGTCGAGTGCGCGCTTCAAGATGATGACAGGATCTGTTCCACCAGTCTTCTCACGGCAACCCTCGAGCGCTGTGTAGACGATTGATTCTGCAGTTGAACGCTTACCTGACAAGAGAACCTTGTTGATCAATGCTGTAACAACTGGTGAGTTGTAAACAGGATCTGCAACTACAGGAGTCTTGGTGACGGGACCTTTACGTGGCATTAGGAAGCCTTCTTCTCTCTCTTGGCGCCGTAGCGACTACGTGACTGCTTGCGGTTCTTCACACCCTGGGTATCGAGTGATCCGCGAATAATTTTGTAACGAACACCTGGAAGATCCTTTACGCGACCGCCACGCACAAGAACAATGGAGTGCTCTTGTAAGTTGTGACCTTCGCCAGGAATGTAAGCAGTGATTTCCATGCCACTTGTAAGACGTACACGTGCAACTTTACGAAGCGCAGAGTTCGGCTTCTTAGGTGTTGTTGTGTAAACACGAGTACAGACACCGCGACGTTGTGGACTTCCCTTAAGTGCAGGAGTCGTCGTCTTCGTTGTCTTTTCGGCGCGGCCCTTACGGACCAGCTGCTGAATAGTTGGCACTACTTTTCTCCATTCGTTACTGCCTTTTAGTGATTTCTACGCTGACACTTCCCACCCACGAGGTCGGGCGTGTCGGACGTAAAAACGGCAGAGGAGTAAGGTACCTAAGAGCTGGCTGAAAGTAAAAACGGGGGTTGTACTCCTGGCTCCCCCGGACTTTCTGGCGACACGCCGAGCGGCATATTCAGGATTCGGGGTCGCTTTTTTCGCCTATCTGGGCGATGGTTGATACATGAGCGACCTCCTGGAAAGCCCAAAGAAGCCAAAAATGGGCCCTTTTACGCCTAAATTGCGGGGAATCATCCATCTGGTCATGTCTCCCCTGAGCCTGGTTGCCGGATTGACCCTCATCACGGTCGCTGACCGCCTCAAGGGTCGGGTAACCCTGGGCATCTTCACCCTAGCCGCCGTCATCCTCTTCACCTGCAGCGCCCTCTATCACCGCGTCTCCTGGAGCGCCCGAAATAAGGCCATCTGGCGCCGGATCGACCATGCCAATATTCCAATTTTGATCGCTGGAACCTATACCCCCTTCGCTGTCTTCCTCCTCAATCACCACAATGCGACGATCTTGCTCTCCCTCGTCTGGGGCGGTGCAATCTTTATCGCAGCACTTCGTGTGCTCTGGATTAACGCACCGCGATGGCTCTACGTCCCCCTTTATATCGCCTTAGGGTGGGCTGCAGTCATCTATCTCCCGGAGTTCTATACCAAGGGTGGCGTTGCAGTGTTCGTCTTGATCCTTGCTGGTGGACTTTGTTATTCAAGTGGTGGAATTATTTATGCAATCAAGAAACCAAACTTCTCATTCCGTTGGTTTGGTTTTCACGAACTCTTTCATGCACTCACTGCAGCAGCTTTCATCTGTCAATTTGTCGCAGCAGGCTTGGTTGTCTTTACAACCCGCTAAGAAAACATCTATCTTGTAATGTCTCGTGAGAATAGGAAGTGATGATGCGGTTCTTTAAAAAGAAGAAAGCTACTCCCCTCTCACCGGAAGAGTTAGCACGTGAAGAGCGAGAGAGGCAAGAGAGCGCTCGCAACCCGATGGGCGATCCCAGTACGGATGTCTTTGGCGATGGAAGCATTGTAAATAACGTGTCACGTGCGCAATTAACTGTTAATGAAAATGGTTTGGATTCAATTGTTTCTCGTCGAGTCTTTGAGCCACGCAAAGGTCAATCACAGTCAGATCAAGAAGCGCTCTGAGCATTATTGGTTTTCACTTCAAATTAAAATCAGAATAGAAAAAGGGCCCCATCCGAAGATGGGGCCCTTCTCTGTAATCTCTCTTAACGAACTTCGAGATCATCCAAACGAACTGCTTCACCTGAGCCTTGTGTCTCAAATGGTGTGAAGTCATACTCATCATAAGCAGCGTAAACAGCTGCCTTTGCTTCCTCTGTTGGTTCAACACGCACGTTGCGATAACGAGCAAGTCCTGTACCAGCAGGGATGAGCTTTCCGATGATGACGTTCTCTTTAAGACCAAGAAGTGGATCGCTCTTCTCAGAGAGTGCAGCATCCGTAAGGACCTTTGTGGTCTCTTGGAATGATGCAGCCGATAGCCATGACTCAGTTGCGAGGGATGCCTTGGTGATACCCATAAGTTCTGGGCGCCCAGAGGCAGCCTTGCCACCTGATGTGACGACGCGACGGTTCTCTGTCTCAAAGAAGCCACGCTCTACGAGGGCACCAGGGAGAATCTCGGTATCGCCTGGTTCAAGCACAGTGATGCGCTTCAACATCTGGCGAACAATGATTTCGATGTGCTTATCGTGGATCGATACGCCCTGTGAGCGGTATACCTCTTGGATCTCGTTGACCAAGTGAATCTGGGTCTGGCGAGGTCCGAGGATACGCAATACCTGCTTTGGATCGATCGCTCCAACAACGAGCTTCTGACCAACAGTTACGCGAGCACCATCTTCTACAAGGAGCTTCTGACGACGAGTGATTGGGTAGGCAACTGCTTCGCCACCATCTTCTGGTGTGACAACAATCTTCTTACCCTTGGCATCTTCGATGAAGCTGATGACGCCAGCTGCCTCTGCGATTGGCGCAACACCCTTAGGTGTACGAGCCTCGAAGAGTTCGACGATACGTGGAAGACCGTGCGTGATGTCATCGCCCGCCACACCGCCGGTGTGGAAGGTGCGCATTGTGAGCTGTGTTCCAGGCTCACCAATGGACTGTGCTGCGATGATTCCAACAGCTTCGCCGACATCAACAATCTTGCCTGATGCCATTGAGCGGCCGTAACACATTGCGCACTGGCCGACCTTTGAATCACATGTAAGGACTGAGCGGATCTTCACTTCAGCAACGCCAGCAGCGACCAAGAGGTCGATATTTACATCACCGAGATCGGTACCTGCTGGAAGAACCAGCTTGCCATTTGACTCAACATCTTCTGCCAAGTTACGGCCGAAGAGTCCAGTCTCAACATGCTCATCGCGAACGAGTTCGCCTTGGGCATTAGTTGCTGCGATCTTGAGTGTGAGACCACGATCTGTACCGCAATCTTCTTCACGGATGATGACATCTTGTGCAACGTCGCAGAGACGACGGGTCAAGTAACCCGAGTCAGCGGTACGAAGCGCAGTATCAGCAAGACCCTTACGGGCACCGTGAGTAGAGATGAAGTACTCGAGTACTGAGAGGCCTTCACGGAAGTTTGCCTTAATCGGACGAGGAATAATCTCACCCTTAGGGTTCGCTACCAGTCCACGCATACCTGCGATCTGACGGATCTGCATCATGTTTCCACGAGCACCAGAGAAGACCATCATCCATACAGGATTGGTCTTAGGGAAGTTCTCTTCCATCTCTTTACCGACTTCAGCAGTTGCTTGAGTCCAGATCTCGATCAATTCCTGACGACGCTCGTCGTCTGTGATCAAGCCCTGCTCATACTGTGACTGAACCTTCGCTGCCTTATCTTCATAACCAGCAAGGATCTGTGGCTTGCGAGCAGGTGTCACAACATCTTCAAGACCGATGGTGATGCCGGCGCGTGTTGCCCAGTAGAAACCGAGTGACTTAAGGGCATCGAGTGTCTGTGCAACGACAACCTTTGGGCACTTTTCAGCGAGTGAGTTCACAAGCTTGCCAAGTTCCTTCTTGGTGACGTCATAGTCAACGAAATCAAGCTCTGCTGGAAGGACCTCATTGAAGAGGGCGCGACCAAGAGTTGATTCAAGGACAAAACCAGCACTTGTGCGGATCTTGATCTTCGCTTGAAGCGAGAGAGTTCCTTGTTCGAATGCCATAAGCGCTTCAGCGACAGAACCGAATGCACGACCTTCGCCAACTTGATCAGGACGCAGCGAGGTCAAGAAGTAGAGACCAAGGACCATATCCTGAGTTGGTGATGTGATCGGACGACCCGATGCTGGTGAAAGGATGTTGTTGCTCGAGAGCATAAGAACACGAGCTTCTGCTTGTGCTTCTGCTGAAAGAGGCAAGTGAACAGCCATCTGGTCACCGTCGAAGTCAGCGTTAAATGCTGTACATACGAGTGGGTGAATCTGAATAGCCTTACCTTCAACCAACTGTGGTTCGAAGGCCTGGATACCCAGACGGTGCAGGGTTGGTGCGCGGTTCAGCAGTACTGGGTGTTCTGCAATAACTTCTTCAAGAACATCCCACACAACTGGACGAGCACGTTCAACCATACGCTTTGCAGATTTAATGTTCTGAGCATGGTTCAAGTCGACCAAGCGCTTCATCACAAATGGCTTGAAGAGTTCAAGTGCCATCTGCTTTGGAAGTCCGCACTGGTGCAACTTCAACTGTGGTCCAACAACGATTACTGAACGACCAGAGTAGTCAACGCGCTTTCCGAGCAGGTTCTGACGGAAGCGGCCTTGCTTACCCTTCAACATATCTGAAAGTGACTTCAGTGGACGGTTTCCTGGGCCAGTTACTGGACGACCACGGCGACCGTTATCGAAGAGTGAGTCAACGGCTTCTTGAAGCATGCGCTTCTCGTTGTTGACAATGATCTCTGGGGCACCAAGATCGGCCAGACGCTTCAGACGGTTGTTACGGTTGATGACTCGGCGATAGAGATCGTTGAGATCTGATGTCGCGAATCGTCCGCCATCCAACTGAACCATTGGGCGAAGATCTGGTGGAATAACAGGGACAGCATCAAGAACCATCGAAGCTGGCTTATTGCTGGTGTTAAGGAATGAGGAGACGACCTTAAGGCGCTTGATAGCGCGAGTCTTCTTCTGACCCTTACCTGTCTGAGAAAGTTCATTGAGGAGAACGAACTCAGCTTGGAGATCAAAGGTCTCAAGGCGTGCCTTAATTGCAGATGCACCCATTGAACCTTCGAAGTAGACGCCATAACGATCGCGCATCTCACGGTACAAGCCTTCATCACCTTCGAGGTCTTGGACCTTGAGGTTCTTAAAGCGAGACCAGACTGCATCAAGACGATCGAGTTCGCGCTGAGCACGGTCACGAGTCGCCTTGAGCTCACGCTCTGCTGATTCGCGGACCTTGCGCTTCACATCGGCCTTCTCGCCGGCAGCTTCTAGCTCTGCGAGATCGCTCTCGAGCTTCTTCTGACGTGAATCAAGGTCGGTATCGCGACGAGTTTCGATCTTCTTCTTATCGTTGGAAAGGCGCTTCTCAAGCTGTGGCAGATCTTCTGCGCGAGCTTCAGCATCAACAGAGGTGATCATGTAAGCAGCGAAGTAGATGACCTTCTCAAGATCCTTAGGTGCAAGGTCGAGGAGGTAACCCAAGCGGCTTGGAACACCCTTGAAGTACCAGATGTGAGTAACAGGAGCAGCAAGCTCGATGTGACCCATGCGTTCACGGCGAACCTTGGCGCGAGTAACTTCTACTCCGCAACGCTCACAGATGATGCCCTTGAATCGAACGCGCTTGTACTTACCGCAATAACATTCCCAGTCACGAGTTGGTCCGAAGATCTTCTCATCGAAGAGTCCGTCCTTCTCAGGCTTGAGTGTGCGGTAGTTGATGGTCTCTGGCTTCTTTACTTCACCAAAAGACCACTCACGAATATTGTCGGTCGACGCTAGGCCGATACGTAGTTCATCAAAGAAATTAACATCCAACATGGTTGTTTATCCTCACACTTCTTCTACGCTGCTTGGCTCAACTCGTGACAAGTTGATACCTAGCTCTTCGGCGGCACGGAACACTTCTTCGTCAGTAT
>CAIJKC010000109.1 GCA_903821145.1 uncultured Actinomycetes bacterium | reverse complement strand
CTGTCTCAACTTCTGGTAATTCCGGCATCGAAGGTCTTGGCAGTCCTAGAGTCGAACTTTGTCGGCCGAGATCACATCAACTCTGCTATCGGGCAGATCGTAGTTATTACAGGCCCGATTCAGTTCGGCAACGATCAGTTCGGCAGGAATAGCGGTGCCATTCCAGGATTCATCTAGCGTTGTGTGAGCATCTTCAATAAGAGTGATATCGATACCGCGTTCTATCGCAGCATGGATCGTGTGGCGAACGCAGTAATTGCTCTGGGCGCCCGTGACGATCAAATGTCCGACTTTGAGAGTTTCGAGAACCTCTTCAAGATCTGTCTCTTCAAAGGAGCTACGCCAGAGTTTGTGGATAATCGGTTCACCTGTGGCAGGTTTGAGTTCGGGGACGATCTGCCAGTACTCGCTATCGATCGGCATATCATCTTCAGAGTGCTGGACCCAGATCACCTTAACTCCAGCAGTGCGAGCCCGGTCCACTAACCCAGCAATCTTGGCAACAACAACATTGCGATCACGTGAGAAGTCGACGACGCCATTTTGGACATCAATGACAATCAGGGCCTTATTAGGGCGATCCTCGTATGCACTCATAACTTCTCCTTCATCTCGACCATTCGCACGTGGACGTTTCTAGCTTAGTTTGATCCATTCCAGTCCTTAAGAGACCGATTCTCTAGCAATTAAGGGCATTGGGACTAATTTCAAGCCACTTATTGAGTCGCTAAGGAGAAGCTTGACCGCCTCTGCTCCCATCTCTTCGTGGGGAAGGGAAATCGTTGTGAGACCCGGTTTTAAATATCCAGCGAGTGGGTCATCATCGAAAGAGACAATGGCGATATCGCCTGGGATAGACCTCTGCGATAGAGCGATTGCTTGATAGGCACCAAAAGCTAGTCGGTCATTCATACAGATGAGATGCGTGATGTAGTCGTGTTCGCGTAAGAGTCGAACTGTTGCATCAAAGCCATCTTCCGGGTCCCAAGAGTTGGTTTCTATCTCTATCTCAATTTTCGCTCCAAGCAGTTTAATTTGCTCCTTCATTCCTGCCAATCGAAGGGGGATCGTAATTGAGTCAAAGATGCTCTCTTCAACACGCTTATTCTTACCAATCAGTGCAATGCGTTCTTTCTTTTTTCCTTTCACAAGTGCCCTGATCGCAGTTTGCCCACCCGCAAATTCATCTGGGAGGACAGAAAGCGGATGTAGTGCATTAGTGGCATTGAGCATAACAATCCGAGTATTTGCCGAGACAGGCGGAAGCTCTATTTCACGAGCACGCATTGATGCAAAGATAATGCGATCTACTTGACGGTCGGAGAGAGTATGAAAGGCTTCCTCCTCCAACGCGTAATCACCGCCAGTCTCCATAACCAACATCGCATGGTTTGAATTTAGAGATTCGTTGAGTGCGCCTCGGATAAGTCCGGAGGCGAATCGAGTAGTCGCAACCTCATCAGAAATGAAACCGATCATATTGTTCTTTGATGTTTTTAATGTCTTTGCAGAAATATTAGGTCTGTAGTTGAGAGTCTTTGCACTCTCCAATACCCGCAAGCGTGCTTCCTCAGAGATGCGGCTATTCGGGCGGTCATTGAGCACCATCGAGACGGTGGTGATAGAGAGGCCTGAGTGCTTGGCGACATCTGCCAGCTTGGGCCGCCCCATAGACTTCCTCATTTGTCCTGCCTCCCCGAGCGAGTGTTATCAAAACGTTATAATAAACCTCATTGCTTTCTCTGCAATAACGCGTTACCTTACATCTGCTAAAACGTTTTAGCAAGGCTTCTCTCTCACCCTCAATCCGAGAGCGTTCCTTACAGTTTAAAAGCTTGTGGCGACTTGCCAAGGTATCTCGGTACTAAGAAAGGGAAGAGATGGAAAAGCAGTTCAGTACAACACCACTAGCTAAATCTAGTGTTGTGGCACGTTTTAAGACTCCAGCACTCATCGGAGTTATGGCAGCTTCATTGACAGCTGCGATGACGGTTGGGTTTGGACCCGCATCTTCAGCGGCGACATCAGTTTCAACCACACTCACCAAGTCGAAGGTAGTTCTTACTATCGATGATGAGACTGGTTTCCCCCTTACAGACAAATTGGCTGCTGCTTTCACAAAGCAATATCCAAATATCACTTTTAAAATCAACCGCGACTCATTTGCAAACCTCACAGCTAACTCACCACGCTTGCTTGCAAGTAACAACGCCCCAGACCTCATTCGCATGCCAACCATTGGTAATACTGTAAAGAATGGTCTCCTTCTTAACTTGGATCCATATTTCAAGGCATATGGCTGGGACAAATGGTCAGCTGCTCAACTAGCAGGTATGCGCGTAAATCCAAAGACTAATGTTCGTGGCTCTGGAAGCCTGTATCAATTGGGACTTGGTTATAGCGTGACTGGTGTCTTTATGAACATGGCACTTGCAAAGACAGTTGGCATCACAACAATCCCAACAACTCTCGGTCAATTTGAGGCAGATCTCGCTCTAGCAAAAGCTGGCGGAATTACTCCAATCACTGAGGGTGACAAAGATGGCGTTGTAAACTTTGCCGTTCAAGCCGCGATGAATGACTATGGCAATCGCCAGAAGCTTTCAGATTGGATCAATAACGTTCCCGGTGCTACCTATGACACACCTGGAAATATCCAAGGGGCTAACCTGATCCGTT
Organism: uncultured Actinomycetes bacterium; assembly: GCA_903821145.1. Lineage (GTDB taxonomy): Bacteria > Actinomycetota > Actinomycetes > Nanopelagicales > Nanopelagicaceae > PALSA-747. The sequence continues at coordinate 959 of CAIJKC010000109.1, read as the reverse complement.
CATGGGCAGATGCTGGATACTTCAACAGCGATATCAATGCTGTTGATTACTTCACATTTACTCAGAATTTCGTAAACGGAGAAGGCCTCTTCACTTTCAACGGAAACTGGGAAGCTGCAGAGGTTCAAGCCAAGCTTGGTGCTAATGCTCGCTTCTTCTTATTCCCAGCTGTCCAAGAGGGAGCTCCTCACGTAGCAATGGGTGCACCTAACTCATTCTCAGTTGCTGCCAAAGCTAAGCATCCAAATGAGATTGTCTTCTTCCTCAATTGGATCCATTCAAATGCCATTGCTCGCCAGATCACACTTGATGTTTCAGGTGCGACACCTGGTGGAGATCCAGCTCTACCACTTCCAAAGGTAGCTGCCGGTTCTATGACACAGCAGGGTCTACAGATGGCGGCTCAGCTTGCAAAGGACAACGGATATATTGACTTCATGGCTAATGCGACCGCAGGTATTTATGCGAACGCGATTATCCCTGAGTCTCAATTGCTCGTTGGAGGAAAGATCACAGGCACTGAGTTCGTCAAGGCAGTTCAGGCAGAGTATGCCAAGGAACTCGCAGGTAATTAATACCATCTAGACCGGGACAAAGTTTCGCAGCGAGGATTACACCTTTAGGGGGTTGTAACCTCGCTGCGATTCACCTTCTACGTAATGGAGAAATAAATTAAGAAGTTTGTGAAATCACCGTCCTTTTTTGGGTATGCATTTCTCCTACCGGCCCTTCTTTTTTACTGTGGCTTTGTCATATTTCCCTTTGGTAAAGCGATTCAATACTCCTTTTATAGGTGGGATGGAATCGGTCCTAAGCACGCAGTGGGATTATCCAATTACATCAGCGTCTTTCGCGATCCACAGCTACTAGGCTCAATAAAGAATTCGCTTTACCTCATTATTTTCTTCACCATTATCCCGATCACTCTCGGGTTGATTTTGGCCTCAATCGTGAATTCG
>CAIJKC010000108.1 GCA_903821145.1 uncultured Actinomycetes bacterium | reverse complement strand
TTGTTGGAGTTAATAACTTTGAGAGATACGGGGGAGCAGGCATGAAGGGAGTCCTCTATGCCGGCGCCTCTGGCCTCTTCCTCTCGATGTTTCTCACACCACTGTTTATCCGCATACTTGCAAAGCGCGGCTATGGTCAGCAGATTCGCAGCGATGGACCAACTGCACATCAGGTAAAGCGTGGAACACCAACGATGGGTGGATTGGTCATCATCGCATCGGTTGTTATCGCATACTTCTTTTCACATCTGCTTGCTGGTTCAGAGATCAGCACCTCCGCACTTCTCGTTCTTGCGCTAGTAGCAGGCCTTGGGCTAGTCGGGTTCCTCGATGATTGGCGCAAAATTGTTAAGCAACGATCTCTGGGGCTGACTGCCCGTCAAAAGCTTCTCGGTCAGGGCGTGGTTGCTGTTGGCTTTGGAGTCGCTGGCTTGCGTTTCGTCGATAAGTTTGGATTAGCTCCGATCTCTAAGCACTTATCGACCGTGCGTGATACCTCACTTGTTCTTGGTGGAGCCCTTGTTGTTATATGGGTTCTCCTTCTCATTCTTGGTACAAGTAACGCCGTGAATCTGACAGATGGTCTCGATGGCCTAGCAAGCGGGGCGGCGATCATGGCCTTCCTCGCCTTTGTCCTCATCGGCATCTGGGAGTTCAGACAGAGTTGTGCGTATACGCAAGCAGCTCGGTGTTATGCAGTCCGCGATCCACTCGATATGGCAGTTTTAGCCGCAGCCTTTGCTGGAGCCTGCGCAGGATTCTTGTGGTGGAATACCTCACCTGCAAAGATCTTTATGGGAGATGTTGGCTCACTTGCTCTTGGCGGTGCGATTGCCGGTATGGCGATCACCTTACGCACAGAGTTGCTGCTTATTCCACTGGGTGGACTCTTCATCATTATTACTCTCTCAGTCATCATTCAAGTTCTCTACTTCAAGGCCACCAAAGGCAAGCGATTCTTCAAGATGGCACCGCTTCAACACCACTTTGAGTTATCTGGCTGGGGTGAAGTGACGATTGTGGTCCGCTTCTGGATCATTGCGGGTATCTGCGTAGCCTCAGGCCTTGGCCTCTTCTATGCGCAGTGGGTTGTTCGTTAAGTGAGCTCATTCGAGGATTTACTGGGCAAGCGGGTTGCAGTTCTTGGCGGCGGTGTAACAGGCAGATCGATCATTGAGTTCCTGCAAAGCAGAGAGGTTGATTTTGATCTCTACGATGAGAAGAACTCTTCACTTGATGGCATTGCATCTCTCACAACTCTTCTAGAACCGCATCGTTATGGGCTGGCAGTTGTCTCACCAGGCTGGCGAACAGATCATGCACATGTGATGGAGCTACGGGCAGCAGGTGTAAGGGTGATATCAGAGATTGATCTGGCGTGGTTGCTTAAGTGTGAAGTAGCACCAGAGCAGCGTTGGATAGCGCTCACGGGAACCAATGGGAAGACGACCACTATTCAGATGGTCGCATCAATCCTGGAGGCTTCATCATTGTCAGGTGTTGCCTGCGGAAATGTTGGAGAACCGGTGATCTCCACCCTGATGAAGAATCCAGAGCTGGATATCTTGGCCCTGGAACTCTCCTCATTCCAGATTGAATGGAGCGAACTGCCTCACTTTGAAGCGGCAGCAATTCTCAATATTGCTGAAGACCATATTGATTGGCACGGCTCATTCAATGATTACGCAAATACCAAGATGAAGCTCATAACGATGGCCGAGATTGCAATCCTGAATGCAAGTGACCCGGAGATTGCCACGCGCAGCACTGCCTTTCGCGGAGAGAAGATCTTCTACTCCCTAGAGACGCCAGCTCCAGGTGAACTGGGCATGGTTGAGGAGCTCTTGATTGATAGAGCTTTCGGCGCAGATCCACAAGAGGCGCACCTTCTGGCTGAACTTGCTGATATCAAGCCGCAAGTTCCTCATAACGTCTCAAATGCTTTGGCTGCTGCAGGTCTGGCTCGAGCAATTGGCATTACTCACGAAGAAATCAAAATGGGGCTTTCATCCTTCTTACTCGACCACCATCGATTAGAGCTCGTTGCTGATGTCGATGGTGTCACATGGATTAATGATTCAAAGGCAACAAATCCCCATGCAGCAATCGCGGGGATTCTCTCTCACACCTCTGTCATCTGGATTGCTGGTGGTTTGGCAAAAGGCGCAAAGATGGATGGGCTCGTTAAGCGTGCGGCGCCTCGCCTCAAGGCAGCTTTGCTTATCGGCACTGATCGAGAGTTGATCGCTGATGCTATGCAGATTCATGCGCCCTCCATTCCTCTCTATCGCATTGACGGTGATGGCACACCTGAGACATTGATGAATGAATTGATTGCGAAGGCGGCCACCCTAGTTTCCGCGGGGGACACGGTGCTCCTTGCACCCGCTTGTGCTTCTATGGATCAATTCACTTCTTATGCTCACCGCGGTGAACTCTTTTCGCAGGCAGTCCGTGCCCTGGTTTTAGGAGAGCAGTAAATGACGAAGATGCGAGCAGGCAGAGCGGCATATCTGAACTTCTTCCAAAAGCCCACCGCCGCCTACATTCTGATTATTACTTCAACCGGATTACTGACCGGGCTCGGATTAGTCATGGTGCTCTCTTCATCATCTGTGAAGTCTTTTGAAACATCAGGTTCGACCTACGCCATTTTCTTGAAGCAATTACTCTTTGTTGGCCTTGGTGCAGTCGTGCTCTATCTCTCCATTCACCTCAAGAGAGCGCTCTGGCAGAAGGCGGCCCGAACAGCGGTAATTATCGGTGGAATCACCTTGATCCTGCCCTTTATGCCCTTCATTGGGAAAAACATCAATGGCAACAGAGCGTGGATCGGTTTCGGATCCTTTACTTTGCAGCCAAGTGAATTTGCCAAACTCTTTCTCATATTCTGGTCGGCTCTCATCATCCGCCGATTCCATGAACGCGAAGATAACAAGGGCCCATTTGAATTACTGAAAGCTCTCGCCCCTGCGCCAATCCTCTTTCTTGCCCTGATTATGTATGGCAAAGATTTAGGAACAGCGCTGATCATTATGGGCATTACCTTTGCCATGCTCTTTCTGGCAGGACTTGATAAGTGGACGCTCTTCTCAACAGGGCTACTTGGATTAGGTTTCGTTGGATTCTTCGTCGCAACCTCGAAAAATAGACTTGACCGTTTTAGTGCAGTGCTCCATCCCTTCTCAGCAGATGTTTATAAAAGAGCAGGGTGGCAGACTGCTCACTCAATCATGGGGCTTGCTAGTGGTGGGTTCTTCGGCGTGGGGCTTGGAGCAAGCCGGCAGAAGTGGGCGAATCTCTCAGAGGCAAATACTGACTTTATCTTTTCGGTGATCGGCGAAGAGCTTGGACTCTTAGGCACTTTGATTGTTCTTGTTATGTATGCCGCTCTCATTTATGGCATCTTCCGAACCGCACTTCACACCAAGGATCTCTTTAACAAATATGCCTGTGCTGGGATTGGTGCGTGGCTCCTTCTTCAAATTACGATCAACATAGGCTCTGATATAGGTCTGCTCCCTGTTGTCGGGGTGAGTCTGCCCTTCATCTCCTATGGCGGCTCAGCCCTACTCGCCGACTTCATAGCGATCGGCTTCGTGCTCTCTGTCGTGAGGCGAGATCCAGAAGTTCGCGCCGCGCTACGCGCGAAGCGTCAATCACAGGCAGAATAAGACTCTATGAGAGTCTCTTTGGCAGCAGCTGGCACCGCAGGCCATATTGAGCCTGCACTCGCCCTCGCGCGCTGGCTCAAGAGCGAAGAGCCAGATATTGATTGTGAATTTATTGGGACATCAGCAGCGTTGGACTCTTCCCTCATGAAGGCAAGTGGCTTCACCCTGCATTCGATCACTAAGGCACCATTTCCGCGAAAGCTTTCACTACAAGGTCTGCTCTGGCCTCTTCGATTCACTCGCTCACTTCGAGAGATCTCCCGGGTCATTAAGGGAACTGATCTCATTGTGGGATTTGGTGGATATGTTTGCGCACCGACATATCTGGTTGCTCGGATGAAGGGCATTCCTGTCATCATTCACGAAGCAAATACCAAACCAGGGATGGCCAATAATTTGGGTCGAAAGCTCGGCGCAACACTTTCCATCGCATTTGCTAGCACAGGAAAAATTGACCCTCGATGGGCAGGAGCAACGCTCGTCGGGATGCCTATTCGTGATGGTGTTCGGAAACTGGCGATGGCAAGTGCTCAAGAGCGTGACTCAATCAGAGAAGCCAAAGCACGCGACTGGGGTTTTGACCCACAGCAACCGATTATTTTAGTCTTTGGTGGATCCCAGGGTTCAAGAGCAATCAATAGCGTCATCTCTGCGATCCTTCCTCAGACCGCTCTGGCAGGAATTCAAATTGTTCATGCAGTGGGAAATGCGAATGCGCTGGCTTCTCCCACGAAGAACTATCTTCCACTTTCCTATATTGCAGATATGCCAGAGTCGATGGTTGCCTGTGATTTTGCAATCACACGCGGGGGAGCCGTTACCTGCGCAGAACTTGGAATTCTTAGAACATTTGCCGTCATTGTTCCGCTAGCGATCGGAAATGGTGAGCAGAGTACAAATGCGGAAGAATTAACGAGTCAGGGTGCTGCGCTAGCTATCAGTGAGCGCGATTTTACGGCTCGCTACCTCTCTGAACACTGCATCTCGTATGTGAAGGCCGCCGCTGACTACAGATCAAAGGCTGT
>CAIJKC010000107.1 GCA_903821145.1 uncultured Actinomycetes bacterium | reverse complement strand
CTGGTTGAGCATGTTGAGTGAGAGTCCACTTTTTCTCCGGCGTGAGCTCCTCATGGACTTCAAGGAATTCACCAGATGGCGTCATCACGAGGCGACCTGTTTCACGACCATGCAAGACGATCTCGCGATCAGCGCGCTGGAGGGAGAGACAGATGCGTTTTGTGATGATAAAGACGATTGGTGGAACGATGAAGAGACCAAATCGAGTAAACCACATGATTCCGTTAATGGTGAGGTGGAAGTGTGTTGCAATAACATCGTTACCACCATTAACGAGAGCAATAAGCATGAAGCTTAAGGACATCGCTCCAAGGGCAGTTCGGTTAGGAACGTTACGAGGTCGATCGAGAAGATGGTGCTCACTCTTATCGCCTGAAATCCATGACTCAATAAATGGATAGAGCGCCATACCTGTGAAAAGAATGCCAGGAAGAATGAGACCTGGAATGAGAATATTCCACGAGATGGTGTGACCGAATGCGTGCGTCTCAAGGGGAGGCGCCATACGGACTAAGCCATCGAGCCAGCCCATATACCAATCGGGTTGGGAACCAGCTGAAATCTGTCCTGGCGTATAGGGGCCGTAGAGCCAGATGGGGTTGATCGATGCTACGGCGCCTAAGAATGCAGTGACGCCAAAGACGATGAAGAAGAAGCCACCAGCTTTTGCCATATAAACAGGCATGAGTGGATAACCAACAACGTTTGTCTCTTTACGGCCAGGTCCTGGATATTGGGTGTGCTTTTGATACCAGACCAGCATCAAGTGAACAGTAATCAACGCAAGGAAAATACCTGGCAAGAGAAGAACGTGAACGATATAGATGCGAGGGATGAAGACATGTCCTGGGAAGGCGCCACCGAAGGCGAAGAAGGAGAGATAGGAACCGACAACCGGCAGCGCTTGAATGATTGCTTCAGCGATACGGATTCCAGTTCCAGAGAGCAAGTCATCGGGAAGTGAATACCCAAGGAAGCCTTCAACAATCCCGAGTGTGAGAAGGCCGATTCCAATAAGCCAGTTGGCTTCACGTGGTTTGCGGAATGCACCGGTGAAGAAGACGCGTAGCAGATGCACGACGATTGCTGCCATGAAGATGAGGGCTGCCCAGTGATGGATCTGGCGCATCAAGAGTCCACCGCGAACATCGAAGGAGATGTGCAGGGTAGAGGCATACGATGCCGACATCGTCACATGAGAGAGTGGCGCATAAGCGCCGTTATAGACAACCTCTTGCTGGGAAGGATCAAACCAGAATGTTAGGAAGGTGCCGGAGAGAAGCAAGATGATGAATGAGTACAGTGCAATTTCACCGAGCATGAATGACCAATGGTCTGGGAAGACCTTAGTGAGATTCTTCTTGGCCCAACCGGCCGCGCCGGTGCGATCATCGATATAGCCAGCGACGTTCCCTGCTATCTGCTCACTTTTTTTCATGCTGAGTTACGCTCCCAGAAACTAGGTCCGACTGGTTCAGTGAATGCTTGTTTTGCAACGAGATAACCTTGTGAGTCAACTTCAATCGCAAGTTGCGGAAGCGGACGAGCAGCTGGCCCAAAGATGACCTTGGCCGCACGTGTCACATCAAATGTTGATTGGTGACATGGACACAGGAGATGTTTTGTCTGCTGCTCATAGAGAGCAACTGCGCAACCCATGTGAGAGCAAATCTTGGAGAAGGCGATGATGCCGTTGTATGTCCAGGAAAGTCGCTCAGCGTTGAGATTGAATTCTTCAGGGCGAATGCGAATGAGAAGGACCGCATCCTTGCCGATATTTTCTAAGGTGCGCTCTGTTCCCTGAGGGAGCTCTGGTAAGACCTGCGCAACTGATCCAACTTCAAGATCAGCCGGCATGATTGGCCGTCCCCCTGGGTCAGTTACCAGCCGAACGCCGGCCGCCCAATCGGTCGTGGAGAGTTGATTTTTTGGAAGCGGGCCAAGGTCACGAAGTAGAACAAGAGGGGAGAGGCCGATCAAACCAAGGGCAACACCCATTGAGCGCTTGATGAGTGAACGTCGTCCAAGTCCAGCGGCTGCGCCACGCTCTTTCACAGTTGAGACGAATTCAGCACGGTCCTCATCCGAGGATCGGAATTCGTGACGTTCTGCGATGACCTCTTCATCAGGCATGAGTGTCTTAGCCCAGTGAACTGCGGCTATCCCAATAAAGAAGAGTGAGGCAGCTAAACCAACTCCAAGTGCCAACTGCGCTGCATTCGTGTCGCCAAGAATCGGGAGGTAGATGAACTTTTTAGTATCAATGAAAATATAGGATGCAATAGTTCCGATGGTGCCGATCGCAGAGAGAAGAAAGAGAATGGCCACTTGGCGCTCGGCGCGATTGGCAGCGATCGCATCTGTGTCACTCTTGCGATGGTGATGTTCTGGCAGCCCAGGGTCTTGGAATCGCTCGATACCGCTAAGTTCATGTGTCATCGTGAGTTATCTCGCCTTCGTTGCTAGCCATACTGCGATGGCAATCAATAATCCGAGGCCAAAGGTCCAGATGAGTAATCCTTCAGTAACGGGGCCGACACGACCAAGGGATGCGCCACCGATGGCGGGTTCTTTCTGAGCAGATTTGATCCACGCGATGATGGATAACTTCTCTTGTGGGGTAATAGTTTTATCTGAAAACTTCGGCATCGATTGCGGACCAGTAATCATCGCTTCATAAATATGTTGTGGCTCAACACCCATAAGGGTTGGTGCGTACTTACCATTGGTAAGGGCCCCACCTTGCGCTGCAAAGTTGTGACACATTGCGCAGTTAGTTCGGAAGAGCTGTCCACCCTGAGCAACGTTTCCATCGCGCTCCCATGTAAGGGAGGCTGGGTCTACAGCAGCAGGACCAGGGGCAAGGGATGCAACATAGGCAGCGAGCGCCGCTACTTGCTCTGCGTTATACACCGGCTTTTTACGCATAGCTTGCTGGCTCATATCGGCCATTGGCATACGACCTGTTCCCACTTGGAAGTCAACGGCAGCGGCACCAACACCGATCAGGCTTGGAGCGATCGCCCCGCCTTCTGCATTGAGACCGTGACATGAAGAGCAACCCTTGAGGAAGATCTGCTTACCCTCATCAACCAGAGTTGATTGAGAGGAGACTTCACTCTTCTGAGAACTTGGAAGAGCTGAAGCGATAGAGAAGGCCGAGCCAATAGTAAGGAGGGCCGCGACAACCAAAATGGGTCCAGCAAATTTGCTTCGGCTAAATTTTCTCATACGCATGTAACGCGATCTTCTCTCTACTTAATCAGGTAGATCGCTGAAAAGAGCGCGATCCACACAATGTCAACGAAGTGCCAGTAATACGAAACCACGATTGCGGTAGTGGCCTGGGAGTGACCAAATTTTTGAGCCTTGAAGACGCGAATCATGACGACGAGGAATGCGATCAAACCACCTGTGACGTGCAGACCGTGGAAACCAGTGGTGAGGTAGAAGACTGATCCATAGGCACGTGATGAGAAGGAGAGTCCTTCGTGGACCAAGCTCGCATATTCATAGACCTGACCACCGATAAAGAAGGCACCCATCAAAAAGGTCAGCGCAAACCATTCCCGCATTCCCCATTTTGAGAAACGCCATAACGATCCAGATCGTTTTGCTTGGAAGCGCTCGGCGGCAAAAACGCCGAATTGGCAGGTGACAGAAGAGAGTACGAGGACAGTCGTGTTAATCGCTGCGAACTTCACATTCAGCATGCCCGTTGATTCAAGCCATACCTTCGGCCCTTGCACTGCACGAGTTGTGAAATACATGGCGAAGAGGGCTGCGAAGAACATCAACTCACTTGATAGCCAGACGATGGTTCCAACGGCCACAAGATTGGGGCGGGTCGGGGCTTTATGGGGTGCTGTTGTGCTCACGGGCTGATTATTCCCGATTTACGCAGAAATACCGACCAGGAATGCTCGCCACGTGACCTCCTTCATGTGAGCCTCACCACGCTCAGAAATGCTCGCAGATCGCTAGACTTTCCCTCATGAGAAGCCCTGTGATTGCCATCTACTCAGATAATCAGAGTGTTCGCCAGAGCATTGTCTCCGCCCTAGGAACTCAGGTTGCTACAGATCTCCCACCTCACACCATCATGGAGTTTGCCACCGGCAATGCCCTCCGTCTCTACCTGGATGAGAAACGCTCGGTCGATCTCTTCGTCCTCGATGGCGAGGCGAGCCCAGAGGGGGGAATGGGAATCGCTCGAGAGCTCAAAGACGAAATCTTCAACTGCCCTCCTACCTTGCTTATTACAGGCCGTGTCCAAGATGCCTGGCTGGCTTCATGGTCAAAGGCTGATGGCACCGTAAGCCATCCGATCGATCCATTCACCATTGCTCATAAAGTTGCAGATCTTCTTCGACAGCGCAACTCCATCACAGCTTAAGCAATGACCGAACTTTCCTGGCAGGCACTTGTTGCCCAGTTGCAAGCAAAGAGGGACCTAGCCCCAGAACAGATGCAATGGGCCATGAATCAATTGCTTACCGATAAGGCCCCTCAATCTGAATTGAAAGAATTTCTCATCGCTATGCACCATAAAGGTGAAGCGGCCGTTGAAGTAGAGGCTGCGATCAAAGAGATGTTTGCATTCTCCTTGCCAATTCACATCGCCGATCGCGCTGTCGATATCGTGGGCACCGGTGGAGATGGAGCACACACCATCAATATTTCTACGGCTGCTGCGATCGTCACTACAGCTGCCGGTGCTCGAACGGTTAAACATGGTTCACGCGCTGCTACCTCAAAGTCAGGTGCAGCAGATTGCTTGCAGGCACTTGGAGTGAACATTGATCTTGATGGCGCCGAGGTAGAAGAGACCGTCTACAAACTTGGCATTGGTTTCTGCTTCGCGCAAAAGTTCCACTCCTCCTTACGCTTCGCCGCCCCGGCCAGAAAAGATATCAAGGTCCCCACCATCTTCAATATCCTCGGGCCGTTGGCAAATCCTGCCCAACCAAAAGCAATTGCCTTGGGGGTTGCGAATCCCAAGATGATGGCGGTCATGGCTAAGGTCCTCATGGATCGCGGTTGCGAGGGCTTTATCTTCCGCGGGG
>CAIJKC010000106.1 GCA_903821145.1 uncultured Actinomycetes bacterium | reverse complement strand
CTCAACATGCTCAACCAGCTGCGCTCACACTTCCTGCCCAGGATTCAAATGGCACACGTTCAAAAAGCGCCGGAATCAAGGGCAAGTTACGAGCCCGCATGAGTGAGGCAAATGCCTCACAAGTGGCGGCGCCAACCGCAGAAGAAGCAAAAGAGCTTGAAGGCGGCCACCACTAAGTACAGACGATTATGGTCGTAGCTTCTTATAGAGTTACGTCATGAAGATTCGAAGCGCAGGTCCCGAAGATATCCACACTATTCTGGATTTGATTCGGGATCTCGCTATTTACGAGAAAGAACCTCATCAGGCCAAGGCCACCCCAGAACAGCTTCACAGAGCACTCTTCTCCCCTACCCCAACCGCCCATTGCGAACTCGTTGAAGTTGATAATGGGGAGATCGCAGGATTTGCACTGTGGTTTAACAATTATTCAACCTGGACCGGTAATCCTGGACTCTATCTCGAGGATCTCTTCATTAAACCCGAACATCGCGCGAGCGGTCATGGGAAGGCCTTGCTCATTCATTTGGCCAAGAAGTGTGTAGCAAACGGCTGGGATCGATTCCAATGGTGGGTGCTTGACTGGAATGACCCAGCAATCGCCTTCTATCAATCTCTAGGTGCGGTAGCTATGGATCAGTGGACAGTATTTCGTGTTTCAGGTGATGCACTCATTGCGCTAGCTCAACAAAGTAGTTGATAGCCAGCTTTTAGTGAGTAGAGGCTGTTGGCTTCTCATATTCAAGAGTAAAGCCAACGACTGAGAAGAGCAGTGCACCGATTGCGATCAGTGTGAGCCACCAACCTAGGAGTAAGCCGAGCCCCGCAGCACATGCAGAGAGTGCCACCGGAAGCGGCCACCATGAGTGAGGTGAGTAGAAACCAAGTTCACCAGCGCCATCAGCGATCTCTGCAACGAGATTATCTTGAGGCAGAAGGCCCATGCGCTTGTTGTTGAACCAGACATAGAAGCCGACGATGCCAGCAAGGCCCGAGCTCAAAGAGATACAGGTAATACCGACTGCTTCTCCGCCTACCGCGTAATAGATGACAGCCATGATGGCATAGAAGAATGAGAGCCCTACGAAGAGGCGATAACTAGCCTTCATTAGTGATCCTCCTCCAGCGCTGCAACTTCTGGGTGGTGAAGATCAAAAGCTGGACGCTCAGATCGGATACGCGGCATGGATGTGAAGTTGTGGCGTGGTGGTGGGCATGATGTTGCCCATTCCAACGAGGCGCCATAACCCCAAGGGTCATCCACGGTCACCTTTGGTGAGTTGCGAGTGATCCAGATATTGATGAAGAACGGAATCATCGACATCGCGAGCAAGAAAGCTCCGACTGTTGAGACCTCATTCATGAAGGTGAAGCCATCCGTTGAAAGATAATCGGCGTAGCGACGAGGCATGCCCTTGATTCCTAGCCAATGCTGGATCAAGAAAGTGAGGTGGAAGCCGAAGAAGAGAGTCCAGAAGTGGATCTTTCCAAGGCGCTCATTGAGCATCTTGCCCGTCATCTTTGGCCACCAGAAGTAGAAGCCGCCGAACATCGCAAAGACCACAGTTCCGAAGAGAACATAGTGGAAGTGAGCAACGACGAAGTAAGAGGCTGACACCGCAAAGTCCATGGGCGGACTTGCCAGAATAATTCCAGTCAAGCCACCGAAGAGGAATGTCACCAAGAAACCAAGGATAAAGAGCATCGGTGTCTCAAAGGAGAGCGAGCCCTTCCACATCGTTCCAATCCAATTGAAGAACTTCACACCGGTCGGAACACCGATCAAGAACGTCATGAAGGAGAAGAAAGGAAGGAGTACTTGACCGCTGGCAAACATATGGTGAGCCCATACAGAGACCGAAAGTGCTGAGATGCCGATCGTTGCAGCAACCAAGCCCTTGTAACCAAATACTGGCTTACGACTGAAGACTGGAAGAATTTCAGTAGCTATGCCAAAGAATGGAAGTGCGAGGATATAGACCTCGGGGTGGCCGAAGAACCAGAAGAGATGCTGCCAGAGCATCGCTCCGCCGTTGGCCGGATCAAAGATATGCGACCCAAAGAGTCGATCGGCTTCGAGCGCCAAGAATGCAGCAGCGAGAGGTGGGAATGCAAGTAAGACCAAGATCGACGTTAGGAGAACGTTCCACGAGAAGATCGACATTCTAAACATCGTCATTCCTGGTGCACGCATTGTGAAGATCGTTGTAATGAAGTTAACGCCACCGAGGATTGTGCCAAGTCCACCGATTGCTAGACCGATGACCCACAGGTCACCACCGATGCCAGGTGAGTATTGAGCATTTGAAAGTGGTGCATATGCAGTCCAACCAAAAGAAGCCGCGCCGCCTGGTGAGAGGAACCCACCAAAGGCCATAAGGCCACCAAAGAGGTAGAGCCAATACGAGAGCATATTTAAACGCGGGAAGGCCACATCTGCTGCGCCGATCTGCAACGGCATGATGACGTTGGCAAAGCCCACGAAGAGTGGTGTTGCAAACATCAAGAGCATGATGGTTCCATGCATCGTAAAGATCTGGTTGTACTGCTCCGTGCTTAAAAATTGCATTCCTGGGCGGGCTAACTCT
>CAIJKC010000105.1 GCA_903821145.1 uncultured Actinomycetes bacterium | reverse complement strand
TGATGAGGTGTAATTTGACAAGAATTTGATAAATAGGAACAAGGCGTAGTTGATCTGGAATCATCATGGTGCCAAGAACAAGATAAAAAAGAAAGTTTCTTCCTGGGAAGTTCAATCGTGCAAATGCATATCCAGCCAATCCCGCCAATGTGATGTGAAGTATTACCACAATAACTGCGATAAAAAGTGAGTTCAGGAAGAGTGAGAGATAGTTCGGCTGAATTTTAGATAAGACAGTCGTATAGGCAGCTGCTGTTGTGTGGTGAGGAAGAAGATTCATGTTGAAAACCTCATCTTGCTTCTTAAATGAAGTACTCAAGGACCATATGAACGGGAAGAAACTAAAGAGGGAATAACCGGTCATCAACCAGAAGAAGATGTGAGTCCGTTTTCTGTTGATTTTAACCATCGGTATTCCACGCAGAATTTCCAAAGGCGTAGCGTTGAGCCACGGTTAAGGCGAAAATGATGGCAAAAAGGATAACTCCGATGGCGGCGGCGTAGCCAAATTCGAATTGGCGGAAGCAGAGATTATAAATATAGAGAACCATCGTCATTAAGGAGTAGTCGGGACTGCCATCGGCGCCACCTGCCAAGATTGCCTGATCATAGAGTTGTAGTGCTCCGATCATTCCTGAGGCCATCACAAAGAAGTGTGCTGGTTTAAGCAGCGGCATCGTAATTTTCCAGAAGACCTGCCGGGGGGTGGCCCCGTCAATCGAAGCTGCCTCGACGTAGGTGCCATCGACTGTCTGCAGATTTGCAAGATAGAACAACATCATTGTGCCGCTCGTTGTCCATGCATTGAGACCAATAATTGAATAGAGGGCAGTGCGTGAATCTGAGAGCCACGCTCCTTGATTAAAGAGGTTAGTAGTGTCAACGCCAAAAAAACCTAGGAACTTATTGAAGATTCCATCCGGGGCCATGAGAAAGATGAAGAGGGTTGTGATTGCCGCCGAACTAGCAATTGACGGAAAATAGAAGGTGGCGCGGAAAAACTTAGCACCGCGAATCTTGGCATTGATTGTGATTGCCAAGAAGAGTCCCAGGGCGGTTTGTAGAGGAACGACGATCGCTGCGTAGAGAATTGAATTTCTGATTGCTTTAAGGAAGATATGGTCGTGGAGCGCTACTTTGTAATACTTCATTCCGACATTTCCACGAGAACCCATAATTCCCCAATTATGGAAGGACATATAGATTGCAAAGAAGAGAACACCTATGTTCATAGTGATAAAGAGGAACATAGGAATTGAAATAAAACTCCACCCTACAAGCGCTTCTTTGATTTTATTGCGCTTCTTCTCTTTGAGATGCCTGGCGAGGGTTGTAGCTTGAAGCGACATGAAACCCCCTTAAAATGGAATGCGTTAATACTGAAGGATGAAGAAATAGTTGTAAAGGGTGGTTCTGATCCGCCCGAATGAACGAGCGGATCAAAACATTCTCCCCCTTTAGGAGATTAGTTAGCCTTGTGGAAAGGCTGCATTTGCTGCTGCTGTGATAGCTGCGGCGGCCGAAGCGACGTTCATGTTCTTATTCTGAACCTGCTTCTTTGTTTCGTTGTTAAATGCATCTACAACCTTTGACCAACCCACAAAGGAAGGTGTTGTGACGGTTGTAGCTGCCTTAGCAACGGCACCATTTACTTCATATCCAAATGGTGTTGCGACATCAGAACGAGCTGGAATTGCGACTCCATAAGAGGTCCAAATTCCCATTCCACGAGAACCTGTCATATATTGAATGAAGGTCCAAGCGGCATCTTTATTAACTGAATCCTTACCAATTGCATATGCAACTGTGAATGCGAGGCTAGCTTTCGTCTTAGCTGCTGGAAGTTCGCCTTTTGTCATTGAGTTGTAAACAGTTGGGAATGAATCCTTTAGGTATGGATCAAGCCAAGCACCTTCCATTGTGAATGCACACTTAGCCTTACCAAATGCTTCGCCGGCCCAACCTGTTGAAAGTTGTGCTGGAGTTCTGAAAGCACCTGACTTGAAGTTAGTAAGTTCCCACTTAAGCGCTGCTTGAGTACCAGCGCTGCTGAGGCCTGACTTAGTTCCCGTAGCAAGTGATCCGCCATAAGCATAGAAATAAGCACCAAGGCGATTGATATCTGCATCAACACACATAGGTGTGATCTTCTTTGCTAACAGGAGCTTTGCATCAGCATCAAATTGAGCAGTTGTTGTTGGCAGGGTCTTTAGGCCAGCTGCAGCCATCAAAGTCTTATTACCTTCAAGAACTAGAGGGTTAGCATCTTTTGGTAATCCGAAAATAGTTGAACCTTGTTTAAATGGTGCTAGGTAGCTTTGGTTAAATGGTGATGTTGCAAAGCTAGAAGCTGTGATGTAGGAATTAAGGCTTTGGAGTACTCCTTGTGTAGCCCAGTCCTGGGCTATACCTGCATCAAGGTAGAAAACATCTGGTGGTGTATGTGAAGCAAACTTTGCAACCATCGCTGCAGTGTGATCCGCATCAACAACAAGATCCACCTTGATTGTTGGATTGCGAGCCTCAAATGTTGCAACAGCATCTGTGAGCGCTGCTGTCTCTGCTGGAGATGATCCCCAGGTCGCAAATGAGATGTGGGTCACAGTATCTGCATGAGCTGTTGTTGAAAGTGGGGCGATCAGGGCTGCGGCAAGTACGCCGGCGCCGAGTATTTTCAGGCTTTTCAAGCGGTCCTCCTAACGAGGTGAGTTCAATTTGAACGTTCAAATTAGCGTAACAGAGGGGTTTGGGTTTGAGAAGGGATAACCCTCGGAAATTTTAAAGATTTTTTGAGGGTCCCATCCGCTCCCCAGCCCCTACTCTTCCTATATGAGCGTGTTGCTGGTCCTCTTCTCCTACGCCACCACCCTGGTTGCCTTGGTCTTGATCACTTTTAAGAGTCGTCAGATCTACCAGATCATTACATCTGGCCAGCCAGATCCAACGCGTGGCGGTAATCCGGCAG
>CAIJKC010000104.1 GCA_903821145.1 uncultured Actinomycetes bacterium | reverse complement strand
TTTAGCTTCCAGAATGAGTGATACTGAGTTGATGCACCAGCGCTCATCGGTAGGAACGTCATAGCCTTCACCCTTGAAGACGTGGCCAAGGTGTGAACCACAGTTTGCGCATCGAACCTCAGTGCGGATACGAGGAGCAAGTGATGCATCTTCGATCAGGACGACGGCGTCATCGGCAGTGGGGGCATAGAAAGATGGCCAGCCACATCCTGAATGGAACTTGGTCTCACTTTTAAAGAGTTCGTTGCCACATGCCTTGCAACGATAACTTCCCACAGTTTCGGTGTCGTTGTATTCACCGGTGAATGGTCGCTCGGTAGCACCGTTGCGTAAAACGTCATAGGAGAGCGGATCAAGAGTTTTCGCTAGTTCATTCTCATCGATTGATACTGGATATGAGATTGAATCTGATTCTTTTTTGATCTCAGTCATTCCCAAAGATTACAACAGTTGCGATTCATATGCAGGAGCAAGTGATGGTCTTCACCTAGTTCACCCTGGTCACATAAGTTGGCACTTAGTCGCCCTGCACTTAAGATTTCACCATGCGCAAACCCGTAGAGACCTCAGAGCCGATCCATCCAGTTCTAGCTGAGCGTTGGAGCCCACGTTCCTTCGAACATGGCTCGCCAATCTCTGAGAGTGATCTCACGGCAATCCTAGAAGCAGCTCGCTGGGCGCCCTCAGCCAACAACCTGCAGCCATGGAAATTTATCGTTACCCGCCACGAGGATGATCGCTTTAAGGCAATCACCACAATGCTCGCTGGGTTCAACCAAGAGTGGGCGCCAAATGCATCAGCATTGATCGTTGCCTGTGCCGAAGTAGTTAATGCTGATGGAACTCCGCGGCCTTCTGCCTTGTATGACTTGGGTCTATCGGTTGGATTTCTCACTGTGGAAGCCCATCATCGCAACCTTGTGGTCCACCAAATTGGGGGTTTTGATCGTGATGCTTTGGCCCTGCACTTTGCGCTTTCTGATTCGCTCAAGCCAGTTGTTGTCATCGCCCTCGGTAAGCAAGCAGCGAGTTCTGCGCTCACAAGTGATGTGTTGAAAGAGCGCGAAGAGTCACCTCGTACTCGTAAAGCGTTGTCTGAAATAATTATTTAAGAATATTTACAGCACGGGCAATCACTAAACCCACTGTAACAAGCGAGGTCGTTGATTGAATGGCCATCAATGTTTTTGCCCAACGCGATAACGGAAGAACATCTGTGGGGCTAAACGCGCTCGCATTTGTGAAAGAGATATAGAGGTAGTCGAAGTAATTTGCTGCCCAGTCAGCAGGAGCCAGACGGGGAGATTCCATCTGAGGGAAGAGAAAATCGGGATAGGGATCGAGTGCCTCTGCTCGGGCACCAGGACCACCACGATCAAACTCCCAGTACCAGAGGCTAAAGGCGATGATGTTGGTCAACCAGATTGCGCCACCAGCGGCAAGTAATGCGGTTGGGCTTGTTGCTGTTCCGTTGAGAAGTTCACGAACTAGATGACCTGAAGATGCCACATTCGAGAGTGTCATTAATGCGCTTAGTGCAATCCCAAGATACCAGCGACTCTGCTTATGTCCTTTGATGCGACCTGGATTCCAAGCAAAAAGCAGCAAGGCTAAGAGAACTTCTCCCAGGCAAATCCATTTTTGGGACTTGAGCGCGTAATGTGCAGGCAAGGTGTATTGAAGGACGATGACAAGCACAACCACGAGAGAGATAGGCCATCGCGGCTCACCTTGATTGGTTTTATGCCAGTGTGGAATTTCAGGAAGGTGATAATCGCGAGCCCTCATTACAACCTCTTTCCAATTCCTCTAGTCTGCCAGAGTGTGAGAACTTGGGACGTTATAGATTGTAAGAGAGTCTTGGTCGAACTACCCACTGATCCCTCAGGGCAGCTGTAGCTGACTTCACATGGCCAGTAGTTGATACCGGCAACGAATGTTGCAGATCCACTTGGTGCTGTAAACCAAATAGTTTGACCTAATAGCGAGCGAGATACTTTCAATGTACGTGGAGTGGGATTCACCAACTCAAATTTTCCAGAAAAGATGAGGTGCACTTGGGGAGGAGCCGCTGACCCAGATGCGATTGAGTCAATTTCAGAGTTTGCCGCCCAGCCAGTAAGTGCTGCTGATTGTGGGATATGTAGCCATCGTGGAATTGAGACTGCCTTCATCGTTCCAGTTACATGTACACCTGCAGTTTTTTCACCAGTGAGAAGCGATGGTGGAGTGTTGATGCGGGGATTAGCGAATGAAGTTGTGACTTTCTGCCAATTGGTCTGTGGATCGAGCAACGGGTTACGGTACATGACAAAGTGGCGGTCTGGACCAGTCGGTGAGGGCTCAATGCGTGACTGCCAGTAAGCGCTATTTGAACCCATAAAAGCGATATTTATACCAAGGTTTCGAGCTGCTGCTACGGCATCGAATTCTGTGCGGGTCATATACTCGGCATGACCGCTAAAAATGATTCCGTTGTAGTGTGTAAGGATCGATGGAGAATTACTGATGTCGGTATCAGTAACTTGATCAATATTGAGCCCAGTTGACTCTAAATACTGGACGAAGGAAATTGCATCACGCGCGATATGAGTGATTCCACTTCCAGCATAAGGTCGATCAAGTGACGAAACTTGAGCGCGTTCGAGAGTCCCATGCACGGGAGCTGAATATGTGGAGTGCCCACCAAAGGAGTTATACGCTGCCCAAGTAAAGGTTGAGTGGATAAGTACTAACTTGGAATCCCCAGGAGTTCCGCGAAGAATAAAAGGTGCGACATTCTCGATCGCACCTTTCTTATTTACGGATGCAACGAGGTAGAGACCTGGAGTCCAATCATTTCCTACATCAAATGAGGCTGATGTTGGCCATCTTGTTTCGATAGTTCGGGTTGCATTTTTAAGCGTTGGAGTGTTGCGATATTTTAATTTAATAGGCCCTGAGTTCCAGACCATTCGTGCACCTGATCCGTTGTACCAACCAATGCGTAGCACTTCAAAAGTCCGAGGAGTCTTATCGATTGATCCATCTGCATTTATGGGATAAAGAGATGCATGGATACCAATGCGATCACCACATGTCGCTGATTGGCGATCAACCCAAAGAACAGAACCAGATTCTTGCGAGAGGCGCAGATTCGCCCAATCGGCAGGGGTTGAGGCGATACCAGGATTCTGATTTTCCGCTGCAACCCAATCACCTGTCTGAGCCGTGCAATGTGATGGAACGTTCACACCATCATGAGGAAACACTTGATTGAGGGTGTCGGCATAAGTGGTCAATTGCCGTAATGGGATATCTGCGTGAGGTTTGAGCGAGGGCAGTGATGCGTCAGAATGGGTGCTGCGAATGTGGGTATAGACCGCGGTACCAACTGCAATGGTTCCGAGAAGAGTTGCCGAAAGAACTACTGCCAGAATCTTCCTCGTAGGCCGCTTCAACTCCATCATGGGAGAAGGCTACTTGAAGCCACAAAGGGGATCCTCGTGTGCACAGTTTTCTGGTGATTTCTCACAAGGGTCAGATTCGTTGTACCCTGCTCCGTACTCTTTTCGCCCCCCTAGCTCAGTCGGTAGAGCGTTTCCATGGTAAGGAAAAGGTCACCGGTTCGATTCCGGTGGGGGGCTCGGCGGGATAGCTCAGCTTGGTAGAGCAAGCGGCTCATAATCGCTGTGTCGTGGGTTCAAATCCCGCTCCCGCTACCAACCTCTACATCGACTTACGCTCACTCTGAGCGTGGGTTGGGGTAGATGCCTACCCTCATTTTTCATAATGAGCGTAGGTGAAGTAATCTTCACCTCTCGCACCAAAGAACAGGCAGATGTCCTGTAAGAATCAAAAGGAGCACGACCATGGCAAGCAAGAGCGCGGATGTCCGCCCAAAGATCACGATGGCCTGTGTCGAATGCAAAGAGCGTAACTACATCACCAAGAAGAATCGTCGTAACGATCCAGATCGCCTTGAGTTGAAGAAGTTCTGCCCACGTTGCAAGCTCTCAACAACGCATCGCGAGACTCGCTAACCACTGCTCAATCCCGACATCGTCGGGCGCACCTTTTCGGGTGTTCAACCTTTCTTGGTAACGCAAGAGTCCATCATTGAATTCGCTCTCGCTATTGGCGAGCCTCATTCTGATGTCGCACCTGCGACCTACACAATAAAAATAACGCTAGCCGAATCCGAAGCGCTCTTAAAAGAGTCTGGCTTGGATTGGAGCCGGGTTGTGCATGGTGATCAAAAATTTGAAATCCATCGCCCCATTGTTGCTGGCGATTCTCTTCTCTGTTCCTCAACGATTGAAAGCGCCCGCGTTGTCGCCGGCAATGAGATCGTGACAGTGCGTTCAGATCTGCATAATGGATCCGAACTCGTTGCATCATCGTGGTCAACCTTGGTGGCCCGGGCATGAGTAAATATTCCATCGGGCAAGAGCTACCCTCATCCACCTACATCATTAATCGTGCCCTCCTTATTGGATATGCGAATGCAAGTGGCGATCAGAACCCCATTCACCAGGATGAAGCATTCGCTAAGTCGGTAGGCCTAGAAAATGTGATTGCCCACGGCATGTTTACGATGGCACTGGCCGGTCGCTTCGTCAGTGCACTCGAAGGTAGCGCGGCAGTGAGAGAACTCTCGGCACGCTTTGTTAAGCCGATCGTTGTCCCAGCAGGTACTGATGTCGAACTCATTGTGAGCGGTAAAGTCATAGATATCGCCGAAGGCGCGGTCAAGATTGAAATCACTGCAACGTGTGGCGAGGTAAAGGTCTTGAGTATGGCAAAAGCAATGATCGCTCTCTCATGACCACAGTCCCAGAATCCGTTATTGAACTAGCACGCGCTCGCCAAGTTGCCCGCGCTGCGAGAGATTTCGCCCGTTCGGATGCACTTCGTGAAGAGATTTCGAACCATGGTTTTGAAATCCTCGATGTCGATGGTGGCTTCAGTTTCCGAGCGAAGAACCCCTTCCCGGTTTACGAGCGCATCGGCGATCTGCGCACTTTTACTGATAAGAAGTTTCCAATCGCTATCGGATTAATTCTCGATGGCTTTATAGATGATGCAGTAACCACTATTCAGGCAATCAAGAAATTCGCAGGCAATGAGGTTGGACTCCTCATACTTATTAGCGGAACACCTGACCTTGGCCAGATTTCACTCGAACTCGATGACCGAACCTTTATCTCTCAGATCAACGCTGGTGTCGGATGGGCAGAGGCGGCAAATGCCATGCTCAAACTTTCACCTGCACCATTCTTGGTGATCATGGATCCAGCCACGCAGTTCACTGGTGATGCAATCGCACCGACGTTGCAGGTTCTTGAAGCAGGCGAGTACAGCGCAGTTGGCTGGCATGGCGGCCTTATCAATATTGACGATGATTGGCGCAGCGTCGAAGATAAGGGCGCGGGCGATGTAGATGTGCTCTTCTCATACTTCTTGGCAGTCAATGTTGAGCATGCACTTGGTGCAGGTGGTTTCAACAATCGCGCTATTTATTATCGAAATGCCGATATCGAATTCTCGCTTCGCCTGCGACAAGCTCGCGGCCGGCTGTTGCAGATGGATCTGCCACTGACTCAAGGGCGCCACCACGGTTATTACGATACGGACGAGAGTTATCGGGACGAGCAGTCAAAGAAGACGTACGACCGAATTCTCGAACGCTTCAGAGGCAAGACCGAGATTCTCACCGATCGCAGGTAGCCTTAACCCATGGCCACGCTCGCTGATTTCACAACCCTTCGGGTTGGCGGCCCAGCAACGAAGATTATTCATGCCCACACTGAGGCCGGACTTATTGCTGCTGTCACCGAGGCTGATGCAGCCAAAACCCCACTTCTTATTCTTGGTGGCGGATCAAATATCTTGGTCTCAGATAGTGGTTTTAATGGCACCGTTATTAAAGTTGAAACCACCGGAAACTCCTATGAGATTGATGCCTGCAGTGGCGGCATGCTCCAAGTTGCGGCAGGAGTCGATTGGGATGAGTTTGTCCTCTTCACAATGGAGAAGGGCTTAGCCAATCTTGAATCGCTCAGTGGCATCCCCGGAACAGTCGGTGCATCACCGATTCAAAATATTGGCGCATATGGCCATGATGTTTCAGAAGTAATCGCTCGGGTTCGGACCTACGACCGCGAAGCACAGGCGATTCGGACCTTCACTGCTGAAGAATGTACATTCACATATAGAAGTTCTCTCTTCAAAGAATCTGGCGATCGATATCTCATCCTTGATGTGACATTCCATCTTCGAAGCGGCGAGCAATCTCTTCCTATCGCTTATCCAGAACTCGCGCGCGAACTCGGTGTGCGGATTGGTGATCGGGCTCCGATTACTGAGGTGCGTGATGCAGTTCTCGCGCTACGTTCGAAGAAGGGAATGCTGCTCGGAATGGGTATCAACTCGGCCGGATCATTCTTTACCAACCCACTTGTTTCACAATCGGTCGCAGCGACTCTTCCAGTCGATGCACCTGCCTGGCCGCAAGAAGATGGTCTCGTGAAGTTATCGGCCGCCTGGTTATTGGAAGCATCAGGAATCCAGAAAGGGCAAAGACATGGTGGTGCTGCCATTTCATCGCATCACGTTCTTGCACTTACAAATGAAGCTAGTGCGACTTCTCAAGAGATCTGCGAACTTGCGCAGATCGCACGTGACGCAGTCAAGAAGCGCTTTGGAATTACGCTCGAGCCAGAAGTTCGCCTAATAGGCCTCTCGCTCTAACTCTTAAGATAGTAAAGAGTATTTAAGATTATTTAGCTTCTGAAAGTAAGTTCTTGACGCGGGTAATACCTTCAACAATATCCTCATCACTTAAAGCGTAGGAGAAGCGAAGGTACCCAGAAGGCCCAAATGCCTCACCTGGCACCGCTGCAACTTCTGCTTCTTCAAGGATCAATGTTGCAAGCTCGGCAGAGGTCTGTGGTCGCTTA
>CAIJKC010000103.1 GCA_903821145.1 uncultured Actinomycetes bacterium | reverse complement strand
GGCAAGTCCGGCCACGATGAAACCTACGATTAACTCCCATCGCAGCATGATGAAATCGCCCACAGTAAAGCCGGCAGAGGCGCTGAGTTTGGAAGATAGAGAGCCATGTGTGTTTTCATCTTCCGATGAAACTTCAGAGGGCACTTCACGGGAGGCTTTCATAGGAAGAAGTCTTGGAAGCACAATAGCGAGCAGCGTGATCATGACGGCGCCGCCGACAAACTCTGCGACTGCGAACTGCCAGCCAATCAATAGCCATAAAACGATGCCAAGTTCAATGACTAAGTTGGTGCTTGCGAACATAAAGACCATAGAAGTGGTGAAGTCGGCGCCTTTTTTATAGATGGAATGTGCAAGAGCGCTTGCGGCGTAGGAGCATGAACTGCTCACCATGCCGAAGAAGGATGCTTTCGCAATCGTGCCAGGTTTGTGATCGCCGAGGATCGATTGCAACTTCCTACGACTTACCAGCGCTTGGACCAGACCTGAGATTGCAAAGCCAAAGAGAAGAGCCCAGAAAGTATCAAAGAACATCCACCAGCCTTCGATAAGACCGTTCACGACTTTATGCATGTTTTCTTCCTATCAATCCCAAGTTCTCTCTCATGACTCCTGCACTGTAACGCCCATCGTGATAGAAACAAAGAAAATTTGTGCCCGCCTCTAAACCTTCATCGAGGGGCACATCGATGAAGTTCAGCCTTGGCTCTCCGTCTTCAAGAACCATTTTCTGGGCTCGGATAAACGTCGACTCACGCTCAATGGCAACTCTGCGAATTTCGCGTTCTAGGGTTTCAGGGGTGACATTGATATGTGGTGGTGTTGGATGGTGTGAGTGTGCTTCATCCAGATAGGTCAAAACGATTCTTCCGCTCGCAATGGCCTCAAGGGCAAAGACTCCAAAGACACCCATAAACTGATCAACGACAATGTCAGTGTTAGCGAGCAACTCTGTAATCTCATCATGTCGGACTGCCCCATTTTCAACCCAATTAGCCCACTCGATCACACCTTCAGCACGCAGCTTTTCTAGGATTGGCGTGATGAGGTTTGCAGATTTGATCCAAGAAGAGCTGGGAATATAAAGTACTCGCAATTTTTCGCTCGTGAAAAGTTTGGATGAAGTTGCCACAGCTTCGAACCTACCCATGTCGAGCACGGCGGGTAGCCACTTCGCATCTGGAACTTCTATGAAGAGGTCAGGTGTTGTCACGAAAGTTGGGATCTTTGCTGCCCGAAGCTTCGGTAGTAAATCTCGATTTCCCTGTGATCGTTTTACCATTTCTGCCAGATGATCTGCATGTGCTTGTGGTGCAGCGCTATCAAGAGAGAACGGGGAGTTGGGGTTTCGCATGGCATGAGCCAAGGGGTCTCGAATATCACTTCCGTGAAAGACGACCCCGACCGCTTTCCCCATTCGCCGTAAAAGTAACAAATCATCGATAGCAAACTTCGCAGCGAATCCTTCGGCGCGCTTTCGGAAAGCAAAATAGGGTCTCAGAGATTCAAGGAGTACAGCCTTGCGTGGTAGAAATAATTCGTTGATGAGCCTCTCTCTAAACTCGAAACCAACACGATCTGAAGTCTTGATGTGATAATCGACCTCAAACCACTCATGGGCTCCATCACCTGAGATACGAGTAGATATTGAGTTACCACTTCGAGCGCCAGCGTTTAGTGCCTTCGCCCAAGCACTGGCTTGGTTGGCTGAATTCGTAGGCCCGATAACAAATCCTGATGGCCTCTTTCCGGGAGTGAGTGATTGTAAAAGCGAGGAAAAAATGAGTCCCAATTCAAAGAGACGTTCAGGAATAACTTCCTGGTTAAAAGCTCGAAGGCTCTTGATGGATCCAATGACCCGCTTTGTGACCATGCGAGAAGTATCCCAGTCTGAGGAACCTATTCTTTGACTAAGTGGGTGATGAGGGTCTCGTGTGGAACATCCTTGGATCGCTCATGAATTTTCCGAATTTGTAATTCCAGGCTCGCAACCGCCTTATCGAAGGCCACCAAGTCCTTAAATCCCTCCCCTTGGGCGCGAAGGAACGGGCCAGCCCCTTGGGATGTGAGCGTGACGATGTGCGAACTCTTCCCTCGGCGAGGATTGCTCTCATGTTTGATCTCGACCTTTACGCCTTCGATAAGCACATTGAATCGAGAAAGGCTTCGTAATTTCTCTCGTGCAATA
This sequence comes from uncultured Actinomycetes bacterium, assembly GCA_903821145.1. Classification (GTDB taxonomy): domain Bacteria; phylum Actinomycetota; class Actinomycetes; order Nanopelagicales; family Nanopelagicaceae; genus PALSA-747. The sequence continues at coordinate 24,718 of CAIJKC010000103.1, read as the reverse complement.
TCACTGAAATCTTCTGCGAGTTGAGCATTTCTAGTATGGAGAACGATATTCATAGCGTTCATGGCGAGCTCCCTCAATTTCTATGTGGTTCTCTGTGCTGTGGCTCTCGGAATTCTAGAACTTTTCCGTTACTTTCACGGTACTCCTGAGATAGCGCTCCCACAAGTGGGAACGCTAACTGGAGTTTTATCCTGGCCTTATTAGGGTTAGAGCTTTGCTCGCATACGCTTTACCGCGCTCTTACCCTTGGTGCTCTTGCGAGTGGCTGCCCCTGATTTCTTCTTGACAGTCTTCGTTCCTACCTTCGGGGAAGCGACTGACGGTTGATCTTTCATAACCGATGCGCCATCTATCGGTGTCTCAGCCGGTACAAACTCTGGCGCAAGCGGGCTTGCGAGATCTGCGGTATTTGTAACCGTCGATGCGGCAACAGTTCCGCTCCCTTTCTTAGGCGTTTTCTTCGTTGTTTTTTTCGTTGCTTTCTTCGTTGCATTAACGGTCTTAGCCTTCGCTGCTGCCGTGCGAACGGAGGCAGCCTTCTTTGCTACAGATTTACGAGCAGTCGCAACGTTCTGCGCACGCTGAGTACGGATCGTTGATGCCTTTTTTGCAAGTGCTGCCCGCTTTGTAGTAACCGATTTACTTTTGGCACGACGAGTTGGAGCAGGACGTTTAGTCGTTACCTTCTTTGCCGTGGTTTTCTTGGCTGCTGCTTTCTTCACTGGTGCCTTCTTTTCAGACGTAGCTGATTGCTTAGTGGGGGCAGCTGAGGCTGTGTTGAGATCAAAGAGAGCCGCGGGAAGGCTAAGGGCGCCAGTAAGAGCCACAATAATTGCTCCTCGCTGGAAGAGGGTGGAAGTAAACTTTCTCGTATTCACATTAGGACCCTTTCAATAGTCGTAACATTGGATCGGCAATCCGCCGAATGTGCGCATCTTCGGCTAGATAGGCGAAGTGAGCGGCTGAAAAGTTCACCGGTGGGCATAAAGCGCGCTTGTGGAAAGCCCGCCTGCAAATAACTAGACTGCCACCTTATGAGCACAAAGGGATCAGCAGGCAGTGAGCGCAAAAGCGCCACCTCCCCCTTGATCCAAGTTTTCGAACCCCACAAGGCGAAGACCCCGCCCCTCATTCCTTACTTCACCGAATTCTGGGCACGTAGAACCTTCGCCCTCGAGCTCGCTCGCTTCGCCGATAAGGCTGAATACCTTGAATCAAAACTTGGTAAGGCCTGGCTCGTTCTTAATCCACTTTTTCTCTCGCTGGTTTACTTCTTACTCGTCACTGTCCTGAGAGGCGGAGCGAGCAAGACAACGGGGCTCAGCACTCTTGCCCATATTTTGATCGGCATCTTTGTGTTCTACTTCGCGCAGAACATCATTAGCGATGGTGCGCAATCTATTACCGCTGGTGGCCGTCTTATCCTCAACCAAGCATTCCCCCGCGCGCTCCTTCCTTTTTCATCGGCTGTCCGCGCCTTCGGTCAGTTCTGGCCGACGATTCCCACCTACTTTGCTGTCGTACTTATTGGCAAGATCTTCTATCCCAAGACGCACATTCCTCTTGCTGACTGGAACTACGCCTGGGCACCACTAATAATCGCTGCCTTGGCTATCACTGCCTTTGGACTCTCTCTGATCTTTGCAGTAATGAATGTCTACTTCCGCGATACGAGCAAGCTCCTCACCTACACCACCCGTATCTGGCTCTATGGCTCACCAGTCCTGTGGAAGCCGGAGATGCTCCATGGTTGGCATCGAGCATTCCTCTTTGTTAACCCGCTTGGACCCTGCCTAGCTGCGACCTATCATGTGTGGATTGATGGCATCAGTCCATCAACATCTGAGTTTGTAGGCATGGGTGTCTGGATCATCCTCTCCATGGTGATCGGTACTTACTTCTTCACATCGCGTGAGCGAGATTTTGCGGTGCGCGTCTAATGATTCTCACTCCAGCAGATGCAAATCATGGCGTTATCCGTCTTGGTTCGAAGCCGCCATCCATCGCGATGATCACTGCAAAAGGATATAAAAAAGATTTCCTCCTGCCTGATGATCTAGCGATCCGCATCGAAGATCTCTCCATCACCTACAAGATCAATGTTGATACGAAGAAGACGCTTAAGAATGCTGTGATGCGAGCATCCAAGGGTGAGAAAGTGCGCATGCGATCGGTTGAAGCGGTGAAGAAACTCTCCCTTGATATTCCACACGGCTCAGTCGTGGGAATCGTTGGCGCAAATGGTGCAGGCAAGTCAACGCTCATGCGAGCTATCGCAGGCATTATGCCGCCAACATCCGGTCGAATCATTGTTAACGGCAAGATCTCTACTCTTCTCGCACTGGGTGTTGGGTTTAATCCAGCCCTTTCCGGCCGTGACAACATCATTCTTGGTGGATTAGCTGCTGGACTCACACGCGATGAGATCGATTCTAAGACTGATGAGATCGCCGCCTTCGCAGATCTGCCAGATGGCTTTATTGATCTGCCAGTTCGCACCTACTCATCAGGTATGTATGGCCGGGTGGCCTTTGCGGTCTCAGTGAGTATGACGCCAGATATCTTGCTCCTCGATGAAGCTCTCTCTGCTGGCGATGCAGCCTTTAAAGAGAAGTCATTCTTGCGCATGCGTGAACTCGTCGAAGAGGCCAGAACGATTGTGATCGTCTCTCACGCCCTTGCGACCATCAGTGATCTCTGTGATAGCGCAATCTGGATGCACAAAGGGAGAATCCTTGCGTATGGCGAACCTGAACTGATCGTTGCCGAATATTTGAAATTCCTTGAAGTGGGAACGCTCCCCTCCAATCTCGAAGATATGTAATAGTGCTAGATATATCGATCATCTCACCAGGTGCCTCACTTGCTGACGCAAGACTTCACCGCATCGTTAATGCTCTCATTCGCGATGGCATGAGTGTTGAGATCTTTGCGCCAGGGGATCTTGCCGATGCTCCACACGGGGCAAGGATCCGCACGGTAAAGCAAGGAAAAAGTTTTAGCTGGCGAATGCATCGTGCCTTCTACTCACCGTGGCGTGCCTCTGGTCGCGCGCTTTACTGCCTGGCACCGGAAGCACAACTCTTCACCTGGAAAGCGTGCCTAATCAGACGCCGGATTTACTGTGCTGATATCTATGAGGATTACCTCACCCTTCTTAAGGATCGGGCGTGGGCAGATCGCTTCTTTGGACTGCCAGGTGCGATTGGTTCAATCCTTGCTCGCGTTGGAACCTTCTTTGCAGCAAGGGCGAAACTCACCACTGTTGCAGATACACAGGTGCCTCCCTTTGCTGCCCGCAATCGCGTTGTGCTTCGCAACCTGCCTGACCCATCCCACCTCACCCAAAGTGGCAAACTCAGTAAGCGTCCACGCGCGCTCTATATCGGAGATGTTCGCGAATCCCGTGGCCTTCACACAATGTTGCAAAGTGCGGTCCTTGCAGAGAATTGGAACTTTGACATTGTTGGTCCCATCTCAGATGGCGATGCGGCCTGGGTGCATTTATGGTCGATTCAAAATGAGGAAGCTGCAGCACGTGTGAACTTTCATGGCCGCCTCACCTCCGAGAATTCTTGGAAGCTTGCAAAGGGCGCATGGGTCGGACTCTCACTTTTAGAACCGACTCCAGCATTTATCAAAGCGGTGCCATCAAAGATCTATGAATATATGGCAGTGGGACTTGCGACGATCACCACACCACTTCCGCGCTGCGTTGAACTCATCAGCAGAGCAAAATCAGGAGCAGTTGCCGACGGTCCGGCATCTGTTGCAAAGCTCTTGGCCACGTGGGAGGCCTCCCCTGAAAAGTTAGAGAAGCTGCGGGCAAATGCACTGACCTGGGCAGAGAAAAACCTCGATAGCCAGGCGGAATACGCTGCCATGACCACACCTCTTCGCACACTCTTGGATGGCTCATCGCGTTAGACTCCCCTCATGAGTTCTGCACGCATCGTCTCATCGGCTGAAGTCGATCCAACCGCAACAATCGGTGATGGCTCATCCATTTGGCACCTGGTGCAAATCCGCAACAATGCCAAGATCGGCGAGAACTGCATCATCGGACGTGGCGCGTATATCGGCACTGGCGTTGAAGTTGGCGATAACTGCAAGATTCAAAATTATGCGCTCGTCTATGAGCCTGCCAAGCTCGGTAATGGCGTCTTCATCGGACCGGCGGCCGTACTCACAAATGATCAATTTCCTCGGGCAGTAAATCCAGATGGCAGCATCAAGAGCGCGTCGGATTGGGATGCCGTTGGCGTGACTATTGGTGATGGGGCTTCTATTGGCGCACGGGCTATCTGTATTGCACCGGTCACAATTGGCGCGTGGGCACTGGTCGCGGCAGGCGCAGTTGTCACCAAGGATGTCCCTGATTACGCCCTTGTGGCGGGAGTCCCAGCAAAAAGGATCCGTTGGGTGGGTCGCGCAGGGGTACCGTTAGAGAGTATCGGCGATAATCAGTTCCGTTGCCCGGTCACAGATGAGCTCTATCGCGAAATATCGAATGAGCAGCTTGAACGTCAGTAGCAAACCTCTAGAGAAGGATCGATCACACAATGGGATTGTTTAAGAAGAGCGCGCCAGCAGACTCTGGCACCATCACCATGATCCCTGCCGCCAAGCCAATCATCGGCGATGAAGAGCGCGCAGCGGTTGATCGCGTCCTACGATCAGGAATGCTCGCTCAAGGCCCCGAGGTAAAGGCTTTCGAAGAAGAATTCTCTCACTATGTCGATGGTCGTCACTGTATTGCCGTGAATTCGGGAACATCAGCTCTCCATCTTGGGTTTATCGCCGCTGGAATCAAAGCTGGCGATGAAGTCATCGTCCCTTCTTTCTCCTTTGCTGCAACAGCGAACTCAGTTGCTCTCGCTGGTGGAACACCGGTCTTTGCCGATATCGATCCCCGCACATTCAACATGGATCCAGATCACGTTGAATCACTGATTACTTCGCGCACCAAGGCGATCATGCCGGTTCACCTTTACGGACACATCGCTGCGATGGATCGCTTTGAGGCGATCTGCAAGAAGCACAATCTGCTCCTCATTGAAGATTCAGCCCAAGCCCACCTTGCAACCCTTAATGGTCGCCCATCGGGTGCCTGGGGTACGGTCGCATCCTTTAGCTTCTACCCAACAAAGAATATGACTGCAGGTGAAGGTGGCATGGTCACCACCGATAACGCTGAAACTGCCCGCATGCTTCGCTTGCTTCGCAACCAAGGCCAAGAAGTGATTTATCAGAATGAGGTCGTTGGATTTAATAACCGCATGACCGATATTCATGCAGCGATCGGCCGCGTTCAACTACGCAAATTGCCAGCCTGGACTGCTACCCGCCAGAAGAATGCCGAGTACCTCAGTGCCAATCTCAAGGGTGTCACCACTCCCTTTATTGCACCTGGAACAACTCATGCCTTCCATCAATACACAATCCGTATCGAAGGAAATGATGCCGCTAAGCGCGATCTCTTCATGACTCGCATTCGTGAACGTGGCATCGGATGCGGCGTTTACTACCCAACACCGATCCACCGCCTGCCAAGCTTTAAATTACAGCTAGATCTTCCAGAGACAGAGAAGGTCATCAAGGAGTGTGTCTCACTTCCTGTTCACCCATCACTATCGAAGGCCGATCTTGAGAAGATCGTTTCAGTCGTGAACGATGTTGCGGCGGCGCTCTAGTGGCGGAAAAATTACGCGCCGGCTTAGTCGGTCTTGGCATGATGGGTCGCCATCATGCGCGAGTTCTTAGCTCACTTGAAGGCGTAGAGCTCATTGCAGTCTCTGATCCCATGGGAGACCCGCATAATGTTGCAGGCGGGCGCCCAGTTCTCAAAACTGTCAAAGAGCTCATTGATGCAGGTATTGATTACGCCATGGTCGCAGCTCCGACTGCCTTCCATGAAGATTTAGCACTCGAACTTGCTGCAGCAGGAGTCCATGCGCTCATTGAGAAGCCTCTGGCAGTTGATACTCCCGCCGCTACGCGTATTACCGAAGCATTTAGAGCAAAGAACCTTGTCGGTGCAGTTGGTCATATCGAACGTTACAACCCAGCACTCCAACAATTGCGTGCCCGGTTAGATGCAGGCGAGCTCGGCAGCGTTTACCAAATTGCTACGCGGCGCCAGGGACCATTTCCTGCGCGTATTGCAGATGTTGGCGTTATCAAGGATCTGGCTACACACGATATCGACCTCACGGCATGGGTTGCTCGCTCCGCCTTTGCTTCAGTTTCAGCACGAACTACACTGAAGTCTGGTCGCCCGCACGAAGATATGGTTGCTGCAATCGGTGAACTTGAGAATGGCATCATCACCAATCACCTCGTCAACTGGCTCACCCCATTTAAAGAACGGCTCACCATCGTTACTGGCGAGCGTGGAACCTTCGTTGCCGATACCTTAACTGCAGATCTCACCTATTACGCGAATGCCTCTGTAAACACCGAGTGGGAATCAGTTGCAGCTTTTCGAGGAGTGAGCGAGGGCGATGTGATTCGTTACGCCTTTGCTAAGCCTGAACCACTCAAGACTGAGCATGAAGCATTCCGCGATGCTGTCTTAGGTCTTCCAGGGGCCATCGATCGCATTGTGACAATGGAACAAGGTCTTGCCACGGTTGCAGTGGCTTCAGCGATGATTGAATCCAATAACCGCAATGAAGTTATCTTTTTGAACGCTTCGAAGAATTAAAGAAAGGCACTCACTCCGTTATGAAGATCGCCGTCGTTGCACTTGGAAAAATTGGCCTGCCACTTGCTGTGCAATTCGCCAAGAAGGGTCACCACGTTATCGGCTGTGATGTGAATGCCAAGACCGTCGAACTCATTAACGCTGGCACTGAGCCTTTTCCTGGTGAGGATTTTCTGGATCAATATCTCAAAGAGGTTGTGGCCTCTGGGCATTTAGTCGCCACCACAGATACGACATCGGCTGTTGCGCAAGCTCAAGCAGTCGTGGTCGTTGTTCCACTCTTTGTCGATAAGGATGGCATCCCGGATTTCGGTTGGATGGATGAAGCAACTGTTGCAATCGCAGCCGGACTCAAGCCTGGAACCCTTGTCTCGTATGAAACCACTCTTCCTGTTGGAACCACTCGCACTCGATTTGCCCCAGCACTTGAAAAGGGTTCTGGCCTTAAGGCTGGAGTCGACTTCTCACTCGTCTTCTCTCCAGAGCGAGTGCTCACGGGCCGCGTCTTTGCTGACCTTCGTAAGTATCCAAAGCTTGTTGGCGGGATTGATGAGAAGAGCACGAAGCACGGTATTGATTTCTATAAAGAGGTCCTCGATTTTGATGATCGCCCAGATCTCACAGAGCCCAATGGGGTGTGGAACTTGCTCACAGCTGAGGCATCTGAGATGGCAAAGCTTGCGGAGACAACCTACCGCGACGTGAACATTGCACTTGCCAATCAATTTGCGATCTTTGCCGAAGGCGCCAACATCGATATCGCAAAGGTCATCGCAGCATCAAACTCACAACCCTTTAGCCACATTCATCAGCCAGGCATCGCAGTCGGTGGCCATTGCATCCCTATCTATCCACGCTTCTATCTCTGGAATGATCCAGAAGCCACTGTTGTCCGTGCGGCCCGTGAAGCAAATGCCGCAATGCCAGCTCACGCAGTCTCACTTCTTAAGCAGGCAATGGGTTCACTTACTGGCAAAAAAGTGGCAGTGCTGGGGATCTCCTATCGTGGTGGAGTCAAAGAGTCGGCCTTCTCGGGAGTATTTGGAACTGTCCAAGCGCTGAAGGCTGAAGGTGCTGACGTCTTTGTTCATGATCCGATGTATACCGATGACGAATCACAGCGCCTGGGCTTTGCCCCGTATCACTTAGGTGAGCAGGTTGATGGCGTCATTCTTCAGGCAGATCACAAGGAGTACAAGGCGCTGGGCTCTGCAGAGTTTCCAGGTATCACAGCAGTAGTTGATGGCCGCCGCGCATTCAATCCTGCAAACTTTGCTGGAATTGATTTCCGCGTCATTGGCGCACCTGCGTCAAGCAGCAACTAACGGATCTCGCTCTTCTTAGTAATCGTAAAGGCTTGAGGCTCTCGCGCTACAGGGCTGACGTTGGCAACGCGATTGTAAATCGCCAGGAGATTCTCCGCTTGCCGCTCCCATGATCGCTCATTCAGCACCTCTGCGCTATAGGCAGATTGATATCGCGCTTTATCTGCAAGGACAGCACGTACGGCACGGACAAAATCATCGGTATTGAGGGCTTGGAAGACTTCACCGTTACCAAGTCGTCGCACTTCTGCGGCCATCGTCTTCACATCGCTGACCACGATGGGTAAGTGAGCCTGCATATACTCGCCAAATTTTGTGATCAATGAGATCTCGTGATTGAGCTTATGGTGAATGGGAATTAACCCGATATCTCCCTCGCTCAAGTAACTCACAAGCTCTGCATTAGGTACATATGGCAGAACATGAAAACGATCTGCAATATCACTTGCTTGAATAATGAAATCCTTCACGGAGGCGCTCTCTGGATTTGCGATGAGGGCGCAATGAACATCAGGCATCTTGCGAAGACCTTCGATCACTGTTCCGATTCCACGTTGAGGAGCAACAGCGCCAGAGTAGATAATCAAAGGTGTCTGGGCAGATATTCCACAATCCTTACGCAGGTTCCGCTTCGAAGGTTGCTGTCCCTCAACGAGCGGGTCATTGGCAACTATCTCCGGGTGACGCTCGCCCATATGAAGATGAGGAATAAGAAGTTCTGACATTCCTTCACTCACGGAGAGAACCGCAGCACTCAGGGCGGTGTATTTGATCTCTTGCTCCGTATAGGAGCGCATCAGTGGGGCCTTCAGGTGAGCAACGCCAGGAACGTACTCGTGGGCATCATAAATAAGAGCGGCTTTATGGCCAGCTTTGGCAAGTGCGGCAACGATTTCACCGGCTATTGGTAGAGCTGTGTAATCGTGAGCATGCACGACATCGGGCTTAAAATCCAGAGCCAGAGGCGTTATCGCCCTTGTTGCTCTCGCCCAATTCGGGATCCCTGGCGTATATCCACCAAGGAATCGAGCCTGAAACCTGCGCTGGTAGTAGCGAAGTTTCCTTAAGACCTTTGCGATGAAACTTTGCTTGAGTACGATCTTGAGAGGAAGTCGCTTGATTGTGGCATAACCAATGGTGAGCTCATCATTGTATGTAAAAGGTGTTGCCCCAGCAACGATGACATCCCAGCCGGCATTACCAAGAGACCATGCACATTTGAGAACACGAGAATCTTCGGTGACGGCATTGAGAACTATGTGAAGTGAGCGAGGAGATCGTTCCGGTGATTGCATAACGCTTCTCTCTAATTAGAGCGGTAACGCTACAACGACACCAGTGAGTACGAGAGCCAACAGTGCAGATTGTCCAAGAATCGAGAGCGCCGTCTTGCGATCACTCGCGCGATCTTCTGGTGAACTCACACGAGCAATATCGCGTGACCTGCCGAAATTAAATGTACCCATGAGGCCAAAGGCGAGACAGAATTTTCTCCGTGATTGAATAAATCCGACGCTAAAGACCATTAGTGGAATGAAGATTCCCGTTCGGGCCATATGCGAGATATGAGTATGGGAATAAGAGAGGATGGCAAGGAGTGAGAGAACTGCTCCTACTACTGCAGTGAATTGGCGCTTTCGGATCTCACCTGGGCCGATATTGCAGGTACCAGGGATGTAATCAGATTCCGTCATTAGAGCGAATGCTCTTCTTCAGCAAAGATCTCGTGATCATCTTCACCATTGCGATCGAGCCATTCGAAGACGCTCTTAAGCGCACCGAAGATGATCGCTAAGACTGCGAAGAGGCCAAAGAGCCTGCGAAGTGCCTTGAACATAGGGCGAATCTAACACTTTCGACGTGGCACTTCTTGCCAACTCCCCAGGGTTGGAGAGACTACTTGCGCAGCGCCTGATCGATATCAGCCCAGAGATCCTCAATATTCTCAATACCTACCGCCAACCGGATGAGATTTTCAGGGATGAACGAGCTCTCCCCTTCCCAGCGATGGCGTCGCTCCCACAGGGTTTCTACCCCGCCAAGGGATGTGGCATGGGTGATGAGCCGTGAGGAGGCGCATGCGTGATCGGCGGCGGCAGCCCCACCTTTAACTTCAAAGGAGATGATCGCGCCGAAGCCTTTCATAAACGAGGCGGCTCGGGCATGGAATGGATCGGTAGCTAGACCTGGGTAGCGCACATTTTCCACAGCGGGATGGTTGCTCAATCTCGTTGCTAACTCAAGAGCATTCTTCTGCGCTCGCTCGAGTCGAACATCGAGAGTTCTGATGCCACGTAGCGCGAGCCACACTTCCATTGCGCCAGGAATTGCGCCACCTTGCTTGCGCTCCATGATGAGACGGCTAAGCAGTGCATCATCTGTGACAGAGAGAGAACCCATGATCAGATCGCTATGGCCTGAGATAAATTTTGTTACTGAGTTCATGGAGATATCAGCACCCATACTGAGGGGCTGTTGCAGCAATCCTGTTGCAAATGTGTTGTCTACTCCGACACCAACTCCCATTTTCTTCGCGGCAGCAATAATGACTGGTAGGTCTGCCACTTCAAGTGCTGGATTCGTGGGTGATTCCATCCAGAGGAAATTCGCGCCTCTCATAGCTTCAATAACCTCATCAGTATTGGCGACATCGACATAGCGCACTTCGCACGTGCGTTCATTCTCTAATCGTTTCAACCGATACATCGTTCCGGTATAACCATTGCGCGATGCAACGATGATGGAGTGATCAGGAAGGAGGGCGAAGACCGCCGCGATTGCTGCCATGCCGGAAGAGAAGAGCAGGGTCTTTCCACCCTCTAAGCTGCTTATTGCGCTCTCAAGGGCAGTCCACGTGTCATTTCCGGAACGGCCATACCCAATACCATCGGGGGCAACGTAGGTTGAGGTGAAGGAGACTGAAACATTTACCGCTGCACCAACAGTGTGCGGTGGGCGTCCTGCCGAGACGATTAATGACTCGGGGCGAAGGTTATCTTCAGTACTCATGAGGAAAGTCTAACCAGTCGCAGGACTACCCTGCGATGGAGGCCATCCGTGTAACTGCCTCAGCAATGTGCTCTTGGCTTGTTCCAAAGTTCAAGCGGACGAAATGATCATGGTCGGGCGCAAAGTGAACCCCAGGGTTAAAGGCGACCCGAGCCTCATCGATGAAGCGCTGGGCTGGGTTCGCTCCTAGATTGAGAGCGCTCACATCAAGCCACGCCACATAGCTGGTATCTGGAATCCGATATCCCACCTGTGGCAGCTGCGTATCAAGGAGCTCTTTCAGGTACCTGCGATTGCGGTCATTGGTTGCAACCGCCGAATCAAGCCAATCAGTGCAGGAGAATGCCACAGTCGCTGCGGCTGCTCCAAAGAGTGATGCCCGCCAGTGAACAGATGCTGGCATTGCCTTTGCAACATTGGTCCAATGGTCAGAGGCTGTCACAATCTCGGCACACTTGAGCCCGGCAAGATTCCATGACTTACTTGCAGATGTGACACAGATTCCCACTTCACGAGAAGTTTCACTCACAGAGAGGAATGGGACGTAACTGCTTGGGTTGTAGGTGAGAGGTGCATGAATCTCATCACTAAATACTGCAACGCCATATTTCTTTGCTAGGTCTGCGATACGGCCCAGATCTTCGGCAGTAAAGACCGTTCCTACTGGGTTAGCTGGATTACAGAGAAAATGGGCTTTAGCTCCACCTTTATAGGCCGCTTCAATTCCAACAAAATCTAATGTGTAGTGCAGGCCATCACGCTTGAGCGGAACATCTACTCTGCGACACTTCAGCTCATCAATCCAATTTCCGATGTTGTGATAGACCGGAGTATTGAGAACAATTCCATCTCCAGGTTGCACGATCATTCGCGCCATCTCAACCATGCCAACGCCCACATCAGTACATGTGAAAACTCGCTCTGGATCTGGCTCCCAGTTGAAACGCTTCTTCATGAAGGAAGAGAGTGCAATTCCAAGCTCGGGCATCGGTCCGAGGTAGCCCGTGTCAGATCCATTGATGAGCGCCATCAATTTTTCGCGGATGGGCAAAGCTATCTCGTAATCCATCTCCATGACAGGAAGTGGTAGTACATCACCTGGAAAATCGCGCCACTTGGCGCTGGTGCGTACTCGTAGAACATCCGTACTTGCGACAGGAAGAAGCTGAGTTGAATCCATATCCCTACTCTCCTTCACTTTCATGTTCTTGTAAACCTGCATCCTTGATCTTCTTGCTCGTGATCAGGCTCAGTACTGCCGTGACTGCAAGCGTGCCGATAATGACGGCAAGGCTGAATGTAAGGGAAATTTCTGGGACGCTGATGCCAAATACCTTTGGATGGTGGGTTGCAATCGCTGCCTCAAAGATCAACTTCACACCGATAAAGGCGAGAATAATTGATAGCCCTTCCGTCAGGTAGATCATCTTTGACATCAGTCCACCAAGCAGGAAGTAGAGCTGGCGCAGCCCCATGAGGGCGAAGACATTTGCCGTCACGATCACATACGTGTTCTTCGTCAGGCCAAAGATTGCTGGGATCGAGTCGAAGGCGAAGAGCACATTGGTGATCGCAATGGCTGTGAGTGCAAGGATGAAGGCAGATGCGCCACGCTTTTTGAGAAAGAGCAGGGCCCTACCCTCATGCCACTCCTCCTCTTTACCTTGGCTAAAGAGGCGTACCGCCGTATAAATCAGGAATGCACCAAAGAAGAAGAAGATGCTCTCAAATCGATGTACGATTGCAGATCCGGCAGCGATGAAGATTCCACGAAGGAAGAGGGAAGAGACGATACCGATCAGGAGTACGAGCTCCTCTTTCTCTTTCGCAACCTTCAAGCGAGCAAGGATGAGAATAAAGACGAAGAGGTTATCGAAGGAGAGTGAATACTCAGTAATCCAACCGGCAAAAAATTCAGCTCGGGCCTGTTCGGTTGCCCAGATACCTAGGCTGACGCCAAATGCAACCGCGAAACTTATATAAATAAAGACCCAGATGGTTGCTTTCTTGAGCGAGGTACTCTTGTGACGATCCCGGTAGGCGATAAAAAAATCAAAGAGCAGGAAGAGCGCTAGGGCAACAATGGTGATGGCCCAAGCTCGCGAACTAATCATTCGTTACTTAACAAGGGAGGGAAAGGGGACGCCAGTTGAGGAGTGACAGTCGTATCCGTTTGGGTTCTTAGCAAGATATTTTTGGTGATACTCCTCCGCCGGCCAATAGGTATGGGTGGCAGCGTCCACAATCTCGGTTACGATCTCGCCAATTCCTTGGGATGAAAGCGCTAATTGATAAACCTTCTGTGAAGCAAGCGCTTCACTTCTCTGCGCAGGCGATGTCGTAAAAATTGCACTGCGATATTGCGTTCCGATATCGCCACCTTGTTGATTGAGCGAGGTTGGATCATGCATCGTCCAGAACTCTTCAAGTAGTCGTTGGTAAGAAACTTTCGTTGGGTCATAGGTAACGGCCACCGCTTCAGCATGGCCACTCGTTCCAGTGCAGACGTGTTCGTAACTTGGCGCCGGGGTGTGCCCACCCATATAACCAACGGAGGTATCTGTGACCCCATCCATCTGCCAGAAGCGGCGCTCGGCCCCCCAGAAACAGCCGGTGGCGAAGAAGGCGATCTCACGGTTCTGCTCTACCTCAGTGCTCATGGAGTAATTCTTGCACTGATACCCTTATTCTCACGTACTGATCTTCACAACCCGAGCCCCCGTAGCTCAGGGGATAGAGCACCGCCCTCCGGAGGCGGGGGCACAGGTTCGATTCCTGTCGGGGGCACATATTCCATGAGGGTGACCCCTCTAACACTGCGACTGGACCATCAAAATGCCATGAAGGTGACGCGTCAAACAGCATTTCGCGGGAATCTCTCAGCGAATGTCCTTGTTATGTTCGCGTAGCACTGGGAGAATAGTGCTCTGTAGGCGAGTGAACGTGTTCACGAAGCCCATTTTTCCCCAACATGAAGGAGCTGGTCACGCATGGATTGGCGACACGAATCGGCCTGCCGAGATGAAGATCCAGAGCTCTTCTTCCCTATCGGCAACACAGGTCCTGCTCTCGCACAGATCGAAGAGGCGAAGAAGGTCTGCAACCGCTGTGTCGTAAAAGATGCCTGCCTTGCGTGGGCGCTTGAGTCAGGTCAGGATGCTGGTGTCTGGGGCGGTCTCTCAGAAGATGAACGTCGCGCAATGAAGCGCCGTGCTGCACGCAATCGTGCTCGCGCTCTCGAACAACAACAGAACTTTTAAATCCTGCTCCCGGCTTCTCGAGGCTACTCGAGTTCTCCGATCAATCTAAATTGACCTTCATTGGTGAGCTGGCCTTGGCGGCTATACAACTCTAACTTCGCGCGAGTATCTGCAATATCCAAGTTACGCATCGTCAATTGACCGATACGGTCGGTCGGACCAAAGGCAGCATCTTCTGTGCGCTCCATCGAGAGCTTCTCAGGGTGATAACTCAGTGCAGGTCCGGTGGTATTGATGACCGAGTAATCATCGCCACGGCGCAGGCGAAGTGTGACTTCTCCAGTGACGGCAGAGGCAACCCAGCGAGTTAATGATTCGCGCAGCATCAAAGCCTGCGGATCAAACCAACGACCCTCATAGAGCAAGCGCCCAAGGCGGCGGCCTTCTGCGTGATAGTTAGCGATCGTATCTTCGTTATGAATAGCACTGACAAGGCGCTCATAAGCAATAAAGAGAAGTGCCATACCTGGTGCTTCATAGATACCACGACTCTTAGCTTCAATGATTCTATTTTCAATCTGGTCTGCCATGCCTAGCCCATGTCGGCCACCGATTGCATTCACAGCCTGCATCAAGGCAACTGAGTCATCGATGCGCTCGCCATTGATAGCAACGGGGCGTCCTTGTGAGAATTCAATGCGAACATCTTCGGTCTCGATCGAAACCTGTGGATCCCAGAACTTCACACCCATAATAGGTTCAACAATTTCAAGTGAGGTATCAAGTTCTTCCAGTTGCTTGGCTTCATGAGTTGCACCCAAGATATTGGCATCCGTGGAGTAAGCCTTATCGGTGCTATCGCGGTAAGGAAGGTTATGTGCAACGAGCCACTCTGACATCTCTTTGCGGCCGCCAAGTTCGTTGACAAAATCATTATCAAGCCATGGCTTATAAATGCGCAGGGCAGGATTTGCAAGCAATCCATAACGGTAGAAACGTTCGATGTCATTGCCCTTATACGTCGAGCCATCGCCCCAGATTGAAACCTGATCGGCGAGCATTGCGCGAACGAGAAGAGTTCCGGTTACAGCGCGACCTAGTGGTGTGGTGTTGAAATATTGTTTTCCACCAGAGCGAATGTGAAAAGCACCGCAGGCAATGGCAGCCAGACCTTCTTCAACGAGTGCGAGCTTGCAATCAACTAAGCGAGCGCCTTCCGCGCCATAAGCCTTCGCGCGAGTGGGAACCGAGTCGATATCTGGTTCGTCATACTGTCCGAGGTCTGCGGTGTAGGTAAAAGGGATGGCACCCTTTGCTCTCATCCATGCAACAGCTACTGATGTATCTAAGCCTCCAGAGAATGCGATACCCACTCGTTCGCCAACTGGAAGTGAGGCTAGAACCTTGGTGGCATGTGGAGTCGACATGGGTGAAGTCTAACGGCTGATCTCAGGCAACCACTCCCCTTTTTTGGGTCAGCGCTGGGCCACCTCCGTGCTGAAGTGGAGGGCGTCCATTCGGCGAAGAAGGTTCCTGCTCTTCTCACCATGGAGTACCTCGCAGATTTCAACCCGCCACTGCTCAGGCTCGAGCTCGTTCAAATATCTGCTCACCGCAATTTCGGCTGCACCTCGGTCTCCTCGCGCGATTACCCAAAACCCATCCTCTGCCATTCGGGCACAATGATCGCCAGTGCGAATCACACGCACGAGGTGAGAAGCGAGGGATTTCAAGAGCTCTCCATCGCGCTCTGCATGATGACCACATGATGCCAAACGCAGTGAGATGATTGTGATCGAACGTTTCTCCCGATCGGCAACCTGAATCTCTTGCTCCAACAGCTCCATGAAACGGGCAGGTGCCAACGTTCCCGTTAAGGAATCGCGAAGACCATCACTTTCAAATTCCACCCGCTCGGTAATCGCCATCGAGGCAGGCTAGAGCCTTTGCGTGATCGAGCGCCAAAGGGGTGGCCCCTGGAGATAGCATTGCGGCATGGATCGCACCTATCGTTTTGCACGGCGAGTAGCTACTCCACTGCTGCGTATTGAAGCATCGATTCTGATAGCGCTCGCTTTCTATCTTGCGAGTGCATCCACCTTCAAGACGGTCACACATCCTGGCGCCCTTGGTGGCGAGATCGCCTTTGCACTCCTTGGCGCCGTTGGCCTCTTCCTCTGTTCCATCTCGTATTCGCGTGGCACTGCGTGGGGTCGCTCCCCGGCAGTTCTTGCCAACCTCATCGCCATCGGTGTCTCCTATTTCATGTTTGGCAGCAGGCTCTACATCACGGCCATTCCCCTTCTCATCTTGGCTGCAGCAACGTTGACCGCTGCCCTGCTCGGCTATCGTCCAGATCTTGGCAAGGAGTAAGGCGGAGTAAGGCGGAGTAAGGCGGAGTAAGGCGGAGTAAGGCGGAATCGGCCAGAGTCAGCCAGGTCACACCCATTCTCGGCATATTCCTAGCCCGTGCCTGGGAGGTGCCCCTTTTTATTGATTAGACTTACGGACGAGCACGAGAAAACTTATCTGTAGAGAATCGGAGCGCCAGTGTCGGCAACGGGGTCACATACTCCTGGCAATCATTTCGGTGGATCCTTTGGGCCGAATGAGTGGCTCGTCGATGAGATGTATGAAAAATTCTTAGCAGATCCCGCTTCTGTTGATTTAGCGTGGCATGAATTCTTCGCTGATTATTCAAAAGCTGCTCCGGTGACAAAAGCTCCAGCCCCAACACTTGCTCCTCTTGCAAATGCGCCACAGGGTGGAAATCCACCGCTGCCTAAATCGGCCATCGCTACAACTCCCGTTACTTCCGTACCTGCTCAACCACCTGTTCAGCCACCTGTTCAGCCACCAATCCAACCGCCTGCGCCGATTGCAGCGCCTGTAATGAATGCGAAGCCCGTGACACAAGAACCGATCACACCCTCACTTGCCCAAGATCCGGCTAAGGCACCTGTGTCTACGCCAGCAGATCCAGTGGTCAAGCCGCTACCCACACTCGTCACACCAAGTGCCGCATCCGTTGAACCTATTCGCGGCGTCGCTGCACGCGTTGTCCAGAGCATGGAAGCATCACTTACCGTTCCGACCGCAACATCTGTTCGTGCCATTCCTGCAAAACTGATGATCGATAACCGCACCGTCATCAATAACCACCTCAAGCGTGGTCGTGGTGGCAAGGTCTCCTTCACTCACATCATTGGATACGCAATGGTGAAGGCGATTCGCCAGATGCCAGAGATGAATGCATTCTTCACTGAAGTAGATGGCAAGCCAGCGATTGGTCGTCCCGAACATATCAACATTGGTATTGCAATCGATCTTGCTAAGGCTGACGGTTCTCGCCAACTGCTCGTTCCATCTATCAAAGGTTGTGAAGAATTAGATTTTGGTCAGTTCTGGGCTTCATATGAAGAGACTGTTCGCAAGGCTCGCACCGGCGCACTCATTGTTGAAGATTTTGCAGGAACCACTGTCTCGCTGACCAACCCAGGAACTATTGGGACTGTTCACTCAGTGCCTCGCTTGGTTCAAGGCCAAGGTCTTATTCTCGGTGTTGGTGCAATGGATTACCCAGCTGAGTTCCAAGGAGCAAATGAAGAGACGCTCTCAAACCTTGCTATAAGTAAAGTAATTACTCTTACCAGCACCTACGACCACCGCATCATTCAAGGCGCTCAATCAGGAGTCTTTCTGAGCGTCCTCCATGGCCTTCTTCTTGGTGAGAGCGGCTTCTACGATGAGATCTTTGCAGCTCTTCGCATTCCATACGTCCCAATTCGCTGGGTTCAAGATATGCAGTTCTCCAAAGATGACCAGATCTCAAAGACAGCTCGCGTTCAGCAACTGATCGAGGCGTATCGTAAATCCGGTCACTTGATGGCAGATATCGATCCACTTCGCTATGAGCAACGCGCACACCCAGATCTAGATGTTGTCACTCATGGTCTCTCCCTCTGGGATCTCGATCGTGAATTTGCAACCGGCGGCTTTGGTGGCAAGCCCTTTATGAAGCTTCGCCGAATCCTTGGCATTCTTCGTGACTCTTACTGCCGTCACATCGGTATCGAATATATTTACATAGAAAATCCCGCAGAGCGTAAGTGGATCCAGGAGCATGTTGAGATTGGTGCCCCGGTCACAGATCGTGAAGAGCAACTTCGGATCCTGCGCAAGCTCAATAGCGCAGAAGCTTTCGAATCGTTCCTTCAGACAAAATATGTCGGTCAGAAGCGCTTCTCACTTGAAGGTGGCGAGTCCCTCATCCCGATGCTGGATGCGATTATCTCTAGCGCCGCGCAAGATGGTCTTGATGAGGTCTGTATTGGGATGCCACACCGCGGTCGTCTCAATGTCCTCGCAAATATTGCTGGCAAGTCTTATGGCCAGATTTTCCAAGAGTTTGAAGGTCACTATGCCGATAATGAAGTGCATGGCACAGGCGATGTGAAGTATCACTTAGGTACTGAAGGTACCTACACCTCACCAGAGGGTGCTACGACAAAGGTCTACCTCGCGGCAAACCCATCACACCTTGAAGCGGTAAACCCAGTTCTTGAAGGCATTGTTCGCGCCAAGCAAGATGTCAAGGGTATCCGTGAAGAGTATGCAACGATGCCGATCTTGATTCATGGCGATGCAGCATTTGCTGGTCAAGGTATCGTCTCTGAAGTTCTCAGCATGTCCCAACTCGGTGGCTATCGCACCGGCGGAACAATCCACATCGTGGTCAATAACCAAATCGGATTCACAACCTCGCCTTGGGCAGCACGGTCATCGACCTATAGCACCGACATCGCGAAGATGATTCAGGCCCCGGTCTTCCACGTCAATGGTGATGATCCAGAGTCGGTCGTTCGCGTCTCAAAACTTGCCTACGCCTATCGCCAAGAGTTCAATAAAGATGTTGTCATCGATCTCGTCTGCTACCGTCGTCGTGGTCATAACGAAGGCGATGAGCCAAGCTACACACAGCCAATGATGTATAAACTCATCGATGCCAAGCGAAGCACGCGCAAGCTCTATACCGAAGCACTCATTGGCCGTGGTGATATCACTGTCGAGGAAGCGGAAGAGGTCCTTCGCGACTACCAGTCACAACTAGAGAGCGTCTTTAACTCAGTCCATAATGTTGAACCTGAGCATTCACACTTTGACGTTCCTGAGGCACCAGCTCCTGCATCCGTCAGCACAGGTGTGAGTGAGGCGACTCTTCGCACTATTGCTGCCACACAGGTGGCAACACCTGAAGGCTTCACCGTTCATCCACGTCTTGCGCCGCAGCTTGCTAAGCGCACCGAGATGCTCGATGAGGGCACTGTCGACTGGGCTACTGGTGAGATGTTTGCGATGGGCTCACTCCTTCTTGAGGGCCACCCAGTCCGCCTTGCCGGTCAAGATGTTGGCCGTGGAACCTTCTCTCAGCGCCATGCAGTCGTTCTCAATCAAAATGATGGCTCCTTCTGGACTCCACTTCGCGAACTTGTGAAGGATACAGAGAATCAATTCTTCGTCTTTAACTCACTTCTCTCTGAGTATGCAGCGATGGGCTTTGAGTATGGCTACTCACTCGTGCGCGATAACGCTCTCGTGATGTGGGAGGCTCAATTTGGTGACTTCGCCAATGGTGCACAAACCATCATCGATGAATTCATCTCCTCTGCATTACAAAAGTGGGGCGAGCGATCTTCCGTAGTTCTTCTCTTGCCGCATGGGTATGAAGGTCAAGGACCTGATCACTCATCAGCGCGTATTGAACGCTACCTAGCGCTCTGCGCGGAAGAGAATATGACTGTTGCTCAACCATCGAGTCCTGCCAGTTACTTCCATCTACTTCGCTGGCATGCGAAGAACCCAGCTCGCAGGCCACTCATAGTCTTTGAGCCAAAGTCGATGCTGCGCTTGAAGGCCGCAGGTTCAGGTCTTGCAGATTTCACTAGCGGAAACTTCCAACCATTAATTCCTGATGCAACTGTCCAGAACGCAACCCGATTGATCTTCACCTCGGGCAAGGTTTATTGGGATCTCGTTGCAGAGCGAACCAAGCGTGGTGAGAACACCACTGCGATCGTTCGCGTTGAGCAGCTCTATCCTCTCCCTCTTGCTGAGATTGCTGCACAAGCAGCCCAGCATCCGAACGCCACGATGCTCTGGGTGCAAGATGAACCTGCAAACCAAGGTCCGTGGCCATTCATTGCACTCAATACTCAAGAGGCGCTCTCTGGACGGACTCTGCGCCCGGTCTCACGACGTGCAACAGCATCACCTGCAACCGGAAGCCATCACCTGCACGAAGAGGAGCAGAAGTCCCTTCTTGAAGAGGCTTTTACCCGCTAATTAACCTCGTCGATATCGGAGGAGAAATCTTCCGACGATCTCTTCACCTGAAAGAGTCAAATATTCCCGAGAATCTGTTGATGCACGTGGGTTATCTCCTTCGACCCAATACCCAGTATCTAAACTCTTCGTCAGGCGCTTCACTGTTAAGAGGTCTGGCACAGCGGCGCGTTCAACTAAGACGACCTTGCCCATAGCTTTTTTTAACGCTTTCGGTGTGAGCCCTCTTGGGTAATGAAGGAAGATCGTCCAATCCCCTTCCATGAGGGTCGGCTCCATCGATCTGCCAATGATTCGCACGGGAAGTAAGCGCGCTGCCCGGCCCACTCCTCGCTTTGCAGATGCCATGCACCCAAGTCTAGATGTACGCTATTGGGTATGAACCTATTCACACCAAAGACCACAGCATCTGCCCATTGCGACCTTCCTTGCGGAATCTATGATCCTGCACAGGCAAAGCTTGAAGCCCAATCAGTCAAGGCTGCGATGGAGAAGTACGCGGCATCCTCCGATGCTGATTTCAAATCACGCGCAGTAGCAGTCAAGGAAGAGCGTTCAGAGATGGTCAAGCATCACCTCTGGGTTCTCTGGACTGACTACTTCAAGGCTCCTCACTTCGAGGCCTACCCACAACTGCATGTGCTCTTCAATGAGGCGACGAAGCTCGCAGGCGCAGGCGGAACCAAGGGAAGCAATGATGTTGCTGTAGCAGATAAGTTGCTTGGCAAGATCGAGGAGATCTCAGAGATCTTCTGGGCTACAAAGAAAGCTTAAGCAGAAACTATTCTCTCGGCCGCAACGCGCGCCATAAATGAGAGTCGATCTATCAATCGCCGCTGCACATGTGCAGTGGCGATTGTTCTATTTATATGAGTGATCTCCGCTTCAAAGGTAATGGTCTGGCCATCTATCTCGATAAGACGAACGTGAGCACGCACCTCTTCACCAATCGGCGCTGAAGTGATCATCTCTAAGGTAATGCTCGCAGTAAACGATGTCTCACCTGGTGCGCAATGTTCAGCCAAGGCCGCGCTGCATGCGCTCTCCACTAAAGAAGAGGCCGCGCTGCTTGAGAGAACGGGAAGCTCATTAAAGCCGGCAGCAACAGAGGTGTCAGCAGCCCGGACGACCATAGTGGCCATACCAACTGCGCCAAGCAGTTGCTCCTCATTGATGCTCATACTTCTAACTTACTAGGTAGGAAGCGTTAAAAACCTTCGCGAAACTCCTGTGTGTGAGAAATTTCAATGGTGACTTCGCCATCACTCGTGATCGATCGCTGCATAAAGGTCTGTGTGAAGGTCTGTGTGAAGCCACTTGCTGCCATCTCCATCGCATCTGCCTGTTCTTGGACCTGAGCGATGAGACGCTCATGCAGTGACTCTGGGGCCTCTTCACGGCAGGTATTTCCAAGCAATTGCTTTATGAGGCGAACGTTGCTTTCGTGGGCTGCAAGTGTTTCAAGGCAAGGTGGGCATTCATCGCAATGCTGGGTGAGCGCAAGCTCAAGATTAGGATCGATCAGCTCGTGATCGATGCGAAGAAGGATGGCAACAAAGATCTCTTCGCAGGAGTGTTGGTGGTTTCCGCCGCAGCCCATTTACTTGCTCCCCTCTGCCACTATTCCGCGACTTGCGGCGTAGTCGGCAAGAGCAGCACGCAACAATTTGCGACCACGGTGAAGGCGAGACATGACTGTTCCGGTAGGAGTTCCTACGATCTCGGCGATCTCTTTATAAGAGTAGCCCTCGACATCTGCGTAGTAGACAACCATTCGGAAATCTTCAGGTATTGAGGCGAGAGCCTCTTTCACATCTCCATCAGGAAGATTTTCCAGTACTACATCTTCAGCAGATTTCCCTTGATCACTTGTGTGAGAGGCAGCTTCAAAGATCTGCCAATCTTCCAGTTCGCCATCAGAGATCTGTGGTCGGCGTTGATCTTTGCGGTAGGTGTTGATGAAAGTTGTTGTAAGGATGCGATAGAGCCATGCCTTCAGGTTGGTTCCTGGTTCAAATTGATGGAAGGAGTTGAAGGCCTTTGCATAGGTATCCTGAACAAGATCTTCAGCATCTTGTGGATTTCTCGTATACCGAAGGGCGGCGCTATAGAGCGGGCTGGCGAAGATCATCGCATCGCGCTCAAAGCGCTCCTTACGTGCGAGGGGGCTCTCCTTCGCGCGGTCAGCTACTTCGATATCGGTGCTCATAGGTAATAAGGCTACTGCCATATCCTGACAACGCGCTGAGAAGCAGATCTATTCCCGCTGGGATAGCACTCCTAGAAGAGCGTCTGGGGTTCCCCTAGTTCAATGGGGGTGATCAGTTCTGGGCCATTGTTGCGAATTGAGTTGACCAACGATGCAACCGGAATCGCCCGCAAGCCATGATCTGGCATATCTAACTTCATCATCGCCGTTGCCTCATCGCAATCCTGGTTCGTTCTATCAAGCCATGCATCCCATCGCTCTTTGGGTAAGAAGGTTGGCATCCGAGAGTGCACCGTCGCTAAGAATCCGACTGCAGGGCGAGTGATGATCGCAGCGCTATCGACAATCTCGCCCTCTGGTGAAATCCATCGATCCCAGATGCCAGCAAAAGCTAAAGAGGTACGTCCGCTCTCCCATTTCTCACTTGAGATATAGAACGGTTGTTTCGGGGAGTAAGGGCCAAGTTCTGTTGCCCATTCGTAATAGCCATCTGCTGGAATGAGGCAGCGGCGATTGCGGAAGGCGCTTCTAAATGTTGGCTTCTCCGCAATGCTCTCACTGCGTGCATTGATCGCCTGTGATTGAGACTTCAGTGCGCTCTCACGATCCTTGCTCCAGCCCGCGATCATTCCCCAGGATGCAGTGGCAAGCTCGCGCTGATTCTTGGAGTCATTGCGGACCAGGTAGATCGTCCGGGTAGGCGTGATATTCCAATCAGCGGGCAGAAGAGGCAGTTGCGATGCGCTCTGCCCTGTGTGAATCTCAAACTCTTCGAGCAACTCCGCAGGAAGTTTTGATAAGGCGAAGCGACCACACATAAGTGAGAGGGTATCGCCTCACTGTAGGATTCACACATGACGCAACTCTGGCCAGCCCCATTTCGTGCGGGCTCCCCTGTCGATGCGCGCATCACCATTCCCGGATCTAAGTCAGTGACCAACCGGGCTCTGATTCTTGCAGCCCTAGCTGACTCACCCTCCCTGCTACGCAAGCCCCTCCACTCTCGCGACTCTGCTCTCATGATCGCTGGCTTAAAAGCACTGGGTATCGGCATTGAACAAGCAGCCAATGGCGATCTCACAATTACGCCCGCCCCACTCTTTGGCCCAGCACAGGTAGATATTGGTAATGCCGGCACGGTCATGCGCTTTCTGCCACCTGTTGCAGCGATGGCACAAGGACTCATTCACTTTGATGGTGACCCACGTTCGCATGAGCGACCTCTCGGTCCCGTGATTGCGGCTCTTGAATCCCTTGGGGTCAGCATTGAACACGGCTCTCGCTACTCACTGCCCCTGACCATCAACGCACATGGCCAACTTCGCGGTGGCACCGTTGATGTTGATGCATCGGCATCTAGCCAATTTATCTCCGCACTCTTACTCGTAGCACCTGCCACAAAAGAGGGAATCACGATCAGGCATATCGGCGAATCCTTACCGTCAATGCCTCATATCGAGATGACAGTGCAGATGCTCCGTGAAGTCGGTGTAAGCGTGGATGTCAGTGAGAAGAATATTTGGCGAGTATCACCAACGGTGATGCATGGCCGAGAGATCACGATCGAACCAGATCTTTCCAATGCTGCGCCGTTTATGGCTGCCGCGATGATCTGCGGTGGACAAGTAACGATTACTGATTGGCCGCGTGTGACAACACAACCAGGGGATGAACTTCGCTCACTCTTCACCCGAATGGGAGCTCAGATCTCGTTCACTGATACCGCTCAAGGTTCTGATCTGACAATCACCAGTGATGGAACTATCCACGGCATCGATGTTGATCTCCATGATGTCGGTGAACTGACGCCTTCAATCGCCGCACTCTGCGCCCTTGCTGATTCACCCTCCACCTTGCGTGGAATCGGCCACTTAAGACTGCATGAGACTGACAGGCTCTCCGCTCTCGCCACTGAAATTAATGCTCT
>CAIJKC010000102.1 GCA_903821145.1 uncultured Actinomycetes bacterium | reverse complement strand
CATCCAGATTGTTGATCTCATGATCGCAAATCTTGACGAGCGTCTTCGCGCAAAGGATATGACGATCGAACTCACATCGGCTGCGAAATCACTTCTTGCGGCACGCGGATACGATCCACTTCTTGGTGCTCGTCCATTGCGTCGAACCATCCAACGTGAGATCGAAGATATCCTCTCGGAGAAGATCCTCTTTGGTGATGTAAAGCCAGGGGAGATCACACTCGTTGATGTTGAAGGTGAAGGCCCAACAGCTACCTTCACATTCCGCGGTGTTCCTAAGGCAACCATGCCGGATTCACCAGGAGATCTCACCAGTACTGTGCCATCGACTGACTAATCAGCTAATTGATATCCTGACTTGCCGGCTACCTGAATAAGGTGGTCGGCAATCAGGCTTTTAAGGGCCTTCTCGGATTGATCCTTGTCATGCCAGATCGCCAGAAGTGAACTCTTACTTGCCACCTTATTTTCTCGAAGATGCTGAATGATCTGCCCGCGACATTGGCGATCAGTGCCTGCCCAGGCCTGTGTGCGCTTTGCAAGCTCACTCTTTGGATATCCAGCCGCACGCCAGGCACATGAAGTCATTACTGGGCAGTGCTCACAGAGTGGTGATCGGGCTGTGCAGATGAGGGCACCAAGCTCCATAGTGGCCACCGCCCAGAGCGCACCATGAGATGGAATCAACTCGGAACGAATACGCCTCTCGACTTGGGATGGTGAAGAGGAAGGGGATTCAACACCATCAATTGATCGAGCAAAGAACCTACGAATATTGATATCCATGACAAGAGCGCTCTCACCGTAGGCAAAAGATGCGATGGCGGCAGCGGTGTATTCACCGACGCCAGGAAGGGTTCGTAGCTCTTCAATCGAACGCGGAACATTATTATTAAAGTCGCGAGCGATGATTCCTGCTGCTTCATAGAGTCTTGTCGCCCGTCTTGGATACCCAAGTCGTCCCCAG
Source organism: uncultured Actinomycetes bacterium (assembly GCA_903821145.1). Classification (GTDB taxonomy): domain Bacteria; phylum Actinomycetota; class Actinomycetes; order Nanopelagicales; family Nanopelagicaceae; genus PALSA-747. Next base: position 14,053 of record CAIJKC010000102.1, on the reverse strand, counting down.
GCCGAGATGGCATCTGATCTTTTACTCGCTGCAAGATCAGCGGGAGTTGGCCAACGCTCGATCCATTCGTGCCACTTAGGAAGCACTCGGTTGACTGGCGTCTGTTGCAACATGAACTCTGAGATCATCACACCCCAAGGCGTGGTGTTGCGCCATGGTAGGTCGCGCTTATTCTCCTCAAACCATTCGAGGATGGGTTCTGCTTTCATTATCCGATCTTGACGCGCGCGATCGCTTGTTCAAGTCTTGCAACTTCCATAATTTCAATACCAGCTACCTTGATCTCAGAGCCAACTGGAACCATGGCTCGCTTGAAACCGAGTCGTGCCGCCTCAGCGATACGTTGCTGAGCACCGGTTACTTTACGGATCTCACCAGCCAGGCCAACTTCACCAATAGCGACAAGATCTGATGGAAGAGCTAATCCTTTAGCAGCAGATGCCACAGAGAGTGCAACAGCAAGATCAGCTGATGGCTCATTCATCTTCATACCACCGACAGTGGCCACATAGACATCACGGCCAGATAAGCGGATATTGGCTCGAAGCTCCAAGACCGCCAAAGTCATTGCGGTACGGGGGTTATCAAGGCCTGATGTGACGCGGCGGGAGTTACCAAAGTCGCGACCTTCAGCCACTGGTAAACCAACGAGTGATTGGATCTCGGCGAGAAGCGGCCTGCGACCTTCGAGGGCAACAGTGACGCACGTTCCTGGGACAGGCTCGCTATGGCGAGTGGTGAAGAGTCCGGTTGGATCGGTGAGTGACTCGATCCCGTTCTCGGTCATATCAAAGCAGCCGACCTCATCAGATGCGCCAAAGCGATTCTTCATCGCACGAATCAAACGCAGACGCGAGTGACGCTCACCTTCAAAATTAAGGACAACATCGACAAGGTGTTCTAGAAGTCGAGGACCTGCGATCGAACCATCCTTTGTCACATGACCTACGAGAACGACTGTGATATTTCGATCCTTAGCAATACGAATAAGTGCTCCGGCAATCTCTCTTACTTGGGTAACACCACCAGGTGCACCTTCAACTGCAGCGGAGGCAATAGTTTGGATTGAGTCAATGATCAGAAGTTGGGGTTGGACTTGATCAATGTGAGCGATCACTGAACCGAGTTCAGTTTCAGCAGCGAGCCAGAGATTGGGATCAATGGCGTTGAGTCGCTCTGCACGGAGGCGAACTTGCGAAGCAGATTCTTCACCACTGATATAGAGAGCGGTGATCTTTTGACGCGCACTTTCTGCAGCGACAGAGAGAAGAAGAGTTGACTTACCAACACCGGGTTCACCGGCAAGGAGGATCGCAGCTCCTGGAACTAGCCCACCACCAAGAACACGGTCTAACTCTGAGACGCCACTTGATCGTGCCTTCGCACGGTCCAAACTCACATCCCCGATTGGTGTTGCAGCAGTTGTTACAGTGCCAGCAACAAGTGAGAGTTTCTTCGGTGCAGCAAGCTCTTCAACGCTACCCCAGGCCTGACATTCACCGCAGCGACCAACCCATTTAGTGCTGGTCCAACCACATTCGGTGCAGCGGAAGGGATCTTTAGCTGGTGCTGAATTTTTGGCCACGTGGATAGCCTAATCCTGGGCACTGACTCTTGCATGGGGCGCTGGCCTATATGGGGCCAGCGGGGGATTACTTACCCGCAGCGACTGTGGCGGGATGGATAATGAAGAGAGGCAATGAGCGCTTTTGCAGGTCAGCCTGCGTCAGGCGAATCGCTTCAACACGGGCATCACAGTACTTAGCCAACTCGGCGTATCCAGCGGGACCCATAAGCGTCTCAAGTTCAACTTTATTGGACTTATAAACAGGTTCACGGCCAACGTGCGCATCACTATTTGCGGTGCAGTACCAATCGAAATCTTCTCCGCCATCGCCCCAGGCTTTGCGTTCATATTCACCGATCACAATGATCGAAACAGTTTGATCTCCTACTTCACGATTCTCAAAGGAGCGGCGGATCGGAAGTTGCCAGCAGACATCTGGCTTGGTCTCAACAAAGTGAATATCCTCTTTGAGGGCAAGATGATGGAGGACGCAACCAAAGGAGCCGGTATAGCCAGGTGCTTCATGGCCTACGCGGTTAAGGAAGATACAACTGTTATCAACCATTCGAGTTTTGCGATCTTTATCAAAACCAACTTCGGAGATGTTGAGCTTGCCACCCTTCATCTTGGAATGTGCTTGGTCGTAGTACTGCCACATATCAGGAGTGAGGCGTTCTGCAATTTTTAGCGTGCGCTCTTCGTCGACATCGTCAGAGTAGTAAGCACCATCAGAGCAACAGCCAGCATCTGGCTTATCAGCATCAATGCCACAACAACCAGCGCCATAAATACAGGTGAAGTAGGAGGTCAACCAGGTGAGATCACACTTAAAGATCTCGAGCGGGCTTGCTGGATCGGCAAATTCAACCCAGTCGCGTGCAAAGTTTGGTGATACCTCCATAGTGGGCGTAAGCCTAGTTAATGAGGCTCAAAAGTGATAATCCACTGGAAGGAATGGGCCGCTCTAGATAGTGCCTGGTTCGGTAGAGTTCGCATATGAGCAAATGCGTGGGCATCATCGGAGTTGGCAATATGGGCCAAGCTCTATTGGCTGGCTTGATTCAGGCCAACCATCCAGCCTCTCAGATCTGCATCACTGATAAGCGCGAAGATCATGCTGCGCAGCTCGCCACTCAGTATGGGGTAACCCTGCAGAGCCTTTCAGGCATTGCTGCAGAGTGTGAAGTCATTCTGGTTGTTGTGAAACCTACAGATCTCACCGCCACACTTGAAGCCATGAAGGCAACTCTTGGCCCACGTGCGAGCATCGTCTCCTTTGTAGCAGGCAAAACGATCGCTGGAATAGAGGCAATTGTGGGAGGAGAACATGCAGTCATCCGCGTTATGCCAAATACACCAACTCTCATCGGCAAGGGCATGGCAGCGATTTCACCTGGCACCTTTGCAAACGCGGAGGATCTCGAATTTGTTCGCCACTTCCTTGGTGCCAGTGGCAAGGTAGTTGAAGTAGAAGAGCGCTTACAAGATGCTGTGACCGCAACGAGTGGATCAGGGCCGGCATACTTCTTTGCCTTCGTTGAAGCAATGATTGAAGGCGCCACCACACTTGGGCTATCTACTGATGTAGCTACTGAACTTACTGTTCAAACCATCATTGGCGCAGCTGGCATGCTCGAGCAGAGTGGCAAAGATGCTAAGACCCTTCGTGAAAATGTCACCAGTCCACATGGAACAACCGCTGCAGCGCTGGCAAGCCTTCAAGCAAGTGGCCTACCTACCATTGTTGCTGATGCAATGGCTGCTGCTGCAAAGCGCTCTACCGAACTTGCCTAATGAAGAGAAGCGTTCTCACAGCGTGCCTGGCACTCACCATGATGAGTGCGATTCCAACTCAAGCGGCAACGAAGCCAGCACCAATCAAAATTGCCACACTTCCCACACTCGCCACCGGCGCCTTCTTTCAAGGTAAGGGCGGAGAGTGGTTTGATACGCTGATTTCACAGCGTGCTATCTATCTTGTTGGAACATCTGAGCCAACTACAGGTCCAACACAGGGTGAAGTCATCGCCATCAATCCAGATACTGGAGCGCAGATCTGGGACCTACCCATTCCAAGCCCATGGGATGCAGTTGCGACAGCGGCAGCGCTAGATACTGCTGGAAATCTTTGGGTCGCGGGTAGTTCTGCAACTGCAGTTCTCACTCCAAGCCCAAAGCCGACGCCAACAGGGGTTGTGAATCCAGGTGGAATCATCGTCACACCAACTCCACCAACGAGATCTGGTCTGACTCGGATTACTGTGTGGGAGATCAGCTCAACAGGGACGTTGATCACGAGTTTCCAATACAACGCTACTGACGTTCTAGTACCTTCAACCGCAGTTTTTGTGAAAAATTCTCTTCTGATCACAGGCCGGACTTTCCAAATCTCCATGGATAAGACTGGGATTTTTAGTAAATATATTCCGGCAAGTTTTGCAATTCCCAAAGTCCCGCTCACTCAATCGTTTAAAGATGGTCTCTATATCTGGAAGAGTTATATTGCCCATGGCTTAATTACTGGAGTCAGTGGCCTCAAGAAAACAGATGTTGGTAGAGTAATTCTCAAAGTTGGCTCCCGCACTGGGAAGATCTATAGCGCCTATAAAGTTACCGACCCACTCTTAAAGATGAATTACGTGGCCGGTATAGGAGTTGTCATAACAACATCAACGCCAACCGGATACTCGGTCTCACGGCTTAAATAGACGCAGCGCTCCATTTACTCCAGCAATTGCATACTTGAGATTATTGACAATTATCCAGTCAAAGCGAGCTGAGTTACTAAAATCTAAACCAGAGACGAGTGAGATGCTCTTATCCACGGTATTGACCGAACAGAGTCTGCTCTGACAGGTAAAGAGAATCTTGGTGCCATCTGTTGCCAGTCCTGCAGCTGGTGTGCCAAAGAAGCTTGATGGCGTATTCGCTACCACGGTAGTTCCAGTGAGCGTGGCCCAACGAATCTGATCAGCACTTGGAAGTGAGACTCCAGAAGATGCAAGCCAAGCCCCTGTTACAACGCCCTTACTTTGGGAGATCGCAACATCGTAGCCAGCAATTGTCGTCCCGATGCCAGCAGGATCAGTGGTGGAGTAGACCCAATCTTCAGGATAAACAGTCTGCCTAGTAGCCAATCTGATCTCACCTTGTGTTGGTGTCTTATCCTGATTGACCTGAAGAACTGAGTCATAGAAGAGGTAGACGGTATCGCCTACGTTCAATGCCTTTACATGGAAGCCAACGTCACCGGTGGTCCGATTATTGGTGTCTTGATCGCCATCAACTATTTCATAGTTCCACTTACCGGCGACCTTGCTCGCGCCGAGAAGGATTCCTTGTGATTCATCACGATAGAAGACTTGAAGCCCAGCAGGTGTTGAGACGCAGGCATTAGATACGGAGACATCACTAGACGTTGCTACGCGTACTGGATCTTTATAGTCATTGATCGCGGGACCGTTGCCATCAACAACTTCATAGCTCCACTTCTTCCCATCAAAGGATGCATGGCGAAGATCCTTATCTTTAAGATCTGAGTAGAAGATATTGAGTGTCTCTACCTTTCCTACTTTAGAACTACAGAGTGAGAGCGCGCCACTCACATCGTTAGTGGTCTTACCCAATTTGGAGGAGTTGCCATCGACAATCATCGATGTCCACTTCTTACCATCAAAGGTAGCCATCTTGAGTAATTTATTTTTGCTATCGGTATAAACCACGATTGGCTTACCCGCATACGTGCTTGTTGCTAAGAACTTTGCATCTGCTGTTGCGTCGATGACCGATGATTTCCAGACAGGCTGAGGAACGACATTATTTGTTGTTGCCGCAGGAGATGAACCAAATTGGGCATTTGCAGCACTGACGCTAAAGGAGTAGTTGCCACCATTTTTCAAACCAAGGACAGTGATAGGACTGGCAGTACCAGTTACTACTTGGCCAGTTTGATTAACCTTGACTGAGTAGGTCTCCACATGCGCAGTTCGAGCATTTGCGGGGGCATCAAAGGCGATAATTGCTGATCTATCGCCCACAAGGGCCTTCACATTACGTGGCACCGATGGGGCGCTGGTTGCGACACCAACAGGAGGCTTGGTCAACATATCTTGCATCATCGCAAGCAGAAGTGGGCCTGGATCATGGAAGATCTCAGCTGCATTCAGGCTTGGGCACATCACAGCATTCACGCCGCTCTTACTAAAGGTATCTTGATCGAGATGGCTGACAGATGACCCCGGTTGATAAGGAGATGGGGTGTAGAGCAATGGCTTCACACCAGCATTTGCAGCAACACCATTTGCACCCGACCAGACCAATGGACTGATGAGTGCGGTGCCAAGTTCAGGAGAGGGTGAAGCAAGATCTGAAAGGCGAGAGCCATCTGGAGTTTGAGCGTACGCATCAAATGGAGTTGGTTGATCGATTGATCCAAGGCCGAAGTTTGAGTCATAAGAGTCATTGGAGAGGAATCCAAGTCCGTGGCCGAGTTCGTGGAGCAAGATTGATTCAAGATCATATTGGTTGGGCGGACAATTTCCATCTGTTCCCAAGTAGAAGACTCTGGAAGCCAAGGAGTTAATATGAATATCAATTTCAGGATTGAGTGGGTCAAGATCTTTACCAGCAAGAGCATTGGCCATCGCTGATGGATACCAAAGATCTGAATCTGGCGCTCCAGCAAAGGCATGGAAGAACTTCACTGGACTCGCTGAGGCGAGTACGGCAGTAGATGCTTGGCGAGCATATGTCGCGTTGATTGTGACTGGCACTGCTGATGTCCAATGAGCCGCCCACGCATCGGCAGCAGCTTGAATCGCAACCTTCTCATTCTCAGGAACATTGACATAATTAATTGTGAATGTGCTCAGCGCTGTCGCACTCTTTGGATGCGTTGGTGCAGGGGTCGCAGGTTGTGTTACTGATTTCGCGCTGGCAGTACCCGCGTAGTAGTTAGTCCAGCCAGCAGGCACCCATTGCACTGTGGTCGCTGTGGCAGGGGAGATCGGAAGGGTCAGCCCTGCCACTGTGCCCAGTGCGAGCGCGAGGAGCCCGGAAATCTTGAAAGGGGAGCGCATAATCGGGAAGCCTACCTATCTGGAAGGATTGGTACTAGCGGAGGCGGCCCAGGATGGTCTACTCACAGCAACAATTAAGTAAATGAGGGGGTAACAGTGCGTCAGGTAACGATCTACTCCAGAACTGGCTGCCACCTCTGTGAAAGCGCCCATCAGGCACTCATCACACTGCAGAGCGAAGCAGATTTTGCCATTACCGAGATTCTGATCGATAGCGAGCCCGATCTTATTGAGCTCTATGGTGAGCAGGTGCCGGTCATTCACATTGATGGCAAGCCCCACGATTACTTCAGAGTTGATCCTGTGCGTTTTCTTGCCGCGATTAACGCGAACTAGTTATTTTCTTCAATGCCATCTTCAATGCCATCTTCAATGCCATCTTCAATGTCATCTTCAATGTCATCAGCATCAATAATGCGATAGGCATAACCCTGTTCGGCTAAGAAGCGTTGACGGTTTTGCGCAAAGTCCTGATCGACTGTGTCTCGTGCGACAAGTGAGTAGAAACGTGCGGTACGTCCATCAGCTTTTGGTCGCAAGATTCTTCCAAGGCGTTGAGCTTCTTCTTGTCTGGAACCAAAGGTTCCAGAAACTTGGATAGCAATCGTTGCATCAGGAAGATCGATGGAGAAGTTTGCAACCTTTGAGACAACTAAGCACGTAATCTCACCAGCACGGTAGAGATTGAAAAGCTCTTCGCGTTCTTTAATGGGAGTCTCACCCTTAATAACCGGAACACCGAGTTCAGCACCGAGTGCATCGAGTTGATCAATATATTGACCAATAATGAGGACTTGCTCATCTTTATGTTTGCGTGCGAGGGCGATCGCAACTTTTCTCTTTGTTTCAGTTGTTGAACAGAAGCGATAGCGATCTTCTTGTTCAGCGGTGGCGTAATGCATTCGCTCAGCATCAGTCAGATTGATGCGCACTTCAACACAGTCAGCTGGTGCGATATAGCCTTGCTGCTCAATCTCTTTCCAGGGGACGTCATAACGCTTTGGTCCGATGAGTGAGAAGACTTCACCCTCCATGCCATCTTCACGGACGAGTGTGGCAGTTAGACCTAGGCGTCTGCGGGATTGGATATCGGCTGTAAACCTAAAGACTGGCGCTGGTAAGAGGTGGACTTCGTCATAAATGATCAGCCCCCAGTCAATCGCATCAAAGAGATCCAGATGGGTGTAAATACCCTTCTTGCGAGTAGTGAGAACTTGATAGGTAGCGATCGTCACTGGGCGAATCTCTTTCTTCGACCCGGAGTATTCACCGATCTCGTCTTCATGCAATGAGGTGCGCTTTAAGAGTTCATCACGCCATTGACGTGCAGCCACAGTATTGGTGACCAAGATCAAGGTCGTTGCCTTCGCATGAGCCATCGCAGCTGCGCCAACGATTGTCTTTCCAGCCCCACAGGGGAGAACAACAACACCTGAACCACCGTGCCAGAAACCTTCAGCAGCCAACTCTTGATATCTGCGGATTGTCCAACCATCTTGATTGAGAGATATCTCGTGTGCTTCACCATCAACATAGCCTGCAAAATCTTCGGCGGGCCAACCTAATTTGAGAAGTGCTTGTTTGAGAAAGCCACGCTGTCCTGGATGAACGATGATGGTCTCATCATCAATCTGAAGTCCAAGCATCGGGGCAATCTTCTTACCGCGTGTGACTTCCTTGAGAACTGCTGGATCGTGGGAGACAAGGGTTAATCCATGGACTGGATGGGCCTCAAGGCGGAGTCGACCGTAACGAGACATGGTCTCTGCGATATCAACGAGGAGGGCATGGGGAACCGCAAATCGTGAGTACTTCAAAAGAATATCGATCACATGCTCTGCATCCAGTCCTGCTGCACGCGCATTCCACAAGCCCAGTGGTGTCAGGCGATAGGTGTGAATATGTTCAGGAGATTTCTCCAGTTCGGCAAAAGAGGCGATCTGACGCCGACACTCATCAGAGAGAATGTGGTCAACATCTAACAGAATCGTCTTATCACTCTGAACAATCAGTGGACCATCGGTCACATTAAATCCTTAATAAATGCAGAGAGGAGCGCGATTCGAGCCGGAACTGTTGATGCCAAGATATGTTCGTGTGGTGCATGAGCCCCATCACCTATTGCTCCTAGGCCATCTAATACCTTTGCCCCAGCGGCGGCGGCGAAGTTGCCATCACTGGCACCTCCCACGCTAGCGCTGCCAACTTCAGGTTGGCCAAGCTTTGCAGCAACGAGTTCAAGTCTCTGATAAAGATCTGCCGTAGCAGTAAACTCAAGTGGTGGACGATTTATTCCCCCGACCACTTCGATACGAGCATCAGGATGCAGAGGGGTGAGAGCATGGATCGCTTTTTCAATACGTTCCATCTCAGCCATCGTAAAGGAGCGAGAATCCACATCGAGTGTGGCAATAGCTGGAACTGTGTTGGTTGTTGTTCCTGAATGCAGCGTTGTCGGAACAACTGATGTTCCAAGCTCCTTATTCTCAAGAGCGGCAAGGGATGTCACGATGCGAGCGATTTCAATCGATGCGTTAATACCCTTCTCAGGTTCCAGACCTGCGTGAGCGGCCCGGCCGATAACCTTGATTGAATACATCGATGTGCCTTTACGACCAACCTTCACTTTGCCATTCAGTGATGCCTCGGTGACAAGAACAGCATCTGCATCTTTGCTCACCGCCTTGATCAGATCTCGTGAGGTCTGGCTACCAAGCTCTTCATCTGTTGTGGCAATCAATGCGACTTTCGTTGACACCTCTGGAATATCTTTGATCGCGTAAAGGGCTTGCAGGAAGCCAGCCTTCATATCGAAGATGCCAGGGCCGGAGATCTTGTCACCATCAACGTTCCAGAGTGGCAGGTAGGAATCAATTGGCCAGACAGTATCTAGGTGGGTGAGGATAACGATCGATGGTTTCTCGCTACCCCACCAGAAAACGGGGCGATTATTCTCATCAAAGATTCGCGCAGGTGTTCCAAGACGCTCGACGGCAATCTCGTTTGCAAGCGAGATGACGCTGCGGCAGGCATCCAGATCTTCACTAGGAGATTGGAGTTCTACCAATCGCTGAAGGTCGGCCAGGAAGTTCATCGTCATATTCTGCCGTACTTCACTCACTTGGCGCAGATTGCGCTGGCGATACGCCTGTAATCCGAGGGATTCGGAACTGTGCAATCTCACCAGTTGCGTGATCCCGCGCTACGAGGGTTCCTAGGGAGATGGAGAGTGGATCGACGAGACGATTGGAAACACCGCCATTGGAATCGGCATAACCGATCGTGATACTTGCCTGCTCTTCAATAAATTGATTGAGCATATCCAGCGTCTCATTTGCTGTTGTTCGCGGAACTTCACGTGGTTTATGTGAGGTGGCCTTCTCACCGGCACGGAGAGCTCGCACCGCAGCGAGAATGATCTTCTCGGTCGGCGCAGTGTTCTCAGTGATGATCCGTGGTGGACGCGGGCGACTCTTTGCTCGACGTATTGCCGGAGCTGAGATGAGAATGCCAGTGCCGTTCTCCATCGCAGGCAAGTAATGTGCGTCACGAAGTCGTACGACGAGTTCACTAATCTCGACATCGGCAATGAGAACTTGTGGTGCAATCTTTCTCAACCGAAGATCTTCTAGGTTCTTATCGTGGGTGATCTGAAGAATCAGACCTTCATCTTCACAGCGAATATAGGAGTTGGCATGTCCCACGCGTAGGCGACCGTGGCGTTTTGCCACATCACTAATCAAATATTCAAGTGGTTGTGGCACGGGAGTCTTCGAGGTCTTCTTGAGGAATTCCCGGATGCTCTCACCAGTCTTGCCGTGATCGAGTGCGCGACGGATTGAGCTCTCAGTGAAGCGATAGACAGTGGCGCCACCACGACTCTCAATATCAGCCAGGGTCCCCATCTCATTGGCGATCTCAAGTGTGAGTGGACCTGGCGCAATTGCGCTGTTATCTGCCTGAATCAAGATGTGATCAACTGGTTCTGGCAGAGCTCGCTCGATGCCAAGTTCGCCACCTGTGATCAACGCTCTGCCGAAGGTGGATAGGGCGCCTTGTCCGGTAATTCCCAGCCACTCTGCTTCACGCAGAATCCAGGTGATGTACTCATTATTAGTGCGGGTCGGCATTTCGAATTTCATACGCTCCTGCAAAGATGTGAGAGCAGGATCAATTTCTGGGATGGTGGTGAGAAGGGCTAAGAGCGCACGCTTTAAGCCAGAGATACCAGCACGATCAAGTTCTGGCCCAAGAGCTGCAACGCTCTTTGAGTCGCCTTTACCAACCAGTCCTGCAACACGTGAGGTCTCAAGCCACAAGGTGACGAGTGACTGCCATCGATCTTCTGAACTCTTTGTGAGCCAGAGATCAAAGGCGCTGGTCGGCAAGATCTGATCATCAGTATCGATGACGAGCAAGCCGCCAAGGAAGAGCACCTCAGCAACAAAGGCAGCACATGTCTCATCCACACCGAGGTGTTCTGCAGTTCGCTTAAGGTCGCGCACACCAAGACCGCCAGAACGAAGAGCAGTTGGTGGCTCATCAGACCAATGATGGGTGAGCTCTTCTGACCAGCGAATAAATGTTGAGATATTGGCAATCGCGGCAAGATCGACTGCCTTCTGTTTGCGCGCAACTCCGCTCACACTTGGTGCGCTCTGCTGGAGTTCCTTGAATACTTTTCCACCGCGCAGGTGCATCGCAACTTCACGAGGTAAGAGCAGGGTTTGGGAGTCAAAGGCGATGAGGAATTTATTCTCAAGTAGCCAGGTAATAGTTGGGTTTGCTCGCTTCACATCGGCAACTTGGCCACGTGGTGGGCCCCAGACCATCTTGTTCAATACATCAAGAGCGCCTTGAGGTGCACTCTCTAGGAGATCAAAGTTAATCTTCTGCACAGAGTGTGGCCCAAGCCCTGCAGGGTTCTCTCCGATGAGTGCACGAACATTGCTGGGTAGCCGGAACTTCTCACCATCGGCATAGACAAGTGCTCGCTCCTCCAGCGTTGCTAATACTGCTTTTGCACTCTTATCGGTGATGCGAAGTAATTCGAGTTGAGTAAAGGGATCTGCAAGTGTCGCTGCTGCTGTGAGGACATCGAATTCAAATTTATTGAGAGCATCGCGTGCACGCATGATGCTGGGCATCGATGAGGCTCTTGCGGCAAGTGCAGAGAGATCACTGGGGACAGGGGAGAGCAGGTCTGGTCTGGCTGCAAAAAGGCGGAGGATCTCCTGATCGCTACGAGCGCGGAGTGCATCGGCAAATGAGCTAGACATAAGTCTCTTAGATTACCGACTATTTGGTGGTGCGATTTACTACTTACGGCGAATACGCGGATTGAGCGCAGTGGCGACTGAGGCAAGCCTGGAGATGATCGGGGTTATCAACTTCTTGAGAAGCCGGGCACGGCGAAAATCGTAGATTGGCCAATGATCGCGCAGTGCTCGAACCTGGAGCAATGTGTCAGGATTGATGACGCGGGGCTTACCCACCGCCTCGAGTAATGGAATGTCGTGATGGCTATCAGAGTAGGCATAGGAATTTCGCAGATCGATATTCTGGGATGCAGCCAAGGCATTGACTGCAATCGCTTTTTCTTGTCCATGGAGAAGTTTTCCGACAAGGCTGCCGGTATAGATTCCCTTATCGACCTGGGCCACGGTGCCGAGTGCTCCAGTGAAACCTAACTTTGAGGCGATCAGATCTGCCATCTCACTGGGAGATGCGGTGATGAGCCAGACTTCTTCACCGGCATTGAGATGATCATGAGCAATCTCAATCGTTCCTTGCCAGAGAGCCGGGGATACGTATCGGTCATAGACATCAGAGGCTAGCGACTCGAGTTCGCTCACCTTATGACCACGGATGAAATCACAGGCAGCTTGTTGGATTCTTGCAATCTCTTCTGTGTTCTCTTTACCTGTTAATTGATAGCGCAGGTTGGCCAAGAGAAAGGCGAAGATATCGCGCCTATTAAAGAAGCCCCGTTGATACATGCCACGGCTGAGGAAGAAGAGGGATGAGCCCTGCATCAGCGTGTTATCGACATCAAAGAAGGCCACTCTTTTCTCAGTGAGTGCCATGTCACTACCCTAGCGAACCCTGCCCAGGCTCAGCGTCCAGAGTCCATTGCGCCCCTTTATGATTGGCCTATGGGGGCCACTATTCACTTTCTTCGCCATGGCGAAGTCTTCAATCCAGAGAAGATTCTCTATGGCCGCCAGCCTGGCTGGTACCTCTCCGATCGTGGTCAAGAGATGGCTCGCACTGTTGCCGATTGGTCCAGATCTCTTGATCTTGGCGCAGTTCACGCATCACCTTTACAACGTGCGCAGGAGACAGCAACACCTGTTGCTGCAGCTCACGGCCTCACCATCACAACAGATGATCACTTGATTGAGGCAGCAAATATCTTTGAAGGTCAGAAGTTTGAAATGGGAAGTGGCGTTCTTAAACACCCAAAATCATGGCGATATCTCACCAAGCCGTGGGTTCCATCATGGGGCGAACCATATGAAGAGCAAGTGGAGCGAATGCTTGCTGCACTTTTTGCCGCCCGTGATGCTGCAGGTGGCAGGGATGCGCTCTGCGTCTCCCACCAACTCCCTATTTGGATTCTGCGATCAGCTGTCGAGGGTCGTCGGATGATGCATGATCCGCGCAAGCGCGAGTGCACACTCGCCTCTGTCACAAGTTTTCATCTTGACTCTGATGGCCTGATCTCAGGTACTTCCTATACCGAACCTGCGAAACATTTGTTGCCTAAGAAATGAAGAGGACAGTTGCGCTCGCTCTCGCCCTGCTCAGCGTTGGGCTCCTAACAAGTTGTTCAAGTGGCGGTATCTCCAAGGCCAGTGAAAATGCTTTTGTGTCAGGGACTGGTGTCGCTGTTTACATCAATCCGGCAGAGAGAAAACCAGCACCAGACCTGCAAGGTCCAACTCTTTCTGGCACCTCACTAAAAATTGCCAAGAACCAAGAGATCGTTGTGAATGTCTGGGCTTCATGGTGTTCACCCTGTCGGGCTGAAGCACCACTACTCGCCGACTTTGCTACCCGCCTTGCGGGCACGGTTCAGTTCGTCGGCATCGTCACCCGAGACAACCTCTCCTCTGCGGCGGCGTTCGTTAATCGCTTCAAGATTGCCTACCCAAACTTCACCGATGACTCACTTCTAGCTGGTTTTAGAGGCTCGTTGGTGCCAAATGCCATTCCCACGACCCTCATCATCGATGCTCATAACCGAGTGGCCGTGCGCATCAGCGGTGAGGTCACCTATGCCCTCCTTGATTCCATGATTAAAAAAGTTGCGGCGGACTCATCGCATGCATAACTTCTTCACGACTCAAGTACTCACTGGCAACCTTTTACTGGCACTCATCGTTGCCTTTATCGCCGGGCTCAT
>CAIJKC010000101.1 GCA_903821145.1 uncultured Actinomycetes bacterium | reverse complement strand
GGCCGATATCTGCCTGGAGATGGGACTTCCTGTTACTGGTGGAAACGTCTCCTTCTATAACCAGACTGGAAAGGTAGCGATTTTGCCAACACCAGTTGTTGGTGTCCTCGGTGTTATTCAAGATGTTCGCACTCGTACATCCATGTCCTATGCCGATGCCGGACTCCAACTCTTCCAATTAGGAAACACTGACGATAACTTCAGCGGTTCTGAGTGGGCGCATCTGCACGGCCAGATGGGTGATCACGCCCCGACTCCTGATGTTGATCATGAGACTCGTCTCGTCAAACTTCTCTTAGAAGCTCAAGGGCTATTTGCAGCAGCACATGACATCAGCAATGGTGGTTTTGCAGCGACGATCTCGGAGATGGTTCTCAAGAGCAACATTGGTGCATCTATCGATCTTCCGGCGCAATATATTCCAGGTGGCGTGACCGCTGGTCTCTTTGCTGAGACACCAGGTCGCGTGGTTGTTGCGATCAAGCCAGGAGATGTTGCAGCAGTCACTGCCCTTGCAACTCAACATGGCATTGCCTTCCACAACGTTGGAAGCACTGGCGGGGATACACTCACGATCAACGGCGCTGCAATCCCTCTCACCGAACTTCGCGCAGCATTCACCGAGACCTTCCCGAAGCTCTTCGGATAAAGGAACGGATACCTACTTCATGAGAGATCCGATCATCATGGCGAAGGTGAAAGAGATACTGGGCGCGCTCCAAGAAGCTGAGCCCGGTCATGCTGTTGAAGTGCGAGTCCCACCATATTCAGCGATCCAATGTGGCACAGGCCCCAAGCACACCCGAGGAACTCCACCGAACGTTGTGGAGATGAGCGCGCAGACCCTCTTTGCACTGATGGCGGGGGAGTTGGCCTGGCCAGATGGAGTATCGACTGGGGCGATCCACGCATCAGGGGAGCGTTCTGATTTAGCCACTCTCTTTGAAAAGATTAGGATTGCGCCATGAGCCGGCGCCCCGATGGACGATTAACCCACGAGCTCTTCGCTGAGGAGCATATGCCTCAGGATGAATGCGGCGTATTTGGAGTCTGGGCCCCGAGTGAAGAGGTCGCAAAGCTCACCTTCTATGGTCTCTACGCCCTTCAACATCGCGGTCAAGAATCAGCAGGTATCGCCACATCAGATGGTGAACGCATCTTTGTCTATAAAGATATGGGTCTGGTCTCACAAGTTTTCACCGAGAGTGATCTTGCAACCCTGACTGGCAATCTTGCCATTGGCCACTGCCGTTACAGCACCACTGGTTCCTCGAGTTGGAACAATGCCCAACCAACACTTCGTGCAACAAATCATGGCACCTTGGCCCTTGCCCACAATGGCAATCTCACCAACACAGGTGATCTCGCAGAGTTCTTAGCGAAGAATGTCCCCGGCTATAACGAACATGGCAATCACGCAACGACAGATACTGAAATTATGACTGCGCTCATCGCTTCTCAAGAAGGTGAGTCCTTTGAAGTTGCAGCGATGAAGGTCTTGCCAATGCTCAAGGGTGCTTTCTCCTTAGTCTTCATGGATGAACAAACTCTCTACGCCGCACGTGATGCCCATGGTGTCCGCCCCTTAGTACTTGGCAAGCTCGATCATGGCTGGGTCTTCGCCTCCGAAACAGCAGCACTGGATATTGTCGGCGCATCTTTTATTCGCGAGATCGAACCAGGTGAATTTGTTGCAGTCGATGCTGATGGTCTTCGCAGCTATCGCTGGGCAGAGGCAACTCCTAAGGGTTGCATCTTTGAATATGTCTACCTCGCTCGTCCCGACACAACCATCGCTGGACGTAACGTTCACGCAACTCGCGTTGCTGTTGGAGAACAGCTCGCCAAGGAGCATCCAGTAGAGGCAGATCTTGTGATTCCTGTTCCTGAATCTGGAACGCCTGCAGCAGTTGGCTATGCAAGGCAGTCTGGAATCCCTTATGGCGCTGGCCTTGTGAAGAACTCGTATGTTGGCCGCACCTTTATCCAACCAAGTCAAACAATCCGTCAATTGGGTATTCGCTTAAAACTCAATCCGTTGCGTGAAGTGATTGAAGGAAAGCGCATCGTTGTTGTTGATGATTCGATTGTTCGCGGTAATACCCAAAGAGCGTTAATTCGCATGCTTCGTGAAGCAGGAGCCCTAGAGATTCACGTACGTATCTCTAGCCCGCCAGTGAAGTGGCCATGCTTCTACGGTATTGATTTTGCTTCCCGCGCCGAGCTCATTGCATCTGGTCTTGAAGTCGATGAGATTCGCCGCTCAATTGGGGCAGACTCGTTGGGGTATGTCTCGATGGAAGGCCTTGTTGGAGCAACCACGATCCCGGAGTCAAAGCTGTGTACGGCCTGCTTTACTGGCACCTATCCGATTGAGGTACCGGCTGATATCTCAAACGGTAAGAATCTGCTTGAGATTGTGAGCCACTACGAGTGAGCACCTACGCAGAGGCTGGTGTCGATATTGATGCGGGAGATCGCGCCGTTCAATTAATGAAGCAACACCTTGCGAAGGCTCGTCGTCCAGAAGTTGTTGGAGATATCGGTGGCTTTGCTGGACTCTTTGATGTGAGTGCGCTCAAGACTATGAAACGCCCACTGCTTGCCACATCGACCGATGGAGTTGGAACTAAAACTGAGATTGCTCGTGCGATGGGTAAGTACGACACCATCGGTGAAGATCTCGTTGCGATGGTTGTCGATGATCTCGTTGTCTGCGGAGCAGAACCTCTCTTCATGACTGATTACATCGCTGTTGGAAAAGTTATTCCCGAGCGAATTGCTGAGATTGTTAAAGGTATCGCGATCGGTGCGGCAAAAGCTGGAGTCGCATTAGTGGGTGGCGAGACCGCTGAACACCCAGGATTACTCGACGACGATGAATTTGATATCGCAGGTGCTGCAACTGGCGCTGTCGATGCCGACCTCCTTCTTGGCGCAGATAAAGTTCGCCAAGGCGATCTCATCATCGCCATGCCAGCAAGTGGTCTGCATGCCAATGGCTACTCACTTGTCCGCCATATTCTCGCAACGAAGAAGATCTCACTTGAGGCTCACCTAGAAGAGTTGTCAAAGAGCGTCGGTGAAGTACTTCTCACACCGACTGAGATCTACTCACTCGATTGTCTGGCTCTCTATAAGGCGATGCAGGGATCACTGCACGGCTTCAGCCACATCACCGGTGGTGGTATCGCTGAGAACACCGCCCGAGTCATGCCTGATCACCTCACCGCTATCTATGACCGCTCTACCTGGGCCTTGCCTGTGGAGATGGCCTATTTGGCCTCAGCCGGGGGCGTCCCCGCCACCGATATGGAGCGGACCTGGAACTGCGGG
>CAIJKC010000100.1 GCA_903821145.1 uncultured Actinomycetes bacterium | reverse complement strand
GCAATCGAAACGTGATCGACGTCTATAATATGGGCTGGAAGAAGTATCTCCAGCAACGAGAAGATGATGAGCACCGTCGCAAGAAGGAACGCGCGAATGCAGAGAAGAAGGCCGCGATCCTTGCCAAGCAAGGTGAGAAGATGCGTGCCAAGGCTTCAAAGGCAGTTGCTGCCCAAAACATGTTGAAGCGATCTGAACGCCTCCTCTCAGGACTTGAGGATGTTCGCAAATCTGACAAGGTCGCAAAGCTTCGCTTCCCTACCCCGGCTCCTTGCGGGAAGACCCCGCTCATGGCCGAGGGCCTATCAAAGTCTTACGGTTCACTGGAAATCTTTACCGATGTATCCCTTGCGATCGATCGCTCATCTCGAGTTGTCATTCTTGGGCTCAACGGTGCAGGAAAGACCACGCTTCTCAAGATTTTGGGTAGCGCGCTCGAATCAGATACTGGCGAGATCCTTCCAGGTCATGGCCTGAAGATTGGTTACTACGCGCAGGAGCACGAGACCCTCGATTTTGAGAGAACAATTCTTGAGAACATGCTCTCCTCTGGTGAGAAGATCACCGAACAGCAGGCAAGGCAAGTTCTCGGTTCATTCCTCTTTGTCGGCGATGATGTCGATAAGCCAGTAAAGGTCCTCAGCGGTGGCGAACGAACCAGACTCGCGCTTGCGACTCTCGTCGTTGGCTCTGCCAATGTCCTCTTGCTCGATGAACCGACAAATAACTTGGATCCCGCATCTCGCGACGAAATCCTTGCCGCCCTCGGTGAATACCAAGGCGCAGTCGTTATGGTGAGCCACGATGAAGGCGCCGTCCGCGCTCTCAAGCCCGAGCGCGTCTTGCTCTTACCCGATGGTGATGAAGATCTTTGGAATGACGAATACTTCGATTTGATCGCCCTCGAATAGCGCTCTCTTCTCCTTCCGTTAACGCCCCATTCACCTCAATATTGCCCTTGGGTCACTTCGTCTCCATATTTTTCTCCTACGCGTGATTGGGTAATTGCGCCGTAACCATAGGAGCCTTCGTGAAGATTTCACAAAAAATTTCACTAGCAGCAGTTGCAATCGCAACTGTACTTGCTGGTTCAATCTCGCCTGTAGCTCATGCTGCGGACGCGCTTCAGCTTTATGCTGCTCTCGATTATTCAACGTATGTCGCGACAGCTTTCACAGCCAAGACTGGCATTCCAGTCGAGGTAACAGCACTTTCAACAGGACCATTGCTCGCGAAGATTACAGCCGAGAAGAACAACCCTCAGTGGGGCGTTTACTGGGCAGATGGAGCAGAACCTTGCGCAGCGTTTGATTTGGATAAGCAACTCTTGCATTACAAGTCACCGGGTGCACACCTGAACGCGATCGGCGCTCAGCTCGCTCCAAAGACCACTGCCTACCAGGTTCCAGGATTCACTGAGATGGTCGGAGTTGTCTATAACTCTTCCAAGGTCCGCAAGCCAACATCATGGGATGACCTCGCAAGCGCTGATTTCAAGAACCAAGTTGGCATGAACAATCCATCAGTCTCAGGCCCAACATTCCCATTCATCGCAGGCCTTATCCAGCAGCTTGGAAGCCAAGATGCAATGAAGGCTTATCTCTTGAAGTTGAAGTCAAACGGTCTTCGTGCCTTCGATAAGAATTCAAAGACTCTTGCAGCACTTAACACTGGTGTGATTAACGTAGGACTTGTTCAGTCTTCAGCAGCCATCACCGAAGTTAACAACTATAAGGCGAAGCCAGTTGCAGGCCTTACGCCTGCAGTAACTTATCTTGATAAGACAACTGTTCTTCCTTCATGCCTAGCAATCGACGGTAAGGCTTCGGCTTTCCAGCAATCAGCGGCTAAGAAGTTTGCTGATTTCGTCATGAGCTCTGAGGCAGTTGCAATCATGGTGAAGGACAACTCTGGAGATTCACTCTTCTGGCCTACTCTTGTTGGTCGCACACCATCGACTGCAATCACATCAATGCCTGCGATCTCATCTGGCAAGGTTCAGATTGTTGATCCATACAAGTACGCACTGATCCAAGGTGAAGTCCAGGATTGGTTCACTAAGAACATCGCTTAAGTAATACAAAGGCGATATCTATAATGTCTAAGAAGAGAGAGCTCGAGGCTGCATTGCCTCGGGCTCTCTCTTTTGTTCGTGCAAAATTCTCACCCATGACCGCCTTTTGGCTCATCATCGTCAGCATTCTTGTCCTTCCCATAATCCTCTTTCTTGCAGTCGCCTTCAGTCCCAAACTTCTTGATCAAGGCCCTCAGTGGTTTACCTTCAATAGTTTTAAGGCTGCAGCAGATCCCTACTTTGTCAGATCTATCTGGCACTCCTTTCTCCTTGGAGTGATCTCCGCTATCGCCGCAACCTCCATCGCAGTTGGAGTGGCATGGATTGTGTTGCGTACCAACGCCTCTGCTCGCAAGATCTGGAACCTTTCAATCTTCGCCCTTCTCCTTGCGCCTTCTTATCTCATCGCCTTGGGATGGGAGCGAATTTTTGAACGTGCTGGTGTTCTCAACATTATTGGCATAGATCTGCCTCAAGTGAGAGACCTCCTCTATGGACCGGTTGGCATCGGCATGATCCTCACCTTTAAAGGAATTCCCTTTGCCTACCTCGTCATCTCCAACGCAATGCGTGGCCTGGGTGAAGAGTTTGAGCAGGCAGTACGTGTACATGGTGGATCCCGCCTTCAAGCCTTCAAGATGATGGTCACACTTCTCCTCCCAGCGCTCTGGTCTGGTATCGCAATCGTCTTCGCTGAGAGCATCAGTGATTTTGGTGTCGCCTCCCAGCTCTCCTCCCCTGGCCGATACTCGGTGGCAACCTTCACGCTCTATAAATCTGTGATGTCGATACCAGTTTCATTCCCTCTCTGCGCCGCCATCTCCATCATCCTTCTCGCACTCGTGGTGCTCGCCCTCCTTGCGCAGGCAAAGGCGCTACGAGGGAGGTCCTTCCGCGTACTCAGTGGCCGAACTAGGCCGGTGACGCGCCAGAAACTCTCTCGCCTTGGCGCGGTGGGTTCCAACTCGGCAATTTACGGGCTGCTATTTCTTACCTTAGGAATCCCAGTCTTTGGTGCCATCTCTGCCTCGATGATTCAAGGTCTTGGAACAGTGATTTCCAATTATCAATTTAACTTTGATAACTACCTTCGCGTAATCAAGAGCCCACTTCTTCGTTCCCCGCTCCTCTTCTCTGCCGAGGCAGCGCTCATCACGGCCACGGTCGCCGTAGTCCTTGCAGCCGTCTCCTCCAAAATGCTTGTTTCAACCAAAAATGGTGCCGGCAAGAAGTTTCTCGACTTCTTCCTACTCGCCGCAGTTGGACTACCCGGAATCGTCTTTGCGATCGGCTACATCTTCGCCTACAACCTCCCAATTGCTCAGAAGTATGGGTTCCATCTCTATGGAACGGTTGCGCTCTTAGTCTTGGCCTATATCGCCACGGCTCTCCCATCGACGACTCGATCACTTGTCGGAAACATGAATCAATTCCAGGAGTCGCTCTCTGAGGCATGTCGAGTACATGGCTTCAATGCAATCAAAACCTGGATCGCAGTCGTCCTTCCTCTGATCTCACGTCCACTCTTAGCTGCCTGGTGCCTCACCTACTGCGGCACACTCCTCGAACTACCCGTAAGTCAGATTCTCTACCCACCAGGGCATGCCCCGCTTGCTGTAGGTATTGATCGCGCCCTTGGAAACTATGACTTTGGAGGAGGAACTGCGATGGAGGTCTTTGCCATTATCTCGGCTTTGATCGTAGTAGCGATCATGTTTGCTCTCTATGAATTCTTCGCACCTCAAGGGTGGAAACAACTAGGAAAGGCACGTCAATGAAGAGCGGTCATTCAATTCGAATTGTTGAGGCACGGAAAAATTATGGTTCCTTGGCGGCGCTCAATGGCCTCTCCCTCGAAATTCAAGCCGGTGAATTCACAGTGCTTCTTGGGCCTTCTGGCTCTGGAAAGTCCACATTAATCAGATCCCTAGCGGGAATTGAGAAACTCGACTCTGGTTCAATCTTCTTCGGCGATCGCGAGGTTAATAAGGGTCCACTCAACCTTGCTCCAGAAAAGCGTGATCTTGCGATGGTCTTCCAAGATTACGCACTCTGGCCACACCTCAGTGCCTTCGACAATATTGGATATGCACTCAAGCGCCGCAAGTTGCCGGCGGAGGAGTCCACAAAGAAGATCAACCAAGCGCTCGCACAAGTTGGGCTTGGAACAAAAGGAGCTAACTACCCGCATCAACTCTCCGGTGGTGAACAACAACGTGTTGCACTCGCTCGCGCAATCGTCGCTGACCCAGCGTTACTGCTCTTTGACGAGCCGCTCTCCAATCTCGATGCTGATCTACGCGAAAGATTACGTATCGAAATCTCTACATTGACTCGAGAGATCGGCGCATCAGCTCTTTACATTACTCACGATCAATCTGAGGCCTTTGCTCTTGCTGATCGTATCGGTGTCATCAATAAGGGCTCCATCGAGCAAATTGATACCCCAGAAGCCATCTACAACACACCGGCAACTCGCTTTGTCGCGACCTTTACGGGCACGGCAGGAATCTTTACCGGTGTGGTGAAATCCGTTGGCGAGGAGAGTTGCATCGTGACCCTCGGAAATGAAGAACTCACGGCTCGTCACACAGTCGCTCTCTCTGTTGGGCAAGAGGTCGACCTACTTGTTCGCCCTGCGGCAACGAGTTTCACCGATAAGGACAAGAACCGCATCTCCTCCACCATCACAGATATTGCCTACCGCGGTCGAGGATATGAGCATGCGATTGAGACGAAATACGGGTCCCTGACTGGCGTATTCGATACGATGTCACATCCGCGTGGTCGAACCATGGAGGTCTCCATCGATCCCAGATCGGAAGAGCGTCGTGT
>CAIJKC010000099.1 GCA_903821145.1 uncultured Actinomycetes bacterium | reverse complement strand
TAGTTTTCATCTTAGTTCTCCGTTTTCACA
Source organism: uncultured Actinomycetes bacterium (assembly GCA_903821145.1). Classification (GTDB taxonomy): domain Bacteria; phylum Actinomycetota; class Actinomycetes; order Nanopelagicales; family Nanopelagicaceae; genus PALSA-747. The sequence continues at coordinate 6,776 of CAIJKC010000099.1, read as the reverse complement.
TAGAGGCGACTTAATAGGAAATTGAGCCCGGTGAGCGCCAAGAGGATGAAGAAGAACATCAAAGCTAATGCAGAGGCGTACCCGAGCGACCATGGATTTCTAAAGGCCTGATTAAAGAGGTATACCGAGTAGAGAAGGGTGGAGTTAGCAGGGTATCCCTCGCCATGGCCCATCAGGAATGCAAGATCAAAACTCTTGAGCGAATCAATTGTTGCAAGCATGACGTTGAAAAAGAGAACGGGGCTAATAGCAGGTAACGTAATGGCTCTAAATTTTTGCCAACGATTTGCACCATCAAGATCAGAGACTTCATAGAGTTCGCGAGGTACCTGTTGGAGAGCCGCTAAAAAGATGAGCATGGGTACGCCAAAACCCCATAGGCTTGAGATCACAAGTGTTGCTAGAGCAGTTCTTGAGTCGGCGTACCATCCACTCGGTTTGATACCGATGGAGATAAGGGTTTTATTCACCAAGCCATTTGCTGGATGGAAGAAGAACCTAAAAACGTAGGAGACTGCAAAGGTAGGAATCACAAAGGGCATAAAGAAGATCGACCGGAATACGCCAATACCTTTGACCTGGTTATTGAGAAGGAGCGCTGCAAAGAGTGCGAGGAGTAGCTTAAGGACAGCAACTGCGATGGCATATCGGAAGGTATTGCGAAGTGCCAAGTGAAAAACATCATCATGTAAAAGCGCCTTATTAAAGTTTTTCCACCCAACAAAGTCATGATGTGGATCCATAATGCTGGTGTTTGTAAAGCTCATATAGACGGTACGTACTATCGGGTAAAGATAGAAAGATGCAAAGCCAACGATTGAAATGCCAGCGAAGGCAAAGAAATTGCGAGTGTCCTTCCTGTTGCGAACTCCCATAATTGACCCCTTGCTGTGCGGTGGCGGGATAAGGACCAGAGAGTTTTACATCTCTGGTCCTTGCTCCACGGTGAGAGAATTAACCGATTGATAGTGCCTTATTTGCTGCGGCTGTGGCTTGTGATCCAGCTTGGGCAGGTGTCAAGGTGCCCTCGAGCATCTTGTCGATGAAAGGTTGCACAACTTCTTGTGTGACCTTAATGAACGGAATCGAACGTGGAAGTGTCATTCCAGATTTGATCCCAGCAAAGAGTGCCTCGAGGTTCTGTGGTGACTTACGGCTTGCAAATGGAACTGCAAGAGCAGCATTTGCAACAGAAATGCGGGTTGGAGGTAATCCAAGCGCACTAAATTGAACAGCAAGGAAGTCAGCTGAAGTAAGGAATTCAGTCACCTTATAGGCTGCTGCAGGATTAGCAGTCTTAGCATTAACCCCCCAGGCCTCGAGAGCGAGCTCTCCGCCCTTGGTAGTAGCGGAACCACGAGGGAGAACTTGGATATCCCACTTCAAGCCCTGAACGGCATTGTATGAAGGCCAGTTACCGGTGTGACCGCCGTATTCCATAGCTGTCTTTCCGCCGGCAAATCCACCAAGTGAGTCATCCTTTGGTCCAGGTGCGATGTGATACTTCGTCACCTTGTCACGGAAGAAAGTTAAACCGGTGATTGCAGCTGGTGAGTCGAGTGCAACGACATTATCTTTTAGCCAATCCCCACCTGACTGTCGAACATCGATTAACCACTCGCCCCACCAACCAAAAGTGGATGTTGATCCCCATTGGGTTGAGGTAGTTCCGGTAGCTTTTGTCATCTTCATGCCAGCATTAATGAAGTCGCCTTGCTTCCATGTTGCAGTTGGGTAAGTGACCTTAGCGGCGTCAAAAAGAGTCTTGTTGTAATAAAGAAGACCAACGTTGAAGCGATATGGGAGGGCTAATTGTTTACCCTGGAAGGAGAGAGCAGAATAAAGGTTAGGATAAAAATCCCTCACATTGATTGTCTTGCTCTTTTTGATAAATGGCGTCAAGTCCATAAGCAAGTCACGCTGACCGACAATATACAAGTCGCCAGTATTGATGATATCTGGAGCCTTATTTGCTGCGATCAATTGATCTTGTGCTGCTCCCCATAAAACGTTGATGTTAACATCGGTATTAGAGGCATTGAACTTCTCGATCTGTGGGGATATAGCATCTTTCCACTGATTTGGCATGACGACGGATACCTGAATCGTTGAAGCGTGCGATATGGATGTTTGTGTTGATACGACTAGTCCCATGGAAAGAACTAGCAAAGCAACTTTCTTGAATTTATTCATTATTTCCTTTCGTAGCTTTATTTTTAATTGGATTTAATTATTTGATCGGTGGTAAGAAGCAAAATTCGCTTACACCCCCTTTAATGACGCAAGGATTTCGGGTAAAGAGAGGCGAGCACCGCAGCACGAAGAGTCGGCTGCTCCGTAATACAAGAGGAGGTCATCCCCTTGGACTACATGGCCATTCGAAAACACCACATTTCCGAAGAACCCCTCAATTTCATAACTTGCTTCCGGCTCCATAATTGGATCCTCTGAACGTGCAATTACTTTGGAGGGATCATCAAGATTGAGAAGGAGCGCGCCAAGGCTGTAGCGATGGGAGAATTCACTTAGTACTTCAACTCCGTGATAGATCACAAGCCAGCCTGAATCAGTCTTAATGGGAGCGGCACCTGCTCCAACTCGGGCACTATCCCATTTCCCCAACCGAGATTGCGCAACACATTTATTCTCACCCCAATGTAAGAGATCAGGGGATTTGGCTATCCAAATGTATGGACCGCCGAGCCCTGACCCTGTTGGTCGATGGAGCATGTAATAGGAGCCAGCTATTTTTTCAGGAAAGAGTGTGGCATCTTTATTAAATGGCGGTATGACGATGCCGTGCTGGGTGAAGTTCTTCCAATCAGTTGTACTTCGCATTCCAACCCCGTACCCGTTTCGTGAAACTGCGGTATAGGTGAGGTAGTAGGTACTATCAATCTCTGTCACACGGGCATCTTCGATACCAAGAGTTTCGTACTCTCCCTCTCCTGAAAAGAGAGGATGATCATCAACGATAAAGTGCTCACCATCATCACTCCATGCCAATCGAAAATGGGAGATGGTCGTGAGGTGGCTTATTCCGTTAATTGTGAACTCTCTGGAATCCCCTGTTTGCAGCCCTGGCGTAGCGGTTGGGAATGATTCAACTGAAATCTCCCCTGTAGGCAAGAAGGACATAGAGTCAAGAAAACCCGGAGTCGGCACCAAGCGTTCTGCGACTCTCACTACCAAACCAATCTTGCCATTAAAGGTGAAGGCTCCTGGGTTGAATATAGAGACCACTTCAAAGCCAGCAATACTCGGCTTCACATCTTCTGGCCGAATAAGTGGATTATTTGCAAAACGAGTCGCAAGGTTTGCACTCATTTTTTTACCTTGTGTGCCACTGCAGGGCCAGAAGAGTTTCGAACAATCAATTTTGTTCCAATATCGATTCGTTGCCTTGGAGCATCTTTATCATCAATGCGTGACCATAAAAGTCGCCCTGCGGCTTGACCAATAAACTTCCGCTGGATCTGCACAGTAGTGAGCGGCACAGTCCAATTCGCAGCAGAATCGATATCATCGAAACCAGTAATGCTTATATCTTCAGGAACTTTTATTCCGAGAGCATGGGCTGCATCTATCGCTCCCATCGCCATCGCATCATTGACTGCCAAGAAGGCAGTTGCCTTGCTCTTGAATGCTAGGCCGAAGAGGTCCTTACCGGTTGCAAATGTTGTATCCAAAGCATTAAAAACAATTGGTTCAGTAATATTTGATTTTCTAAAGGCATCTTTGAATCCCGAAACTCGTTCGTCATTGGAATACCAGTTCTCTGGACCAGAAAGGATGGCCACCTTTGAATGTCCCAATTCAATAATGTGTTCGGCGACCTCGCGAGCACCAGCTCTATCATCCGCGACTACAGCATCTACTGGAACGCGTTCTAGAAAATTGTCGATAAGTACTACGGGTATACCAAAGGTGTTAAGTTTCAAAATAAATGCTGCTGGTATAAATGGGCCGATGAGAATTATCCCGTCAGCTCGCTTCTCGCGGACGATCCGCCAGTTTGCGACATCTGAGATCACTTCCTCTGGTATTACCTCTAACGTCAGATTTAGTCCAGCTTTGCGAATCTCCTCTTCTAAACCCAGTAGCACTTGATAATAAAAGGGATCTGCATAGAAGGGCCCAGGAAGATGGTGAACAGCAAAGCAAATATTCTGGCTCCGAGATGTAGCAAGCTGGCGAGCAACTTGTGAGATGTATGTATTTCGCTGTGCTGCCTCATTGAGAATCTTCTCCCGAAGTTTAGGTGAGATTCCTGGTTTACCATTGAGTGCTCTGGAAATAGTGGCCATAGAGACCCCAAGATCGTCGGCGAGCGCTTTTGCGGTCGTCATTTAGGCCAGCTCTCATTAGCGCAAAATTTGCGTAATCGCTTACTTTTGTTTTGCTGATAATGACCCTGTACTTCGGTTAATACAAGGGCAAACCCTCCTTTGCGTTAAATTACGTTGTAACTCTTTCGTTATGTAAAATTACGCAATATTTTCACCAAAGCTTCTGACGCTCGCAAACTTTAGGACAAAAATATTTATGATCAAAAAGATGACTGCAGTGGTGGCAAGATACTTCTTTTCGCCAAAAAAGACGCTCGCAGGACCAGCAATCATCATCCCAAGAGGAACGAGTGAACCAGTAACCATCGCATCTAAGCTCATCACTCGAGCTCGAATATCGTCTGGCACTTCTCGTTGCAAAGCGGTTCCATAAAAAACACCCATAGGCTCGGTTGCAATTCCTCCGATGAAGTAGCAACAGATGACAAAGATTTTAGAGACCGGAAAGATCAACGCTAGCGGCAGGATGACGAGCGCTCCCCATGAGAGAAATGCAAGTAAGCCTTTCTTCTTCGTTTGTATACGAGCGGCAACAAGTGCGCTCAGTAGCGAACCCACGCTCAATGAGGCGATTGCTAATGGATAAATATTTGTATCAGTGAATTTTCGCATGGTGATCACAGGCAGAAGGACCATCTCAGCGCCAAAGAGAATAGAGGTTTGCAGCGCCAAGGCAATCATCGTGATGAAGAGCCATTGCGAGCCTCTGATGTAGTGAAAGCCAGCCCGCGCTTGCAAGAGGAAGCTCTCGCTTTCGAGAGGGGGGCGTGGCAGTACTAGCGAGTCAGATTGGCCGATTAACCCGACACCAGCGATCAAAAAACCCAAAGCGGTAAGAAGGAAGCCATCCTCTGGGCCAACGAATGCAATAAGTGCAGCGGCGATGCCCGGTCCTGCAATCGATGAGATGCGGCCGGTCACTGCTCTCAGAGCGTTTGCGGATTGCAGATCTGCATCTTTGATCAGGGAGGGGATAACAGCACTAGCAGCTGGCCCCGAGAAGGCCTCTGCAACGCCCATAAAGAAGACGAGGGCTCCCAATATCTGTATGTGCAGGTGCGAGCTCGTGAGGAAAACACAAACACAGAGCACGGATCGGAAGAGTGAGGAAGAAATCATTATTTCAAAGCGTGGCAGACGATCCGCCCAGACTCCACCGACAGGTGCAAAGAGTAAGAAGGCGACCACGCGGATAGACATGATAAAGGAGATGGCAAGAGCACCTGAACCGCTGTGGATAATGAGGAAGGTAGCGCAGATTGGGAATATTTGATCTCCGAGTGATGAAATCAGCGAGAGGATCCACAATCGCTTGAAGGTTGGTTCTTCCAGCGCCTGGAAGATCTGATTCATCGAGAGTTAAACCTGTTTTTAGGTATGGATAGGCGCACTATAAAAATACATCTCTTCAGTACCGCGTGTTGCATCCCAACCCTGAGCAAAGATCCATTCACCCTTGTATTTACTCATTCCACCCCAGGAGAGACAGGAACCTGTCGTGAAGTCAAGGACTGTGAAGGGATCAGAGATGTTGTAAAGGGCTTGAGCGCCTGCGTGGTGATCCTGATTGTCGTTATAGAGAAAGTCCAGAACAAGATGCTCCCCATCTACAGTCGCACTCGCTACCTCATAGATATTCTTCCCCATCGAAGTTGGTAGCGGCAGGTATTCGTTCTGTATAAATTCCCAATCCTTCATATTCTTTGAGTGGCCCACGTATTGCTTATCTCCGCAGCCTTCGCTTAAAAACATCAAGTACTCGCCATTAATCTTTACTGCACTGCCATCTCCATCGCGGGGAACCACCGCACCCTTCACCCACAGCTTAGTTATCTCATGAGGGACCACGACGCCTTGCTTCACCCAGTTGATAAGATCACTACTTACTGCTGATTTGATATCGACGGCAATATTTCCATAAGGCTTCTTGTACTCTTCTATTAATTCTTCGGATGCTTCCCATGCTCCGTTGTAGAACATGATGTATTCAGTCTCCCCCGTCTCCTCATTGAGATACTTATATACTTTCGGATCTTCCACACTCAAGATCTCATCATCGGCGGTGGGGTAGACAATTGGATTTGAGGCCTGGTCTACCCATCCCGTTTCTGGAGTGTAGATCGCAAGTCCAATGCGTGAACCTAGAGACTCTTTCTTAACTGCCGCGCGATAAAAGAGATAGATCTTTTCACCCTCAACAACTACCGAAGGATTAAATATTGAAGAGGAAGTCCATCCGATCTTAGTAGGATCAGGCATTTGAGAAGTTTTATAAAATGTGAGATCAGTGCGTTGGGTGAATGGCCCGATCGACCAAGGCTTACTCGCTTCGTAGAGTGATATGAACTGAAGTTGTGAAAGGCCTGATATCTCTTCGCGCATATCTTGATCAATCGCTTTTTCATAATTGATCTTCAAAATTGTCGT
>CAIJKC010000098.1 GCA_903821145.1 uncultured Actinomycetes bacterium | reverse complement strand
ACCTATGCCCTCCTTGATTCCATGATTAAAAAAGTTGCGGCGGACTCATCGCATGCATAACTTCTTCACGACTCAAGTACTCACTGGCAACCTTTTACTGGCACTCATCGTTGCCTTTATCGCCGGGCTCATTTCATTCTTCTCACCCTGTGTGCTGCCGTTAGTGCCTGGCTACCTCTCCTATGCAGCAGGCATGACCGATGTGAAGAGCAAGGGACGCGTTGCACTTGGTTCTATTCTCTTTGTCTCTGGTTTCTCTGTTCTCTTTATCTCCTATGGCGCACTCTTCGGTTCTCTTGGTTCCACGATCAGCAATAACTCTCACTGGTTAACAATTCTCTTAGGGCTTCTCACCATTGGCATGGGTATCGTCTTTCTCTTCAATCAACGCTTCTATCGATCTTTTAAACCACAATGGAAATCAAGTGCTGGCTTGCTTGGTGCACCACTACTCGGTTTTCTCTTCGGCCTTGGTTGGACTCCATGTATTGGGCCAACACTCGGCGCAGTTCAAGCACTCTCCTTGCAATCATCGAGTGCTACACGTGGCGCACTCTTGAGCCTCTCTTACTGTTTTGGACTTGGATTGCCACTTATCGCAGTCGGATTATTCTTTGATCAATCAGCAAAGTTGCGTCGTTCTATCTCACGCCATGGTGACATCATGACAAAGTTTGGTGGCGCCTTCTTGATCCTCATCGGATTACTCCAAGTCACTGGGCTCTGGCTCACCGTGATGAACTCGCTTCGAGATCTCATCTCGGGATTTGTTCCGGTCATCTAGATGAATATCTTCCAATGGATCTGGCGCCAGCTCACCAGTATGCGTACCGCCTTAATTCTCTTGATGACCCTTGGTTTAGCCTCTATTCCAGGCTCACTCTTCCCGCAGCGCAACCAGAACCCTATGAAGGTGCAAGATTTCTTTAAGGCAAACCCCACGTTGGCACAGTGGCTGGATAAGGCGAAGATCTTCGATGTTTACTCCTCTCCGTGGTTTAGCGCGATCTACATCCTTCTCTTTATCTCCCTCATTGGTTGTGTTCTACCTCGTTCCTTTGAACATGCCAAAGCAATAGGTAAGAAGCCACCACTGACTCCAAAGTATTTGGACCGTATGGAAGGCTTTGTTGAACTTGATCGCGCAACAGAGGGTGCTCTCGATGATGCACAGAAGTGGCTGAAGAAGAATCGCTTCCGGGTGCGCCGGGAAGAGGGTTCAATCTCAGCTGAGAAGGGTTACTCACGTGAGACGGGAAACCTACTCTTTCATCTCTCACTCATCGTGATTCTCTTTGCCGTTGCTGCAGGTGGTATCTACGGCAGCAAAGGTGAGACGATCCTGAATGTTGGTGATCGTTTTATCAACACACCAACCTCCTATGACAATATCTCCTTTGCTAAATTCCAACGCGAAGGGGATATGGCTCCATTCTCGCTTCGTATTCTAGATTTCAAAGCAACCTACGATGTCACCACGAAGGCACCGACTGACTACACACTCAAGGTTGCAGCAGCCAATCCCATTGGAAGTAAAGAGGTGCTGAAGACCATCAAGGTCAACAGTCCACTGACATATGGCAGCACAAAGGTCTATCTGCAAGCTAATGGTTACTCACCTGTTGTTGCAGTCCATGATAAGTCTGGCACGTTAATCTTTGAAGGCCCTGTCACATTCTTGCCACAAGATTCCAACCTCACCTCTATTGGGGCAATCAAGTTACCGGATATGACACCACAGATTGGAATGGTTGCCTCCTTCCTTCCCACTGCAGATCGCTCTGCAACTCGAGGTGCATTCTCAGCATTTCCTGAAGTACTTGATCCACGCCTTCTTGTCTCGGTCTGGATGGGTAACTTAGGTCTGGATAGCGGCAATCCCCAATCGGTCTATCGGGTTGATACCAGCAAGATGCAACGCATTGGGCTTAAAGCATTGGGTGTAGGTGATGTGTATAACTTCGGGCAGGGCACTCTGACCTTTGAGGGCTATAAATCCTGGGTCAACCTGCAGATTGTTGATGATCCTGGGAAGATGTATGCATTGGTTGGGGCAATCCTTGCAATCCTTGGGTTACTCACATCACTCTTCACACGCCAGCGCAGAATATGGATCAAGGTGGAGCCTCGTGTTCAAATTGCGGGTCTTGCAAAAAATGGTGTTCCAGGGTTAGAAGAAGAGCTCGCTTCACTGAAGGCAGCACTTATGAAGAAGGAAGAGCAGGCATAACGGATATGACATCACGCAATCTGGCTTATCTATCAAACTATGCGATTTATTCCGCCATAGTTCTCTACACGATCGCCTTCTTCGCTCACGCCATCGAAGTCTCCTTCTCTGTGAAGAATGCAGATGAGTCGGCAAAGACCACCTTTGATTTCTCACGCACGGAACGCTCTGGTCGCATTGGCACAGCAATGATGATCCTTGGATTCCTCTTTCTCTTTGCTGGTGTAATCCTGCGCGGTGCATCAGCGCACCGTGTGCCATGGGGGAATATGTATGAGTTCTCCATTACTGGAGCACTTGCTTTCAGCGGTGCCTATCTCTTTGCACTTCTTAAATATAGATTGCGGTGGCTTGGCTTGCCGGTCTCCATCGCAGTATTACTCACCCTTGGAACTGCGATTACTGTTCTCTACCGTCCAAGTGCGCCACTGGTGCCAGCGCTGAAATCAACCTGGCTTGCTATCCATGTCTCTGCTGCAATTGTCTCTGGTGGTGTCTTCCTCCTCGCAAATACCATCGCTGCGACCTATCTGATTTTAGATCGGATGGAAGAGCGTGGTGGCCGCAGTGAGTGGGCAAAGAAGCTGCCAACACTGGAGGTTCTCGATCAGCTCTCATATCGCCTCGTTGCCTTTGTCTTCCCTCTCTGGACCTTCGCAGTGATTGCCGGTGCTATCTGGGCAGAATCTGCATGGGGTCGTTACTGGGGATGGGATCCAAAAGAGACCTGGGCATTTATTACCTGGGTTGCTTATGCGGCATATCTTCATGCTCGTGTGACTGCAGGATGGCGTGGCCGCAAAGCTGCATGGCTCTGTCTCTTTGCTGGCTCAACATTCTTATTTAACTATGTCTATGTAAACATCTGGGGCACAGGGCGCCACACATACTCTGGCCTGTAAGTCTTACCTCTTAGAGGTTACGTAAGAAATCCGGATTGTCATCTGGTGGGAGATCACGGCCGGGGCGACGACGAGGCGCACGAGGCGTTCCGCCATTGTTCTTACGTCCCGACATGATCCAGACGAGTGAACCAATAAGACCAAAGAGAATAACGATGATCAGCCAAGCCCACTTAGGCCACTTGGTAAAATTCTCTTGAGGTGCACGGGCAACATCGAAGAGTGCGTAAATCTGCAGACCGATCCCAAGAAATACTAGGAGCGCATCAATTTTGATCATGGCTTTAGTTTAACGCTTTGCGAGCAAGGCCATTGCAAGGGTGCTGGAGAGTGTTAAGTGGAGCTTTCCCACTTTACCCAGCAGCGGAATGAGTTCTACCCCCGTTGCGCCATCCCAAATTGAGCGTGAGATCACAATGGTGGTTGGTAGGAGCAAGAGGGTTGCAAGGGCCCATGGCGTGATGAGAGCAGTGGCCAGACAAGCAAGATGAGCAAGAGCCAAGAGTGAGATAAATCCAATACGAGCATTGTGATCACCTAGGCGAACAGCAAGTGTTCGCTTACCAACTTTGGCATCTTTAGGAAGATCGCGCAGATTATTGATTGCCAGGATCGCGCATGCCAGAGATCCGACGGGCACGGAGACAAGAAGTGATTGCCACGTGATTTTTTGGGATTGCACGAGATAACTTCCAACGGTTGCAACAATGCCAAAGAACATAAAGACTGATACTTCGCCAAGTCCTTTATACCCATAGGGATTCTTTCCACCGGTGTAGAACCAGGCAGCGAGGATAGAGAGTATCCCGATGATGACGAGCCACCATGATGTTCGTGCGCTCAGAAGTAATCCAACAATGGAGGCAAAGGCAAAGGTAAGTTGTGCTGCTCGTTTCACTGATTGCGCAGATGCAAGACCACTACCAACGAGGCGAATCGGACCAACACGGACTGCATCCGTTCCGCGGATTCCATCAGAGTAATCATTCGAGTAGTTGACACCGACTTGGAGCGCCAAGCTAACAACGAGTGCGAGGAAGGCGTTGACCATGTTGATGTGGATATGGTCTGTGTGGCGAAGGGCGGTGCCCACTAAGACGGGGGCGATAGCGGCAGGAAGGGTCTTAGGACGTGCGCCAGCAATCCATTTATTTTCAGGCATTACGGGAGTCTGCCAAAGATTTCGCCAAGAGTCTTGCGATCAGGCTTACCGAGGGCTGTGAGAGGTAACTCAATGTTTGGTGCATAGCGCTTAGGAGAGGCGTGGGCTCCAAATGCAGCGCGTAGCCGATCACGCACGATCCCTTCATCAATAGGGCCATCACTGGCAATGGCTAGCGCCTGACCCCATTCTTGATCGGGCAGACCAATGGCGATGTAGCGCTGGGTTGAGCCATCATTGAGAAAATCTGTGATCGCACCCAGTGAGAGTTTCTCACCACCACTGTTGATCTGATCATCGACTCTTCCAAGCACTTCCAATCTTCCATTATTGATCTGACCAAGATCACTCGTTCTAAAGTATCCAGAACCAAAGCTTTCTTCGCCCACATAACCGATCGCCTTCATAGGACCATTGAGTTCAATAACACCGTCAACGATCTGAATATCTACGCCATTGAGAGCAACACCGTTATAGACGCAACCGCCGCACATCTCAGTCATGCCATAGGTAGTGACAAGGGAGATACCGGCGTGACCTGCACGCTCACGTAGGTCTGGAGAAGTTGCCGCGCCTCCTACTAATACCGCCCTTGCGTTCTGCAGGTGTTCAAGGAGTTGGGTATCGCCAGTGAGTGCACGATGAAGTTGTGTGGGAACGATCGCTGTGAAGTCAGCGCTCTCGCTCAGACCAACAAGATCTGAGCCCAGCTCGAGTGCGCGAACCAAGACATTGACACCAGCGATATGAGTTGTGGGAAGTAAGAGCGACCATCGATCACCGACAGTTGCACCCAGGAAGGTGTGAGATGCACGGGCCGATGCGATGAGTGCATTGGCAGAGAGTGCGACTGCTTTCGGCTGTCCACTCGATCCACTCGTCGGGAGAACGACTGCGCACCCACCGGAAACGTAGGTCACCGTGGTCGCCCCAAATGCCAGAGCCGGGCCGCTGCCATGGAGTGCATGGCTCAGCGCCTCGAGCTGTTGTGGAATAGACCACTCGGCTCGCACGCTCACCAGAGGCTGCAGTGACGATTCATCCATGATGACCCTAGGCTATCGGCATGAGCAAGCCGATCAAACGCGAAGCCGGTTCCCGCACCATCCCCGCTTGGGCTATTGGTGATGGTGGCGAGGCCTTTACCGATATTCGTTACGAAGTCGCTGAAGGTATGGCAAAAATTACGATCAACCGACCTGAGGTTCGTAACGCCTTCAGGCCACAAACCCTCTTTGAGTTAGAGCGTGCCTTTGCGCTCGCTCGCGATAACGAAACTGTCGGAGTCATCATCTTCACAGGAGAAGGTAGTGAAGCATTCTGTTCAGGTGGAGATATCAACGTTCGCGGAGATGATGGATACCTTGGCGATGATCGCCTTGCCAAGAAGGGTATCGGTCGACTGAACGTCCTTGATTTGCAGGTGCAGATTCGTAGATTGCCAAAGCCAGTTGTTGCAATGGTCGCGGGTTGGGCAATTGGTGGCGGACATGTTCTTCATGTGGTCTGCGATCTCACGATCGCTGCAGATAATGCAAAATTTGGCCAGACCGGTCCTATGGTCGGTTCCTTTGACGGCGGATATGGCGCAGGTCTTCTTGCAGCACATGTCGGACAGAAGAAGGCTCGGGAGATCTGGTTCTTATGCCGTCAATACGATGCCGCAGAAGCACTTGATATGGGACTAGTGAACACGGTTGTTCCCGTTGCAGAACTTGAAGCAGAAACTGTTTCGTGGTGCCGAGAGATGTTGCGTCACTCACCTATGGCACTTCGTCTTTTGAAAGCTGGCTTGAATGCAGCAGATGATGGCTTGGCTGGCGTTCAACAACTTGCTGGCGATGCCACACTGCTCTTCTATATGTCTGAAGAGGGTCAAGAAGGTCGCAATGCTTACCAAGAGAAGCGTGAACCAGACTTCAGTAAGTTTCCAAAGCGTCCTTAATACCAATGAATTTTCCTGCCGAGATCTTTCGAGATTTCACAGTCCTTTCTATCCCTATGAAGGCGCGCTTTCGCGGTATTGATCACCGAGAAGTCGCGATCTTTCAAGGCGATGTTGGCTGGAGTGAGTTCTCGCCATTCGTGGAATATGGCGAAGATGAGGCAAGTACCTGGCTTAACGCATCGCTAGAAGCCGCTTATAAGCCATGGCCAGCGCTCTTTCGCGAGAGCATCCCAGTCAACGCCACTCTTCCCACTGTGGCAGTAGAGCGAGTGCCAGAGATTCTGAAATCTTTTCCAGGTTGCACCACTGTCAAGATCAAAGTGGATGATTTTGAAAGCGGATCAGAGCTTGTTGAAGCAACTCTGGATTTCCTACCAGATGCCAAAATTAGGCTTGATGTGAATGGTGGGTGGACACTGGAGGAAGCACTTCTCCATCTCTATGACTACAACTTACGTTTTGGGAATATCTTTGAATATATCGAGCAGCCATGCGCCTCATTAGAAGACCTCAAGAAGTTAAAGCGCGAAGTGCCATTCAAGATTGCCGTAGATGAGGGCATCCGTAAGAACCTTGATGCTCAGATGGAACTTCTCGATCAGTATGCAGATGTAGCAATCTTGAAGTGGGCACCCGTTGGCGGTATTGATGCTGCGCATCACTTGGCTAGCAGAATTGGTCTACCTGTTGTTATCTCAAGCGCTCTTGAAACCGGTATTGGAATTTCACAGAGCCTGGCCCTTGCTGCTTCATTTCCTACTCTTGACTATGCATGTGGCCTGGGAACAGTTTCACTTTTAGAATCTGATATTTGTGAGCCAGCATTTACTCCCCTAGATGGAAAAATCCAAGTGCGCCGTGCGCAACCAGTGCCAGCACTCCTATCTAAGTACCGAGCTGCTCCAGAGCGCGTAGAGTGGTGGCATCAGCGCATCACACAAATCTGGAATAGCGAGAGTTTTCGCGAAGGGAGTGAGTGGAGATGAGTATCAACGCAACGAAATTAGCTCGCCAAACTATTCGCGAACTCCTTGAACTGGGAATCTGTGACTTCGTCATCTCACCAGGATCACGCAACGCACCTTTAACAATTGCAGTTCATGAGGCAGCTCAGGCGGGCCTTGCAGATCTTCATACCCGCTTAGATGAACGCGGGGCAGCCTTTTACGCACTCGGTGTGGCAAAGGCGACGAAGCAGTATGCGGTCGTGATCTGCACCAGTGGCACCGCCGTTGCAAACTATCATCCAGCAGCACTTGAGGCCTATCACTCCGATATCAATCTCCTCTTTCTCACCGCAGATCGCCCTGCCCACCTTCGCAATACCGGCGCGAATCAGACGACTTTGCAGGATGGGATCCTGACCCCTCTTGAAACTTTTGATTCAGCATCACCATTAGATCTCTCTGACATTCTCACTGGGGGACCAGTGCATATCAATCTTCAATTTGACGAACCGCTTCTCAGTGATGATTCCAGTGATTGGCTTGCCGGTTTCTCACTTGCTCCCGTTGACGAAGAACTGAGTGAGAAGCAGAGCTTGGATGTTCGCGCCGCCGGCGTTCTCGTTGTTGGCCACGATCGTGCAGGTTTCTCTGCAGCACAGATTGAAGAGTTTGCAGATATTTTGGATTGGCCTGTGATCTCCGAAGATCCGCTTTCCTTCTCATCGACACATGCCCACGCCTCACTCTTCCTTGCAGATGAAGAGATTCGCAGAGCGCTCAGGGCTGATGAAATTATTGTCATTGGTCGCACGACGCTCTCTCGTAGCATCAATGCCTTTATCTCTGATGCTGATCGCTTGATCGTCATCGATCCGCGGACAGAGTATGTCGATACTGATCGAAGTGCTGATCTCGTACTCACACACATTCCTCACATCACTAAGCATGCATCACCAGATGAGTGGAACACAGTGTGGGATAAGGCTTCGAGCAGTGCAGAAGCCCTCTTCACCAAGAGTATGCCGTGGAGTGAACAAGCTGCACTTCGCATGATCACGGCAAACCTGCCAGATGGTTCGGCGCTCTTTATTGGCTCCTCTCGCCCGATTCGAGATATCGAAGCCTGTGCCACACCGCGCACTGGCCTGGCTGTTTTTGCCAATCGTGGCCTTGCAGGAATCGATGGCAATATCTCTACAGCCTTTGGCATGGCTACTCGCTTTGAGCGTAGTTATGCGATTGTTGGCGATCTCACCTTCTTGCATGATCTTTCTGCTCTCGTGAACCACATCAATGAGAACCTGACGATATTCATTATCGATAACAACGGCGGTGGCATCTTCTCCACTTTGCCACAAGCAGGTGTGGCTGGGTTCGAAGATATTTTCGGGACACCCCACAATCTAGATATTGCACAAGTCATCAGTGGGTTTGGTGTTGATGTTCAACGCGTTAAGTCAGAAAGTGATCTGCAACAAATCATCGCCGCCCAAGCAGAGGGCTTACATTGTGTGGTGGTAGAAGTTCCAAGCCGTGAAGAAAATGCTGCCCAGCTCAAGAGCCTCTATCAAAGAGTGGCGAGTGCTGTTCGCATCGGAATCAATTTAGCTTGACTCTCCGCCAGTTCATCAACCGGGTTTGAGCCAGCAACAATTCCACAACCAGCAAAGATGCGAACACCATCTTTACTTTCATTGATCAGACCGCAACGTAGTGCGATGCCGATCTCACCATCCCCGCGGGCATCTATCCAGCCAACCGGTCCTGCGTAGCGTCCGCGTGCCATTCCTTCTAATGCATCTATGCCCGCTTTTGCTTTAACTGTCGGTGTGCCACACACCGCAGCTGATGGGTGAAGTGCAGCAATGAGCGTGAAGATATCGGCGTGTGATGCACTTTCATTCACAACACCAGTCACATCGGTAGCAAGGTGCATGACGTTGGCTAAGTGCAAGACAAAAGGTGATTCTGGGACGTTGGTTGATGAACAATAGGGCGCAAGGGCATCAGCAACTGACCTCACTGCGTATTCATGCTCTTCTAAATCCTTCGATGACTTGGCGAGTGAACCTGCTAGCGCAAGATCGGCAGATTCATGGCCAGTCTTACGAATTGTTCCAGCCAGGACGCGGGATGTGACAAGTGATTTGCTTAGGCGGACTAAGAGCTCAGGGGTTGCACCGATAAGATTTTCGATGAGAAAGACCCACGTAGATGGATAGTGCTCTTCAAGAAGTTGAAGGAGGCGCTGGGTATCAATGGGCTTATCGCTGTGAACCACACTGTCACGGGCTAAGACAACCTTTTCGAGATCAGTTGATTTAATCTGTGAGATCGCGTTCTCCACACGTTGCATCCACTGCGCATCAGAGAGGGCCCCTTGCGAATATGTGAGAGTGGGGTGCGTTAACTCAGATCTCTCGCGAGTTAGCTTTGGCTGCGCACCATCACCAATCCACGTGATCCACGACGTTGCACCTTTACGACCCACGATGATTTGGGGGATAACTAGTTCAGAGGGTTCATTCTCATCAAAAGAGAAAGATGTGAAGAGGATTGGTCCTGTGCCCGAGCCGTGAACATTATTTTCAATAGAAAGTTTTGCACGCTCTTGTGACCACCACTTTGATGCATCACTGAATCTCTCTGGCCCAGTTACAGCTGTGTGGGCGTAACGACCAAAACCAATGAGGCCATCGCCGCCACGAATCCATGATGCAGAGAGTTCGTGGTCAGTACGAATGGATGAAAGATCGGGGCGCTCGCCCAGGATCTCCGTCGTTATTCGTGTGGACATACGAGCAGTTAAGCGGTTTTACTCCTTGGTGACAAAACGCCAGAGCGTTGGCAGCGTAGTGCTAGCAATACCAATCTTGAGAAGCTCACCGAGCAGGAAGGGGGTGAGCCCCTTGGAGATCGTCCATGACCAACTCTGCCCCGTGACGTGCTGGAGCCAGATCAGCCCACAGGCGAAGGTCGCGATATTTCCAAGAACCATTGCTGGGATAACGGTGCTGATCTTCTGATCCCACTTGCGACCAGCGAGCGCACCAGTAATCACCGAGGCCAGAAGCATGCCAACGAGATATCCACCCGTTGCACCAGTGATCACGTGCCATCCATGAGAACTGTGAGCAAAGAAAGGTGCACCAACGATGCCAAGTGCGAGATAGGAACCAAAGGTGGTTGCGCCAAGGGAGGCACCGTAAGCGCTACCTACGAGAAGTGTTGCCAGGGTCTGCCCGGTAACTGGGACAGGTGAGCCTGGGATAGGTAGAGAGAGCTGAGCCATCCCAGCCAAAAAGAGCACGCCGCCGATCACCAGAGTGATCTGAGATGTCAACGTAGTGCGTGAGATGAGAGCTCGGCGCAACGTGGCTGAAGAGTGGGTAAGTGACATGAGGGCTCCTCCATCGATATCGGTGCAAGCAGTAGCGGTGCAAGTTGTGTGAAAAGCCTACTCGGACGAGAATATACGCGTGAGTAATGCAGCCGATCTGAATAAGGATCCCGATGAAGTCGCATCCATGTTTGATGGCGTCGCAAAGCGCTATGACTTTCTCAATGATCTCTTAAGTCTTGGCCGCACCAAGGCGTGGCGCAAAGTCGTTACATCGATCATCAATCCACAACCTGGAATGAAGATTCTCGATATCGCAGCAGGTACCGGTTCTTCTTCACGGCCACTTGCCGATAGAGGCGCCGCTGTGATCTGCCTAGATTTCTCCGAAGGTATGCTCGCCGCTGGTCGCAAGCGCCATCCCGATCTGACCTTTATGCAAGGTGATGCCTTGAAGCTGCCCTTCCCAGATCACAACTTTGATGTCACCACCATCTCCTTTGGGCTACGAAATACTCAGAAGACCGAGGCCGCCCTCGCTGAGGCATATCGCGTGACGAAGGTGGGCGGAAAGATCGTAATCGCTGAATTCAGCCACCCCACCAACTCCATTTTTCACATTATCTATATGCGCTATCTCATGGGAGCCCTTCCCTTGATCGCCAAGAAGGTCGCCTCAAACCCGCAGGCCTATATCTACCTCGCCCAATCCATCCAGGCCTGGCCCAACCAGAAGAAGTTGGCCACCATGATGGAGAGCGCCGGCTGGAGCAAGGTCGCCTGGCAGAATCTGACGGGCGGAATCGTCGCCGTCCACATCGGCCAGCGAGCCTAATCTGAGCGTGTGGCCTGTGCCACAGTGACAAAGAGCGCCTAACCCATAGACTTTCGCTGTCATGAATCTCTATATCCCGATTCTTGTTATAGGCGCAGTTGGATTTGGTTTCGCCGCCTTCTCTGTCGCCATCGCCGCAATTACTGGGCCAAAGCGCTACAACCGTGCGAAATCTGAAGCCTATGAGTGCGGAATTGAACCATCACCGCAAGCAGCAGGTGGCGGACGTTTCCCCGTGAAGTACTTCCTCACCGCGATGCTCTTCATCGTCTTCGATATTGAAATTGTCTTCCTCTATCCATGGGCGGTCACCTTCGACAAGCTTGGCCTCTTTGGCCTCGTCGAAATGGTCATCTTTATCCTCACTGTCTTTGTTGCCTACGCCTATGTCTGGCGCCGCGGTGGATTGGAATGGGATTAACACATGGGCCTAGAAGAGAAGTTACCCTCTGGAATCGTTCTCACCTCGGTTGAGAAACTTGCGGGCTATATGCGTAAGAGCTCGCTCTGGCCAGCAACTTTTGGATTGGCATGCTGCGCGATTGAGATGATGGCAGCTGGTGCCGGTCGTTATGACTTGGCACGATTTGGAATGGAAGTCTTCCGCGCATCCCCACGACAAGCAGATCTTATGATCGTTGCGGGCCGCGTCTCCAACAAGATGGCTCCCGTGCTTCGCCAGATTTATGATCAAATGGCAGCACCAAAGTGGGTTATCGCGATGGGTGCATGCGCATCATCGGGTGGAATGTTTAACAATTATGCGATCGTGCAGGGTGTTGACCACATCGTGCCAGTAGATATTTATCTACCAGGTTGCCCACCACGTCCTGAGATGTTGATGGATGCAATCTTGAAGCTCCACGAAAATATTGGTGATGCCAAGCTCGGTGTGAATCGTGAACGTATCATTCGTGAGACTGAGGCAGCTGCGCTCGCCGCTAAGCCAACACTGGAAATCAAAGGCTTGCTTGCATGAGTGAAGATAAAGGTTCCTTTGGAGTTCACGGTACCGGCGATACCTCCGGTTACAGCGGACTCGTTCGCGCGCAGGTAACACCTGGCTCTTCAGAGCGCCCCTTTGGCGGATACTTTGATGAGGTAGCAGATGATCTCGAGCGAGCATTTCCCGCCTTCTCTGAGGCGATTGAGAAGATTGTGGTTGATCGCGGAGAACTCACACTCTTTGTGAAGCGCAGCCATTTAGTCGAGACAGCGCTCGCACTTCGCAATACGGAAACACTTCGTTTTGAAATGTGTATGGGAGTCAATGGCGTGCACTACCCAGAGGATGCAGGACGTGAACTCCATGCCGTCTACGCACTTCTCTCACTCACTCACAATCGTCGTATCCGTATTGAAGTTGCAGTTCCAGATAGTGATCCTCACCTGCCATCACTTGTTGAAGTCTGGGGTGGAATCAACTGGCACGAGCGCGAGAGCTATGACATGTTTGGAATAATTTTTGATGGCCATCCAGGTCTTACACGTATCTTGATGCCAGATGATTGGCAGGGTCACCCGCAACGTAAAGATTATCCACTGGGTGGAATTCCTATTGAATACAAGGGCGCAACGATTCCTGCTCCAAGTGAGAGAAGGTCATACCAGTGACAATTCACTCAGATCCGTATGCAGAGTCTCGTGAGACGACCGAAGGTCGTGTCTACTCCGTAACAGGCGGAGATTGGGATTCTCTTGCTACCGAGATTGGTGCAACGAAAGAGGAACGTGTTGTCGTCAACATGGGGCCCCAGCATCCATCAACGCACGGTGTTCTTCGCATTATTCTTGAATTAGAAGGTGAAACCGTTACTGAAGTTCGCTGCGGTATCGGCTATCTCCACACTGGTATCGAGAAGAACACGGAATATCGTTCGTGGACGCAAGGCGTCACCTTCGTCACCCGTATGGATTACCTCGCCCCCATCTTCAATGAGACTGCCTACTGCTTGGCAGTAGAGAAGCTCCTTGGAATAACAGATGATGTTCCAGAGCGTGCCAGCGTTATCCGCGTCTTAATGATGGAGCTCAATCGCATCTCCTCCCACATGGTTGCACTTGGCACTGGTGCCCTTGAACTTGGCGCTCTCTCGCCGATGATTTTCGCCTTCCGTGACCGCGAATTGGTCCTGGATCTCTTTGAGCAGATCTGCGGACTACGCATGAATATGGCTTATATCCGCCCTGGTGGCGTTGCCCAAGACATTCCAGCAGGTGCGATCGGCAAGATCCGTGAGACTGTTGATCAACTACGCATTAACTTCAAAGATAATGAGAAGCTCTTGGTCGGCAATACGATCTGGATGAAACGCACCCAGAACATTGGTTACCTCGACCTTGCTGGCTGCACCACTCTTGGCATCACAGGTCCAGTGCTTCGTTCAACCGGTCTGCCATGGGATCTTCGTAAGACTCAACCATATTGCGGCTATGAAAATTATGATTTTGATGTCATCACGACAGATTCTGCCGATGTCTACGGTCGCTTCTTAATCCGTATGCAAGAGCTAGAACAATCACTTCGCATTGTTGAGCAGGCATGTGACAAGTTAGAGAAGCTTGAGGGTCAACCAGTTATGGTTGCCGATAAGAAGATCGCATGGCCATCACAGCTCTCAGTTGGCGCCGATGGCATGGGTAATTCACTTGCCCATATCCGCGAGATCATGGGCGAATCTATGGAATCACTCATCCATCACTTCAAACTTGTTACCGAAGGCTTCCGCGTTCCTGCTGGCCAAGTGTATGTTGCCGTTGAATCACCACGTGGTGAGACCGGCGTTCACTTAGTCTCCGATGGCGGAACACGTCCCTACCGTGTTCACTTCCGTGAACCATCCTTTAATAATCTTCAATCAACTTCGGCGATGTGTGAAGGCAGCATGATTGCAGATGTCATAGGTGCCATTGCATCGATTGATCCTGTTATGGGAGGTGTGGACAGATAATGAGTTACTCAGCAGAGCAGAGCGCGATCATGGACTCGATCATTTCCCGCTATCCACGCAAGCGCTCCTCGATCATGCCACTTCTTCACTTTGTGCAATCGATTTCTGGCTATGTCACTTCAGAGGGAATTGAGACAATCGCTGCAAAGCTTGAACTCAGCACCGCTGAAGTCACTGCCGTCTCTACCTTCTATACCCAGTACAAATCAGAGCCGGTAGGTGAGTATCACGTAGGTATCTGCACCAATACTCTCTGTGCTGTCATGGGGGGAGATGCAATCTTTGATGCGGTCAGCGATCACCTTGATATTGCCAACGATGAGATGACCTCTGATGGCAAGGTTTCACTAGAACGCATTGAATGTAATGCGGCATGTGATTATGCACCTGTTGTTATGGTCAATTGGGAGTTCTTCGACAATCAAACTGTGCAGAGCGCAAAAGATCTTGTCGACGGCGCCCGTGCAGGAAATCCACCTGCACCAACTCGTGGACCAAAGACTCTGCGTACCTGGAAAGAGAACTCAGCAGTTCTTGCTGGGCTCTCCGATGGACTCGCAGGTGAAGGACCATCAGCTGGTGGACCATCACTTCTAGGCTTGAAGTTATCGAAAGAGGGCAAATGAGCAAGATCTCACCCGTTCTCTCAGCACATTGGGATGAAGCAGATTCATTTACCATCGATGGTTACAAGCGCCACGGCGGTTACAACGCTGCACTCAAAGCACTTGCGATGGAACCAGATGCTGTCATTGCACAGATAAAAGATTCCGGACTTCGTGGTCGCGGTGGTGCAGGTTTTCCAACGGGAATGAAGTGGAGCTTTATTCCGCAAGGCGATGGCAAAGAGCATTACCTCGTAGTCAATGCTGATGAGTCAGAGCCTGGGACATGCAAAGACATGCCTCTACTTATGGCCAATCCCCATGTTCTTATTGAAGGCATGATCATCGCCTCCTATGCAATTCGCGCAAACTATGCATTTATTTATATTCGCGGTGAAGTAGTTCATGTTGTTCGCCGTGTTCAGGAAGCGATTGCAGAAGCCTACAAAGCAGGAATGCTTGGCAAGAATATTGGCGGTAAGGGTTTTGATTTAGAGCTCGTCCTTCACATTGGAGCCGGCGCCTATATCTGTGGTGAAGAGACCGCGCTTCTAGATTCACTCGAAGGCTTCCGAGGCCAACCACGGCTTCGCCCGCCATTCCCAGCTATTGCCGGGCTTTACGCGCGTCCTACTGTTGTCAACAACGTGGAATCAATCGCCAGCGTTCCAGCCATTATCGAACGCGGTAACGAGTGGTTCCAATCGATGGGAACCGAGAAGAGCAAGGGCTTCACCTTGTACTCACTCTCTGGACACGTCACAAACCCTGGTCAGATCGAAGCACCACTTGGCATCACCCTTCGTGAGTTACTTGAACTCGCTGGGGGAGTCCGAGCTGGACACACTCTCAAGTTCTGGACACCTGGCGGTTCATCAACACCACTCTTCACCGCCGAACATCTTGATGTTCCACTGGATTATGAAGGTGTTGCCGCAGCGGGATCGATGCTTGGCACGAAGGCACTTCAGATCTTTGATGAAACAACCTGCATTGTTCGCGCCGTTCTTCGCTGGACTGAGTTCTATAAGCATGAGTCATGTGGCAAGTGCACACCATGTCGTGAAGGCACCTGGTGGTTGGTGCAGATGATTCGCGATCTTGAAGATGGCAAGGGAACACCTGCTGATCTCGACAAACTTATAGATATCACCAACAACATCGCAGGCCGTTCCTTCTGTGCTCTCGCAGATGGTGCCGCAAGCCCAATCATCTCCTCTGTTAAATACTTCCGCGCTGAATATGAAGCCCACCTCACCAATGGTGGTTGCCCCTTTGATCCAGCGAAGTCCACTCTCTTCGCAACGGTAGGTCAGGCATGAGTACTGAGATCACTTCAGATGTTGAGATGATCACCGTTGTCATCGATGGCTTTGATGTCACTGTTCCCAAGGGAACACTCGTTATTCGCGCCGCAGAAAAGCTTGGCATCCAGATCCCACGGTTCTGCGACCACCCATTGCTCTCACCAGCTGGCGCATGCCGTCAGTGTTTAGTGGATATTGAAATCAATGGCCGGGCATTCCCCAAGCCACAAGCCTCGTGCACTATCCCGGTTGAAAATGGCATGATCGTCAAGACCCAGCTCACCTCCGAGGTTGCCGATAAGGCCCAAAAGGGCATTATGGAGCTCTTACTTATTAACCACCCACTTGATTGCCCGGTCTGCGATAAGGGTGGTGAGTGCCCACTTCAGAATCAAGCGATGAGCAACGGTCGCGAGAGCACTCGCTACGAAGGCGTGAAGCGCACCTACGAGAAGCCAACTGCAATTTCATCTCAAGTATTGCTCGATCGCGAACGTTGCGTTCTCTGCGCACGTTGCACTCGTTTTAGTGAAGAGATCGCTGGCGATCCATTCATTACCTTGAATGAACGTGGAGCTTTGCAGCAAGTTGGTATCTACGAGAAGGATCCATTCCTCTCCTACTTTTCTGGCAACACCGTTCAGATCTGTCCAGTGGGTGCACTGACCGGTGCTTCCTACCGCTTCCGTTCTCGTCCCTTTGATTTAGTCTCAACACCATCTGCATGTGAGCACTGCGCATCAGGTTGCGCGATGCGTACCGATGTTCGCCGCGGAAAGACGCTACGTCGTCTTGCTGGTGAAGATGCGGAAGTCAATGAAGAGTGGAACTGCGACAAGGGTCGCTGGGCATTTAAATACATCAGCAGTAAAGAGCGCGTGGCATCTCCAATGGTGCGCGGAGCCGACGGTGAACTTCACGAAGCATCATGGCCAGAAGCTCTTGCTGCAGCAGCAGCCGGCTTGAAGGGTAAGCGCGCAGGCGTCCTTGTTGGTGGTCGCAGCACAATCGAGGATTCATATGCCTACGCAAAGTTCGCTCGAGTAGCACTCGGCACCAATGACATTGACTTCCGTGCTCGTCTTCACTCTGATGAAGAAGCTGCATTCCTTGCATCGATTGCAACACGGATCAATGTAAGTTATCGCGACCTTGATAAGGCAGATCATGTCGTGCTCATTGATTTTGAACCAGAGGATGAGTCGCCAATCATCTTCCTTCGTCTGTATAAGCAAGTTCGCAAACGCTCTCTCACGATCACTACGATTGCCCCGCTTGCTAGCCGCGGCTCTGAAAAGCTTGGTGCCACAGTGCTTTCTGACCTCTCCAAGGTATCTGGCCTCACAGAAAAGTCAGTGATCTTGGTTGGTGAGCGCGCTGCTGAAACTATGGGTCGGTTCACCGCTGTTTCAACCTTGGCAAAGTCATCTGGCGCAAAACTCGCCTGGGTTCCACGTCGCGCCGGTGAAGTGGGCGCCCTCATTGCAGGTGCCATTGGCAATCTCTTGCCTGGTGGTCGTCCAGTCGGTGATGCCTCAGCACGAGTCGATATTCAAAGTGCATGGGGTGTTGAATCGCTTCCAACTAAAGCTGGAAAAGCCACCTGGGAAATCCTTGAAGCGACGACAGATGGCCGCATCAACGCTGTCGTCGTTGGCGGTGTCGATCCGCTTGATGTTTCAGCAGAGGCTCTGGGGCAACTCCTTGATACCGAAACCTTTGTTCTCTCCCTAGAGATCTCTCACTCAGCGATTACTGCGATTGCTGATGTGGTCTTGCCAGTTGCAGCTGTCTCTGAGAAGAGCGGATCATTTATAAACTGGGAGGGGCGTCCACGCTTCTTTGAGAAGGCAATTGCTGACTCTCTCACTCGCAGTGATACTCGAATTCTTTCAGCACTTGCAGATGAGATGGGTACCCCCATCAATCTGCCATCTGCGAAAGCTGTCGCAAAGGAACTTCAGGCGATTGGTAAGTGGGATGGCGCAGCAGCGAGTGCGCCAGACGTTTCTCCAATCTCACTGCCCGTTCCTGATGCAGCGCACGCAACTCTGCATTCATGGCGCCAACTTCTTGACCTTGGAACACTTCAAGCAGGAGAAGAGAACTTAGCCGGGACAGCGCGCCCAGCCCAGGTCGTCATTTCAAAGTCTCGAGCAGAAGCACTTGGTGTTGGTGAAGGTGATGCTGTGACAGTGTCGACTGCACGTGGCTCAATCACTGCGCCTGCTCATATTGGCGCGATTGACGATAGCGCTGTCTGGTTGCCTCGTAATAGCAATGGCTCGCAATGTATTGCCAATCTTGGCGCTGCTAGCGGTCTCGTAGTGAAGGTGGCAAAGGCATGAATGCTGCAGCGCTGATCGGTAACGATCCTGGTTGGTTGATCGCCGTAAAGGGTCTCATCGTCTTTGTCTTGTGTGTCGTTCTTACTTTGATGTCAGTATGGGGGGAGCGCCGCATCGTTGCTCGGATGCAGATGCGCCTTGGGCCTAACCGCGTTGGTCCCTTTGGTTTGCTGCAATCTCTCGCTGACGGTGTGAAGCTTGCGCTCAAGGAAGATCTGATTCCAAAGGCTGCCGATCGAATCGTCTTTGTCATCGCACCTGTTATTTCTGCAACGACCTGTTTTATGGCATTCGCTGTTATGCCGTTAACCGGCAAAGTCACTCTCTTTGGTCATAAGACCGTTATGCAATTAACAGATCTGCCTGTTGGCGTCCTCTATGTCTTGGCGATTGCCTCTGTTGGTGTCTATGGAATCGTTCTTGCTGGGTGGTCATCTGGTTCTACCTACCCACTTCTTGGTGGTTTGCGTTCAAGTGCCCAAGTGATCTCCTACGAAGTCGCAATGGGACTCTCACTCGTCGCTGTCTTCATCTACTCCGGATCAATGTCAACATCAGATATCGTCGCTGCCCAACATAAGTGGTGGTACGCAGTTGTTCTCTTCCCATCCTTTGTCATTTATGCGATCTCGATGGTTGGTGAAACAAATCGGGCGCCATTTGATCTTGCAGAAGCAGAAGGTGAACTCGTCGGTGGTTTCCATACTGAGTACTCATCACTCAAGTTCGCACTCTTCTTCCTTGCCGAGTATGTGAACATCGTTGCAGTCTCCTCACTTGCCACCACGCTCTTCCTCGGCGGTTACCATGCACTTCCTGGCCTAGGGTTCACAGAGAATTGGCTCGGCGGTTGGTTCTGCATGGTCTGGTTCTTCGCCAAGGTAATTGGATTCTTTTATCTCTTCGTCTGGCTTCGTGGAACGCTGCCCCGCATGCGTTATGACCAATTCATGAAGTTTGGCTGGAAGGTCCTTATTCCAACCTCACTTCTCTGGATCTTGGTTGTTGCCACTCTCCGTGTGATGTCGGCTCGCGGTGAACCTCGTGCCTTGATTGCGGCCTTTACCTTCGGCATTGTCATGCTCATCATGGCTGGATTGTCGTTATATGAACGTGCTTCGCGCACTGCACAATTTGATGGGCTTCCCGATAGCAGCGTTGAGCCATCATTCCCTGTGCCACATGTTTCTGGTATCAATCGAGTGGAGAGCAACAATGGATGAACTAACCCCACGCGATAGCGAATACGGTCTAGAGAAGGCTGCCGCTGAGAGCGCGCCGATCTTGGATCAATCCGCTGGCTCCTTCTTTAAACAACTCCTTGGATTCTGGGTCACCTTCGCTGCGCAATTCAGGAAGGTCAACACCGTTCAATACCCTGAAGAGAAGGAAGCAACAGCAGAACGCTTCCACGGTCGCCACCAACTCAATCGCCATCCTGATGGCTTGGAGAAGTGCATCGGTTGCGAACTCTGTGCGTGGGCCTGTCCGGCAGATGCGATTTATGTTGAAGGTGGAGATAACACTCCAGATGAGCAGTACTCACCAGGAGAGCGTTACGGCAAGGTCTACCAGATCAATTACCTGCGTTGCGTCTTCTGTGGTCTCTGCATTGAAGCTTGCCCAACACGTGCCCTCACCATGACCAACGAATATGAGTTGGCTGATGATTCTCGCCGTAAGTTGATCTTCGAAAAGGAAGATCTCTTGGCCCCACTTCGCCAAGGTATGTTGATGCCGCCTCATCCGATGTATCCAGATTCAACAGATACTACGTATTACAAGGGTGAAGTACCAGGCTCGCACCCATCACAGGAGCCCACCACCAATGTTTAATATGTCACTACACGTAGGAAGCACACACACTCCAGAGGCTGTTCTCTTCTGGGTGCTAGCGCCAATGGCTGTCCTTGCCGCGCTGGGCATGCTTCTTGTGAAGAAGGCAGTTCACTCTGCTCTCTTGCTCGCATGGGTGATGATCACACTCGCTATCTTCTATATCGCCGAAGATGCCCTCTTCCTGGGCATTGTTCAGGTTGTTGTTTATACCGGCGCGGTAATGATGCTCTTCCTCTTTATTCTGATGCTCGTTGGTGTCGACAGCTCAGATTCGCTCGTTGAAAATATCAAGGGTCAACGCCCTGCTTCGATTCTTGCCGCACTTGGTTTTGGTGGATTACTCATCTCCCTTATTGGGCGTGCAGTGAGTTCCACGGATGCAGTCGGATTAACCACAGCAAATGTGGATGGAAATGTTCAAGGGATCGCTCAGCTTCTCTTCACTCAGTATGTCTGGGCCTTTGAAGTGATCTCAGCGCTCTTAATCGTTGCAGCACTTGGTGCCATGGTTCTGGCTCACAGTGAGCGCAAGCATCTCTCCCAGCGCCAACTTTCAGTCAATCGCTTCCGTCAGGGTTCACTTGCAGATACAGCAGGACTTCCAGCCTCGGGTGTTTATGCTCGCCACAATGCGGTCGACGTTCCGGCACTTCTGCCAGATGGAAGCGCTGCGCCTACCTCTATCTCTGCAACCCTTGAAGCACGCGGTGACATTATCGCTACTGCACCATTTGAACTCGTCGCGCAAGAGGAGGAAGAGAACTAATGGATATCTCCAATTACATCTACCTCTCAGCAATTCTCTTTGTGATCGGTGCGATCGGAGTCGTCGTTCGCCGCAACGCGATCGTGGTCTTCATGTGTGTTGAGTTAATGCTCAATGCTGCAAACCTCGCTTTTGTTACCTTCTCACGCATTCACGGCAATCTTGGAGGCCAAATAGCATCCTTCTTCACGATGGTTGTGGCAGCCTGTGAAGTCGTTGTTGGCCTTGCGATTATTGTGACGATGTATCGCTCCCGTCGATCAGCATCTGTTGATGATGCTAGTTTGTTGAAGCGATAACCATGACAACTCGAGCAAATCTCGTCTATCTGATCGCCCTTCCTCTCTTCAGCTCTGCCTTCCTTATGCTCCTTGGCAAGATAGCCAATAAGTGGGGTCATTTCTTTGCCACAGCGATTTCAGCATCCACCTTTGGTATCGGCATCGTCGAGTTCATCGCTATGCGTAGCCGATCTGGTGATGCCCGCGCTGCTACCCAACATCTCTTTGAGTGGATCTCCGTTGGTACCTTCAGGGTTGATGCCTCACTGCTCTTAGATCAGCTCAGCATCTGTTTTGTTCTCCTTATTACTGGCGTCGGCACACTGATTCATATCTACTCGATCGCCTACATGTCCCATGATGTTGATCGTCGTAGGTTCTTCGCCTACCTCAATCTCTTTATTGCAGCGATGTTGCTCCTCGTTCTTGGTGACTCCTACCTCAACCTCTATGTGGGATGGGAAGGCGTCGGTCTTGCTTCCTACCTTCTTATTGGATTCTGGAACCAGAAGCCGGCGTATGCAACAGCTGCGAAGAAGGCATTCGTCGCGAACCGCGTCGGCGATGTTGGGCTATCACTTGCCATCATGATTGCCTTCACGCAATTTGGATCAGTGACCTTCGCTGGTGTGAAAGATGGTGCACCACATGCATCCGCTGCGGCGCTGACTGCTATCGGTGCAATGCTCCTACTTGCTGCAGCAGGAAAGTCTGCGCAGTTCCCACTGCAATCCTGGCTTGGAGATGCGATGGCTGGTCCAACACCGGTCTCAGCCCTCATCCACGCTGCGACCATGGTGACAGCAGGCGTCTATCTCATCACTCGCTCCAACTTCATTTTTGATGCCTCGTCGACTGCGCGCTTGCTCGTGGTGATCGTTGGTGCCATCACTCTGCTCTTTGGTGCCATCGTTGGTACTGCAAAAGATGACATTAAGAAGGCGCTCGCCGCCTCAACAATGTCTCAAATCGGATACATGATCCTTGCGACTGGCCTTGGCCCAGTTGGTTACGCCTTTGCCATCATGCACCTACTTACCCACGGATTCTTTAAGGCAAGCATGTTCCTTGGCGCAGGCTCTGTGATGCATGGCATGGATGATGAAGTGAATATGCGACGCTATGGCGCACTCGGCAAGGTTATGCCGATCACTGCCATCACATTTGGTCTTGGATATCTGGCAATCATTGGGGTTCCACCGTTCGCTGGTTTCTACTCAAAAGACAAAATTATTGAGACTGCCTTTAACGCCGGTGGCACAAAGGGCATACTCCTTGGTGGCGCCGCACTTCTTGGCGCCGCTATCACCGCTTTCTATATGACGCGCGTCTTTGTTCTCACCTTTATGGGCAAGAAGCGTTGGGATGATAAAGCCCATCCACATGAATCACCATCTCTGATGTGGATTCCAATGGTTCTGCTCTCACTCGGTTCTGTTGCTTCTGGTTACTTGTTAAGTAAAGGAAGCGCTCTCGTTCACTGGCTCGCACCAGTTGTGAACTCATCAAATGCTGAGGGTGGCGCAGAGTTGATGAAACCGATCGTTGTCTCAGCTCTGGCACTTGGTGTTGTCGTTCTTGGAGTTGCAACTGCCATCATCAAATATGGCCGAAGCGTTCCAATCGAAGCACCTGCTGGCTCAGCTCTTACTCGCTTTGCTCGCCGCGACTTGGGTCAAGATGATCTCAACCACCAACTCTTGGTTCTTCCAGGACAAGCGATCACTCGCACCTTGGTAGCCACAGACTTTGGCTTCATCGATGGTGTTGTCCGCGCAGTCGGTTGGACCCTTGCCTACCTCTCACAGTCACTGAAGAAGATTCAAAATGGATATGTTCGTAGTTATGCACTCTTAATGACTGCTGGCGCGATCGCCCTTCTCGTAACGATCTGGTTGGTAACCCTATGAGCCTGCTAACAGCCCTCGAACTCGTACCGCTTATCGGTTCTCTATTGCTCTTTGCTGTTCCCAAGGAGAACTCCAAGCTCATCAAGCAGTTTGCTTTCGCCCTCTCGATAGTGACATTGGCAGTATCTGGGCTCATCGCGCTCCGCTTTAAAACCAGCGTCCCAGGTATGCAATTTGTCGAGTCTCACACATGGATCTCAAACTTCGGTATTCAGTATGCCGTTGGAATTGATGGGCTAGCACTCGTCCTGATTCTTCTCACAACTATCCTCACGCCCATCGTTCTCCTTGCTGGCTGGAATGAAGCAGATAATGGTCGCTGGAGCGTTCGCACCTTTTACATCTTGATGCTTGTCCTGGAAAGCTCGATGATCGCAGTCTTTGCGGCAACCGATGTCTTCCTCTTCTACGTGATCTTTGAGGCGATGCTGATTCCGGTCTACCTTCTCATAGGTGGATATGGGCGAGGTGAGCGCGCACAAGCTGCGATGAAGTTCTTGCTCTACTCACTCTTCGGTGGCCTCTTGATGTTGGCAGCTCTCATCGGCATCTACATCATCTCAACCAATCAAATTGGTGGCACCTTCGACCTCGCAAAACTTTCAACTCTTCAGATTGATTCTGGAACGGAGAACTTCCTCTTCCTTGGATTCTTCATCGCCTTTGCAATCAAAGCACCACTCTGGCCATTCCATACCTGGCTACCAGGGGCGGCAAAGTCAGCGACTCCTGCGACATCAGTCTTACTCTTAGGAGTGCTCGATAAGGTCGGCACCTACGGAATGATTCGCTTTTGCATCACTTTATTCCCACATGCGACAAAGACCTTCACACCGCTCATCATTGTTCTCGCTGTCATCTCCATTCTCTACGGTGCCTTCTTGGCTATCGGTCAGCGCGATATCAATGGGCTGATCGCCTTTACCTCCATCAGCCACTTCGGCTTCATCGTCCTTGGAATCTTTGCCATGACATCCCAAGGCATCTCTGGTGCAACTCTCTATATGGTCAACCACGGCTTCTCAACAGCGGCGCTCTTCTTGGTTGCTGGCTGGATGGTTGCCCGCAGAAAGTCATCTGCCATTGAAGATTTTGGTGGATTACAGCGTGTAACACCGGTTATGGCGTGGTGCTTCTTCATCGCTGGTATGTCCGCCCTTGCCCTCCCAGGCATTTCAAGCTTTGTGAGTGAGTTCCTCGTTCTTGTTGGAACGTTCACGCGCTATCCCGTTGCCGCAGTCTTTGGCACCACTGGAATCGTTCTCGCCGCGCTCTATGTCTTAATCACCGTCCAACGTTCCCTGCATGGTCCAACAACACCGGGCAATGAAGAGATGACGGATCTAAACCTTCGAGAGAAGATTGCAATTGCACCAGTGATTGCCATCTTGGTGCTCATGGGCTTCTACTCACAGCCAATATTGAATTGGATTAATCCAAGTTCGCATCAGACGATGCAGGCTGCTGGGTATTCCGATCCACTTCCGAAGGCAGGTAAGTAATGTTTACCCCACCTCATCTGAACTACGCCCTCCTTGCACCAATCCTGATCATCCTTGCCGGCGCGCTCATCGGTGTTGGCGTTGAAGCTTTCGTCCGTAAGAGCCAACGCGCCACAGTTCAACTCTGGGTTGCACTCATTACCGTGGTTGCAGCTTTGATTGAACTTCTCACTGTTCGCAATCAGCGCTCGACTCTGGTTGCGATTGATTCTTTCACCTTTGATGGCGCAACAGTCTTTATGCAGGCAACCATTCTGGTCCTGGCCTTCTTTGCACTTCTTCTTATCTCTGATCGTGGCAATTTTGTGGCGCAAGCATCTGCCATCCCTGGATCAGAGGATGAGCGCACAGCAGATTCAGATGGCAAGACGCAGACCGAAGTCTTCCCACTGACTCTCTTTGCTATCAGCGGCATGATGCTCTTCCCAGCTGCGACAGATCTGATCACACTCTTTGTTGCACTTGAAATACTCTCCCTACCGCTCTATCTGATGGCTGGTCTCTCCCGCCGTCGTAGATTGCTCTCTCAAGAGGCAGCCCTGAAGTATTTCTTGCTCGGCGCTTACTCCTCAGCCTTCTTCCTCTTTGGTGGCGCCTTCCTCTATGGATATTCCGGGACACTGACTTTGAACGGTATTGCCGCAGCTATCTCAGCCAGTGCTGGCAATGACATCTTCCTGCTCCTTGGCATCGTCTTCTTGATGGTTGGCCTGCTCTTTAAGATTGGCGCAGTTCCGTTCCACTCATGGACTCCCGATGTCTATCAAGGTGCACCAACCCCGATCACTGGCTTTATGGCAGCCTGCACCAAGGTCGCAGCTGTTGGCGCGATGCTCCGTATTTTTTATGTGGCACTGTCCGCCGATCTCATTGAATGGCGTCCAATCGTGACCGTCATCAGCATCATTACGATGCTTGTTGGAGCGATTGCCGCTATGACCCAGCGCGATGTGAAGCGCACCCTCGCCTTCTCATCCATTGCCCATGCAGGGTTTCTTCTCATTGGCATCGTTGCGCTCAATCAATCAGGTTTGAAGGCAACACTCTTCTATCTCGTCGCCTATGGTTTTGCCACACTCGGTGCATTCACCGTCGTGACCTTGGTTCGCGACTCTGCTGGTGAAGTCACCGATATGAATCGCTGGGTGGGACTTGGAAAGAAATCTCCACTCATCGCTGGCGCTTTCTGTCTCTTCCTTCTCAGCTTTGGTGGAATTCCACTTACCAGCGGCTTTATTGCAAAGTTCTCGATCTTCACCGCAGCGTATGAGGGTGGAAATACCACGATTGTTGTCTTTGGTGTTCTGACAAGTGCGATAGCACTCTTCTTCTATCTGCGCGTTATCGTCTTGCTCTTCTTCACCGAACCAAAGAGTGATGCGGTGAGCGTCTCGATCCCATCCTTGAAGGTCAGCTGTGTACTTGCAGCAAGTGTGATTGTGACTATCCTTCTAGGTGTGTACCCATCCATCTTGCTCAACACCGCACAGAGCTTCGCTACCTTCCTTCGTTAATGTCGCTAGGAATCCCGCAGCTCGATCCAGCCCTTGAAGCCTCACTGACGGCTGATATGGCCCGTGTGGAGAGCTTGCTGCGTTCACATATTGAGGGTGAATACCCATTAGTGATTGAGACTTCTCGCCACCTCGTTGAGGCTGGCGGCAAGCGTTTGCGCCCCCTTTTAACCCTTCTTGGAGCCCAGTTCGGTAACCCCAGCGCTGCGGGCATTGTTCCGGCCGCCGTCGTCTGCGAATTAACTCATTTAGCGACGCTCTATCACGATGATGTGATGGATGAGGCCGCTCTGAGGCGTGGTGTGGAGAGTGCAAATAATCGTTGGGGTAATACCGTTGCCATTCTCACTGGTGACTATCTCTTCGCTAAAGCTTCACAACTTCTCGCCGATCTTGGACCTGAAGCAGTTCGATTGCAGGCAACGACCTTCGAACGCCTCGTCATCGGCCAGATCACCGAGACCCAAGGATCAACGGCGGGACTTTCAAGCATTGATCACTATCTGCAAGTGATCTCAGGTAAGACGAGTTCGCTCATTGCAACAAGTATTCGCTTTGGCGCCTTGCTCTCTGGTGCCGATGCTGCACTTACCGATCAACTCACAAAGTATGGCGAACTGATTGGCACTCTCTTCCAACTTGCCGATGATGTCATTGATATCTCAAGTGAGAGTTCTGAATCTGGCAAGACCCCAGGAACTGATCTGCGAGAAGGCGTTCCGACCCTGGTCACACTTCATATCCTCAGTTCAGATAATCCAGAGGATGCAGAACTTCGTGCAATTCTTTCGGCACCGATCACTGATGAAGCCGTGCTCAATTCAACTCTTGCAACACTGCGTGGGCATGAAGCGCTCACTCGTGCTCGTGAAATTCTTGTGAGTTATGCCAACGATGCTCGCACGCAGATTAAAGATATTCCAGCTGGCCCTGCTAAAGATGCCCTACTTAACCTCTGCGAGGCCATCATCACTCGGAGTGCTTGATTTCATTAAATCGATTGCTAGCGTTACCAAAGCACCCCAAATAATGAAGAAGCCAATCCAACTTCCCACCGACATCTTCTCGTGACGCACTAAGACGCCAATCATGAATTGCAGAGTCGGGGTGATGTATTGGAGGAGCCCAATAATGGTGAAGGGAAGGCGATTTCCTGAGCCATTAAAGAGCAAGAGTGGAATAGCAGTGACAATGCCAGCGCCGATGAGGAGAACTGTCAGGCCGGCGCCGTGGCCAAAGTGGGAGTTTCCTTGCTTCATCAAGAGCAGTAGATAACCGCCGTAAAAGGGGAGTGAGATGAGGGTTTCAATGGTGAGCCCTTGCAGCGCAGGGATAGCAAGTTGCTTCTTGATCACACCGTAGCTTCCCCACGAGAAGGCAAGAGCCAAAGCGATCCACGGTGGGCGACCATAATCAATAGTCAGAACGAGAACACCCACAACCGCGATGGCGACAGAGATCCATTGCAATCTGCGCATCTTCTCTTTAAGTAGGAGAACACCAAAGGCGATGATGATGAGTGGGTTGATGTAATAACCGAGTGCGCACTCCACCACATGGCCGTGATTAACACCCCAGATATATACGAGCCAGTTGATAGAGATCAAAATCGAGGTGAGTGCAAGTTTGAGCGTAATCACGACATTCTTCATCAGCGAGATGGTGGCTCGCAGTTGGTGAGAGAAGGAGAGGGCGATGATGCAGAAGAGCAGAGTCCAGACCGAACGGTTAGCGACGATCTCTAGTGAGGTCGATGGCTTTAAGAGCGGCCAATAGAGCGGGAAGAGTCCCCAGATTGTGTAGGCGCTTACGCCAAAGATAAGACCGAGTTTGTAGCTCTTCATCAATACGGGTTAGCGATAATTCGTAAATTGAACTGCAAACTCCCATGGATGATCTTTCACCATAGCGATTGCAATTTGCAGGTCATCCCGGCTCTTACTCGTCACGCGCAATTCATCGCCTTGGATCTGAGTCTTGAGAGATTTCGGACCCTCATCACGGAGCAACTTTGCAATCTTCTTAGCGTTCTCTGTTGAGATACCCTCTTTAAGAGTGCAGGCGATTTTGTAAATCTTGCCACTCAGTTGTGGGGTGCCGGCATCGAGGTGCTTGAGTGATACTCCGCGCTTTACTAATTTATCTTTGAGAACTTCAAGAGCGGCCTTTGCCTTCTCTTCGGTATCGGCTTCAATGTTGATCTTGCCGGTGCTCTTTTCGAGCTTGGTACCCGTATTTTTGAAGTCAAAGCGGGTATCGATCTCACGCTCTGCCTGATTGAAGGCGTTATCGACCTCCATCTCATCGATTTTGGAGACGATATCAAAGCTGGAATCTGAGGCCATGTGGCTACTTTATCTCTCTCAAAGCCAGGCTCAGAGTTGCTTGAGGAGCTCTTGAACCCTCTCCGGTGAGGGGTAGGAGGATTGGGTTCCAAGTCGGGTGACGCTATCTGTGGCACAGAGGCATCCAAGGCGGATGGCTTGCTCATCAGAGAGGCCAAGAGCCAAGCCCACCGCAAAGGAGCCAACCAATGCATCTCCCGCTCCCGTCGTATCAATGGCAGTGACTTTGGGGGCTGATACTCGAAGAACTCGGCCATCTAAGGTCGTAAAGGCAGCCCCAGCCTCACCAAGGGTGACAGCAAAGCGAGTCTTGAGGCGGCTTGCCAAATCGGCGATGATCTCATCACTTATTGGGGATAAACCTTCGGGGTGCATCGCTGCAAATTCACTTTCGTTCGGCATGACCCAATCACTGACTTCAAGGAGCTCAGCGGTGATCGGTGAGTAGGGTGCGGGATTGAGAATTGTGGGGATGCCCTGTGCCCTGGCTGCACGGAAGGCAGCAGCGGTGACGTTCTGTGGCACCTCTAATTGCCCAACAACAACCGAGATCGCCCCTAAACCCTCAATGGCAGATTGAGACTGTTCCTCTGTCATCAGATTATTTGCACCAGGAACGATCAAAATGCGATTGGTTCCATCCGGTTCCACCCAGATTGGTGCGACGCCACTGGCCCCTGGAGCTCGGCGGATAAAGTCAGTGTTAATTCCTTGAGATTCGAAATTCTTGAGAGTACTGTCGCCAAAGAGATCATCGCCCAGAGTGTTTACCATGGCTACTTTTACGCCAAACCTTCTGGCCATGGTTGCTTGGTTTGCGCCTTTTCCGCCGAAGCCAATCACAAATTTATCGGCGAGCAGAGTCTCCCCTTTACCCGGAATCTTCTTTGCGTAAGTGACCATATCTGTCATGGTGCTGCCGACAACAACGATCTGTGGCTCATTTTTCTGGCTCATCTGGCCCCAATTCAGTTAACAATATTGTTACGAATTACCCATAGCAATGACTAGACATGAATCTACTCTTGACTTAGGCTCGGTGCAATCGATCTGCCCACACCCACCCTGGTAGAAGTAGACGGTATTCACGAACTTTCCATGCATTATGGAGACATTGAGTGATCCCTCTTAACATAAGGAGAATGATCTAATGCAGAAGAAAACTCTAGGAAGAGCGTTAGCCGGCGCAGTTGCTGCAGGCCTCGCACTTTCTGTTGTATCACTTACTGGAACAGCTGCTTCAGCTGCACCAAAGAAGTTGGTTGGTATTGCCTTCGATCTTGGTGGAAAAGAGCAACCAGGTTTTAACCAGCTCGCATATATTGGTTTCAAGACGTTCGCGAAGACCCATCCAGGCTGGACCGAAAAGGATCTCCAAGGAAACAATGCAGATACAGATGCTTCACGCGCGCAGCGCCTCAAGCTTCTTATCAGCGCTGGTGCTAACCCAATCGTCGTTGTTGGCTACTCATACGAGAATGCTCTCAAGACAGTTGCAGCCGCAAATCCAAACGTCAAGTTCTCTATTGTGGATGACAACATTGCAGGCGCATCAAACGTTGAAGGTCTCGAATTCCACGCTGAAGAAGGTTCATACCTTGTCGGCATGGCAGCAGCACTTACAACAAAGACAAATAGCGTCGGCTTCATTGGTGGCGTAAATATTCCTTTGATTCAGGCTTTCGAAGCAGGATTCAAGGCTGGCGTTTACAAGGTCAATCCAAAGATCAAGTACCAATCAACCTACGCATCTAACCCACCTGATTTCAGCGGATTCAATGCTCCTGATAAGGGACATGAAGCAGCTCTTGGTATGTTCCAGAACGGTGCAGACGTTGTTTACTCAGCGGCTGGTTCAACCGGACAGGGCGCACACAAGGCAGCCTTTGAACTTGGTAAGGGTCACTGGTCTATCGGTGTAGATGCTGATGAAGCTCTTTATGCTTCAAACGCTAAGTACAAGTCAGTAATCTTGACTTCAGCACTGAAGAACGTTGATGTCGGCGTTAACTCATTCTTGAGCGATGTCGTTGCCGGTACTTTCAAGTCAGACGTTCATTACTTCGACGCATCAAACGATGGAGTCGGTTTCACAACTACTGGAAACCACCTCTCAGCAGCAACTGTTGCAAAGTTGAATACAATCAAGTATTCACTCGCTTCAGGTGCGATCGTTGTACCAACTGATCCAACAAAGGTAACTCTTCCACAGGGTTAATTCGGCAGATCTAGTTAAAAGTACAAATAAGTAAAAATAAGTAAGAAGAAACTGAAGTAAAAGGTGGTGGTCTTTGGGAAACCAGAGGCCACCACACTTCGTTTTAACTTTATCTAATTTTATTTAACGTAAAATATGCTTACTTTCAACGATGAAAGGGTCTTACCTTGTCACTCGCAATTGAATTAAAGGGTATTGAGAAGAATTACCCAGGTGTGGTCGCCAATCACGATGT
>CAIJKC010000097.1 GCA_903821145.1 uncultured Actinomycetes bacterium | reverse complement strand
TTCTCATGGAGAACTTCTATCGGGCCCAGCGTCTTCGACTTGGGATTCTGGTCGACAATGGCGCACCAGTAGGTGGCCAATGGAATTTTGATAAAGAAAATCGCCTCCCGCCACCCAAGAACTACACCTACCCGCCGTACTTGGTGCATGAAGTAGACGCGATTGATCAAGAGGTAGCAGATCGCTTTGGGATCGCCCCTGCTACAACCTGGGCCACAACCAGGGCTGGCGCTCTTCGCCAGTTGGAGTACTTCTTAGAAAATCACTTTGAATTCTTTGGTCCCTATGAAGATGCGATGACGACTGAGAACTGGGCGCTGCATCACTCTCTGCTCTCGCCCTATATCAACAATGGCTTGCTCCACCCATCAGAAGTTGTGAGCGCAGCACTTCACCGATTTGAGCGGGGAGATATCCCTATTGCAGGAGCTGAAGGCTTTATCCGCCAGATCATTGGTTGGCGTGAATATATCAATGGCATCTATTGGCATTTTGGTGATCACTTTAAAGAACGAAACGATATGGGCGCCACAAGAAAGCTCTTGCCGCTCTTTACTGATTCAGGCAAGACGCAGATGAACTGTCTCAAGCATGTGGTCGGGGAGATCGAAGAGCGAGCCTGGACTCATCACATTCCACGGCTTATGGTCTTAAGTAATCTCGCATTGTTAACCGGAGTAAACCCTCAAGAGTTCTTGCAATGGATGCGCGAGCAATTTATCGACGCGACAGATTGGGTAATGGTCCCTAATGTGATCGGGATGGGAATGCATGCCGATAGTGGTGAGATGATGACAAAACCCTATGTTTCAGGGGGCTCCTATATCTCCAAGATGAGTAACTACTGCAAGGGCTGCGCCTACGATCCTAAGAAGCGGGTAGGTGAGGATGCTTGTCCATTCACCACTCTGTATTGGAACTTCTTGATCGAACATCGCCCCGAATTCTCCACAAACCACCGAATGGCCCAGCAACTTGCGGGCATTGATCGACTATCCGATGTCACAGAGTTACAGGTGCGGGCCAAGCACGTGCTCAAGGGTCTAGATCGCGGGGAGATTTAGCCGCGGTATGTCATCGCCTGATTACTCGAATGATCACGGCAATAATAAAAAATAGCACTCCTGCTGGAATAGATAAGAAGAGCAACCAGAGATACACACCGGAGGAGTTCTCATCAAAGATATGCCCACCCGAGAAGATGGATGAAAGAAAGGCTGCAAGTACTGGCGAGGCTATGATCAGAGAGGAGATAAGAAACGACTTCTTGATGGACATAATCAGCTCTTAAGAAGTGGCTTCATCGCACGAGAGATACGCAGTAGGTCGGCATAGGTGAGACCTGAAATAAGAACTTCGATAGAGGTGGCGTGAAGGGTCTTCGTTGCCTTGGTATTCCACATCGCATACCCACCATAGTTATGAATATCTGAAGTGGAACAACTCTTCCACTGCTTGGCATTTGCCGGATCACAGAAGGCGACGACCTTTGCACTCAAGCCATTGATAGAGACAGTTGCCACCGTCTTACCCAGCCCTGGGTTGGAGCACTTCACCGCAGCATCAGTCTCCAGGAATTGGATGGAGCGAGTCTCACCATAAATCGCGGCCAGCCACTGCTCCTTCTTTGCACCACAACTGAGCAACTTGAAAGATGTGAGAGTGAGATCTTTCGTGCTTCCCACCCCTGGCTGCCAGATTTGATAGCTCAGACCTGTTTGGGCATCTTGATACTGATTGCCAGAGCCCATTGCAAGTGCGCTATGTGGGGTGAGCAGTGAGGTGGTGATCAGTAGTGGGGTGAGAAATCCAATCAAGGCTTTACGCATACTTTGATAGTACTGCACCCGCATAGCAATCTGGCGAGAGCGCAGCCCTGATGGCTCGCTGTTGTAGGGGGAAGCACCCATTCGCTCGCTACAGAGGGGTAACACCTGTACCCCTCTCGCAGCCCAAAAAGTGGGGTGCATTTACTCTTTTGCGGTGAAAATTATTATCGTCGAAGATGATCCACTGATCAAAGCAGCCCTGCATACAGGCTTAGAGGCTCTTGGTATTGAGGTTCTCGCATCGACACGCAATGGTCAGGATGCAGTATCTCTTGCGCAGTTATATCGCCCCGACGTTCTACTCCTTGATTTGGATCTTGGTGATGGACCAACCGGTGTAGATATAAGTGTCGGGGTTCGGCGTAGATTCGACGATATCGGCATAGTCATCCTCTCTTCCTACGCCGACCCTCGATTTATCGGACGTTTCCTCCCCGAACTACCCAAAGGGACCATCTTCTTACAGAAGAAGAACATCCATGAGCTCACAGTTCTTGCTGGTGCACTGCAGAGTGCTCATGAGAGCGCGCTAGCGCCCCAGAAGAGAGAGAAGAAGGGTGTTGGAGCCAAGCCCGCCACTGCTGCCCCCTACCTCACTGATCTAGAGATTGGATTGATGAAATATATTTCGATGGGTCTCACCAATGCCGAGATCGCAAAACGCCGCTTCATCACTGAGAAGAGTACGGAGAATGCGATCCGACTTCTCTCTCGAAAGATTGACCTTGATTATGATGCTGATATTCACAATCAGCGCATCATGATTGCTCGAAAGTATTTATCCCTCATCGGCAAGATATGAGAAAGCCCCTGAGGCATGAGGTGACCCTGCGTGATTACGCTCAAGGATGCGCAATCTTGATCACGATCTGGTTTCTGCCTTCAGTCTTCATCCTCAATAACTACTCGGAATCGATTCAACGAAGGCTGATCTCGATTCTGATCAGTGCTGTGATCTTTCTCGCGGCATTCGTTTCCCTCATGTCACTGGCCTCCCTCACTCATCACATCTCATCGAGGAGGGGCAGGCAACCCAGGATCTTCACCGCGGTCATCACACTCCAAAGCTTTCTCGCGGGGGCGATCACGGGAGTCATCGCCCACCAGATCATCAATTGGCCAGAGCCGGATTCACTCTCCCTGGCTATGCGAATACTCCATACCGGCTTCTTCACGGCAATCTGGGTTCCGCTGACGGTTATCACGCTCAGTCAGCTCCGCCAATTAAAGGCAAAACGGCTCGCCCTCCACGTCGAGATTGAATCTCTTGTCCAGATTGAGGAGTCAGCTTCTGGAGTCTTAGAACAGATCCGTCTCACATTCGAGAGTGCGATTCGCAATTCGCTCAAAGTGACCTCTTTGCAAGCTCAGCAGAAATTGGCCGTAGCCTTTAGCTCAGCAGGTGAAATCTCTCCCGCCTTGCCCGAACTCATT
Source organism: uncultured Actinomycetes bacterium (assembly GCA_903821145.1). Lineage (GTDB taxonomy): Bacteria > Actinomycetota > Actinomycetes > Nanopelagicales > Nanopelagicaceae > PALSA-747. The sequence goes on along the minus strand of CAIJKC010000097.1, from coordinate 8,245 downwards.
AGAGATATTGCGACGATCGATATGCGCGATCTGAGCCATGCCATGATTTCAAGTGATCTCAAGCCACATCTTCCGATTCCAAGTGATCAGGGAAGAGGAGATAGGTTTCGTGGCATTCGAGATGGTCTGATCGCTTCACTCCAGGATTTTGCCCTGCGCGATAAATTGTGGCTGATCGCTCTTCTCATGCTCGGAACCTTCTTTCAAAATATCATCGGCGTGCTTCCACTCAAATTGGAATTTGAGATCATCACAGTGCATGGCATCGAGACCATTGCGATCCTTGCCCTCTTTCGAACACTGTCTCTTCGGGCGCCGAAGCGAATCTATCCACTCTTGCTTCTCCAACTCATCACACTCATCATCGCTAACAATCACTTCATCTCGCACTTTCGAAATCAAATATCCCCAGTGCTTCCCGATGGGTTTTGGGACCACCATTACTTTCTCATTGGTGCAGTGACGCTATTTAGCCTGCTCTTGCGTTTGATTTTTCTCTACGCCATCAACCAATCCAAGGCTAAGTATCAGGTACTCGCCTATGAGGCTGCTAGGCGCAAAGCTGAACATGATATTCATCATGGTGAATATGCGCTCTTGGCATACAAGTGGGCACAACACATTCATGGCAGAGTTCAATCGCAGTTGCTCAGCGCTGCTGAACGCCTTGAGCGGGCGCGGGTAGCAGAGGATTTTGCAGCTTTTAACCAGGCTCTTATTGAAGTAAAGGAGTTGCTTGCGAACCCAGATACCTCACCTGACGATTATCGGGTATCCATAGAGGAAGAGATTTCTTATCGCTCTTCATTGTGGCAGGGACTTGTTGAGATAACTGGCACTGTTGATGACGCGCTTAGCACGTGCCCGGCCGCCATGATTCGAACGCTCGGCGAAGTCTTTGAGGAGGCTGTTGCCAACGCCATTCGCCATGGGGGTGCGAGCAAAATCAACTACCGTCTACAACGTCGAGGCGATGGCGACCTCGATCTGCAGATCACAGATAATGGCTCTGGCATTCCACGGGGGTCACTCACCACTAGTGGGCTGGGTTCTCAACTCTATGCTCGGGCCTCGAGATCGAATTATGAGGTGAAGCCCAATGTAGATGGAGCTGGTGCGACGCTCGAGATCACCTTGCCAACTCTTTAAAGATCGAAGAGGCGCTTCATCTCTGCTGCTACGAGGTGATCGGTAGGAATATCACTGGTGCGCAGATCGTGAGCAATCGTTGCGCGATCGGTGGGAGTGTTCTTCTGATCGAGTTTATATTTTGCCTCAACGCTCGTAATCTTCACGGTAAAGCCCACGACATGCTTGATGAGCTCTTTCACAAACTCTTGATCGGCACTAGCAAGATCCCACGGCTTCACTCGTGTTGCCTCATGATCTCGTTGCAGATCACTGACGATGCCCATAATGGAATCAAAGTCATGGAGCACTTCTACTGTTCCCCGAAGATGGACTACTTGGTAATCCCAGGTTCCCACCATCTTGCCGTCAACAACGGTCCGCTCATAACTTCGCGGTGAGATATAGGCACCTGGTGAGTGAACAATGATCAGCGCTGGTGCGCCATCTGCGATTTCACGCCATTGATTATTATCGCGAGCCATATGAGTGGTGACTCGGCCAAGATCGGTGACAACGCCATCGCTATCTGGTGAACCCGGATACCAGGTGAAGGGCAGAGTTGACGATTCAGGGGTGCCATCGCCACTTACCGTGACAAACTCTCCCGCACGAGCCTTTGCGACAAATGAGGTGATCTCATTCCAGTCACGAATCTCATACTTTGGAGGGATATACATAGCTGCAGGCTAGCGTCTGAATGGTGCAGGAGTTGCAGCAAGCTTTGGCACGCGCATCTTGGCAATGACACTGCCAGGAGATGGATGGCAATACTGCGCTATTCCAAGATCACTTGTCACAGAGAGGAAGATGAAGGCATCTTCCATCGTGAATCCCCACTCATCAACTAAGAGCTTTGCTGCCTCTTCACATGCGTTCTGCAGCGCATCATCGATGCTGTCCTTGCTTGTTCCATGCGTGATCCAGTAATCCTTAGCCTCTGTGATCGGCCATCCCCCAGCCTTACCCTTGATCAGGTCGATCTTGATGGTGGCTGTGCCACCAATTTCAACGCCTGTTCCTGAGATCTCACCATCACCCATCGACGCGTGCATATCTCCGATCGCAAGGAGTCCACCAGGTTGGAAGACGGGCAGGTGGATCGTCGCACCAATTCGATTTTCATTATCATCCATATTTCCACCATGGCGCGCAGCTTCAAAGGTCCCAATCGAACCGCTTTCCGGGGCAACACCGATCACACCAAACATTGGTCGTTGAGGCCAGGAGACGTTCTCGTTCATATGAATGATGCCATCTTCGACGCGGAAGATCTTGGTGACAGGAGACTGGGTCTTATGGATCAACTGCCCCCACTCTGGAATACACATTGCTGCGCCCTGATTATTTGGACGAATATCGATCAGTGTTACAGAGAGTGAGTCCCCTGGCTCAGCACCTGTGACCGCAATTGGACCTGTTGCGCTATTAACGCGGTGAATATCTAACTTCTCCAACGTATCTGATTCACTCTGAACTTGGCCGGTGAAGCAATCCCATGTCTCGATCTCAAGAGTCGTACCAGGATCGACTGTCACAACCGGTTGCATATCCGCACTGAACTCCCAGATATGGTGATCTCTGCTGATCTTGATAGTCATGGTTTCTTCCTTCTCTTGATGGTTGCGGTGATTATTCAGGAAAGTGGCAGGCAACCTGTCGATTGCCAATAGTCAACAGTGCAGGTTCAGTGGTGCGACAGATCTCAGCGGCTTTTGGACAACGTGGATTAAAGGAACAACCCGTTGGGCGATTGATCGGATTGGGAATATCACCCTTGAGAATAATACGTTCACGTTTATCATCGGCACCCATGCGAGGATTTGCAGAGAGGAGCGCCTTCGAATACGGATGAGATGGGTGCTCATAGAGCTCATCAGCGGGAGCGAGTTCAACGATCTTGCCCAAATACATCACAGCGATGCGATCTGAGACATGGCGAACCACGCCAAGATCATGAGCGATGAATACGTAGGTCAGACCAAACTCTTTTTGAAGATCTTTGAAGAGGTTTAATACCTGCGCCTGGATCGAGACATCCAGCGCTGATACTGGCTCATCGGCCACAACTAAGCGTGGATTGAGGGCTAGGGCGCGGGCGATAACAACTCGTTGACGCTGGCCTCCTGAGAACTCATGGGGATATTTCTCATATGCATTCTCATCAAGGCCAACGCGCTTCAAGAGATCGTGAGCAATGACCCGGCGTTCGGCTTTCGGGATGCCATGCACGCGCAATGGTTCTTCCACAATCTGACCTATTTGGCGTCGAGGATTGAGTGAGGCATAAGGATCTTGGAAGATCATCTGGAAGCGTTTACGTAGCGCGCGAAGCTTCTTCTTTGGCTCCTTTGCTAAGTCATGACCTTCAAAGAGAATCTCACCACGCGTTGGCTCTTCCAGGCGAACAATCATGCGGCCCAGTGTTGACTTACCGCACCCTGATTCACCGACGATGCCAAGAGTCTCACCTTCAGTGATCTCTAGGTTCACATCTTCAACTGCATGGACCACATCTTTGCCACGCGAGAAGGAGCTCCCGAGTTCGTAATTCTTGGAAAGACCTCGGAGAGAGAGAATGACTTCACTCATCGCGCACCACCTACCAAGACGCATGCTGCGCCATGACCATCACTATCTGCGATAAATTCTGGGCGAACTGTGCAGGCATCATGAACCTTTGGGCAGCGATTAGAGAAGGCGCACCCTTGCGGGAGGTGCAAGAGAGATGCTGGTTGACCTGGAATCGCTTCTAGTCGATCAGAGCGAGGGCGATCAAGCCTTGGGACAGAGTTCATCAGACCTTGCGTATAGGGATGTTGGGGCGTAGCAAAGAGAGCGCTCTTTGTAGCGCGTTCAACGGGCCGACCTGCATACATCACCAAGACTTCATCAGCGATCTCCGAGACAACACCCATGTCGTGGGTGATGATGATGATCGATGAGTTGTGTTGCTCCTGCAAACGCATCAAGAGATCAAGGATTTGGGCTTGGATTGTCACATCAAGTGCTGTTGTGGGTTCATCGGCGATCAGAAGTGCTGGGTTCAGCGCCAATGCCATAGCGATAATCGCCCGTTGGCGCATACCGCCTGAGAACTCATGCGGGTATTGATCTACGCGCCTTTTAGCATCCGGGATGCCGACCTCATCCAAGATCGCAATCGCCTGCTCGCGTGCCTCTTTCTTGGATAACGGGGTATGAAGTCTGATCTGCTCAACGATGTGCCAACCAACGGTATAGACCGGGGTGAGCGCTGTCATCGGATCTTGGAAGACCATAGCAATCTCTTTGCCGCGGATCGCGCGCATCGATTCATCGGTGCGCTTGAGAAGATCCTCACCTTTGAAGAAAACTTCACCAGAGATGCGAACGTTGGAATCTCGAACTAGACCCATCACAGCATTCATGGAGACAGATTTACCAGAGCCAGATTCGCCAACGATGCCAAGAGTTTGGCCAGCCTGTAATTCGAAGGAGAGGCCATTGACGGCCCGCACTTCACCGCGTCTGGTATCAAAGCTCACATGAAGGTCTTTAACCTCGAGAATATTCTCCTTATGCACGGCGCACCCTCGGATCCAACACTGCGTAGAGAACATCCACAACAGCATTCATAAAGACGACAAAGAAGGATGAATACATCACCGTTGCCATGATGACTGGCAGATCAAAGTTTTGGAGTGAGTCAAAGGTCAGCTTGCCAACTCCTTGGATTCCAAAGACCACCTCGGTCAAAAGGGCGTAGCCACCGACAAGTGCGCCAAAGTCCAGACCAAAGAGTGAGACGATCGTGATCAGTGACATTCGGGTTGCATGCTTATAAAGAATCCGTTTCTCACTCGCACCTTTTGCTCGCTCGGTCTTGATGTAATCCTCACTCATGACCACGAGAATCTCACTGCGCAGAACGCGAACATAGATGCCGGCATAGAGCACTGCAAGAGTGAGCCATGGAAGTAAGAGGTGCAGGAACCATTGCCATGGATCAACACTTAAGCCGACATAACCAAGGGGTGGAACCCAGGCAAAGAGGGATGAGTGGAACTTTGATTGGGTGAAGAGGTTGACGACCTCACCGAGCCAGAAGACTGGCAGTGATATTCCTACGATACCCAGGAAGGAGATCGTGGGATCTAGCCATTTACGCCGAGAACTAGCAGCCAGCACTCCAAATACCACGCCAAAGAAGAGCCAGATAACAGCGGCTCCTATGACAAGGGAGAAAGTTGCAGGAATCGCTTGTGAGAGCTGCGGGATAACTTTGGCACCGCGGTTAACGTAGGAGGTCAGATCTCGTGCAACAAAGAGATGTTTCATCATCGATAGATAGCGAACAGGTAGTGGTTTATCCAATTCAAAGGAGGCGCGTACCTGCATCAGCGTCTGCTGATCAGCATTACGACCTGCAATACGAGCGGCTGGATCAACACCTGGTGTGGCAAAGAAGATCAAGAAGACGAGAATCGAGATCGAGACCAGAACAAAGACCATGGCACTGAGTCGGCGTCCAATAAAGGAGATCATGCATCACCTCGTGAACGCGTCTTCGGGTCAAGAGCGTCGCGAACCGCATCACCATAAAGATTGAGCGATGCCGCCGTAAGAACAATGAGAAGGCCAGGTGCTATACCCACCCATGGACGGGTATAGAGAAGTGCTAAGCCATCATTGATGATCGTTCCCCATGAAGCCTGTGGTGGTTGAACTCCAATGGAGAGAAATGAGAGCGCTGACTCCGTCAACATACAGAGAGCAACAATGATGGGAATAAAGACCAGAACACTTGGAATGATATTGGGCAAGATCTCTCGGAAGATGATCGTTGAATCTTTGGCACCGATACCCACAGCAGCTCGGACAAACTCGCGTTCGCGAAGACTCAAGACTTGTGCGCGGATAGGGCGGGCAACGTAGGGAATATAGACAACACCGATAATAAGAATAGGGAGTGCGAAGGAGCCAGGTCCAAGGTGGATGAAACCGATTGTTAGCCCAGAGGTGAGAAGAACAACAGACAAGCTGATCGCAAGCAGATAGACCGGGAATGCCCAGATCACATCGAGCAGCCGGGAGAGAATCGCATCAATCCAGCCCTTGCGATACCCGGCGATCACGCCAATCAAGAGCGCTAAAAAGATACAGATGATTCCGGCGGATGTGCCAATAAGGAGCGTATTACGGCCACCATAGAGCAGGCGGGCCATCACATCGCGGCCTTGGCCATCTGCACCAAGGAAGTAACTTGATGGGTTCCAGGTCGGTCCAATGGGTGTGACGCCGAGTCCAAGGCCAGTCGTTGATGCCTCGAGAACAGGGACAACCTTGCCACCGATCGTGGTTGTTGCATCAAGGCTTGAGACAAATGGTTTGGTGTGAGCGACAAAGTGGGCGTAGATCGGAGCCAATAACGAGATCGCAATGATAAAGCCAAGGATCGAGAGCGAGATGATCGAACGCTTATCTTTGCGCAGGGTGCGCAAAGCGATCTTCCCCGGTGATTCAGAGAAGATCGCTTCGCTATTGTCCTTAATCGACACAGTGACTTTCTTAGTTACTGATCGTCCTACTTAGTCTGTAGTTGATCGACGAACATCTTGTACTGGAGAGAGAAGTGGTAATTCTTCGTTCCAGATGAGATGAAGTCGAGCTGCTTAGGTGTGAAGGCGACTGCTACTGGAGCATCCTTCATCACGAGTTGGTCAAGTTGACCCCAGAGCTTATTTGCTGCCACAGGATCTGTGACACCAAGTGTCATCGCCTTCTGCATCTGTGCATCAAATGACTTGTTGCAATAACCAGACATGTTGATGGATGAGTCAGAGTTTGGAGTGAACGATGCGCAACCAAGGAGAACATTCAGGAAGTCAGATGCCGCAGGGTAATCCTGATACCACTGAGTTACTGAGATCTGAACCTTGTTCTTGGTGTTCTGGATATAGGTGAATTGAATATTTCCAGAGATTGGCTTCAGAGTTGCCTTGTATCCAATGGAATTGAGAACTGATTGGAGGTAGACACCCATCTGCTTATTCACATCGTCATCTGAGACGACGATGCCAACTGCTTGACCTGCTGTTCCTGATTCCTTCACAAGCTTCTTAGCAAGTGCTAGATCTGGAGCAGACCATGCTGTTGCAGGCTTATCTGGTGTTGCACCCTTCGTATAACCACAGAAATCAACGTGGCCTGGGAAGTTAGGTGGCAAGAATGAGCAGACTGGCGCTGCAAGCTGGGAACCACCGAAGATCTTCACCATTGCGGCGCGATCGATCGCATAGCTCACTGCCTGACGAGCCTTCAGGTTATTGAAAGGCGCCAAGTTCACATTCATTGGCAAGTACCACATAGCTGTCAATGGATTGACGTGTACTTGGGTTGCGTACTTCGTACCGATCTCATTGAGACGATCGGCAGGAATTGGGTCGTAGACCCAGTTAGCTTGGTTGTTCTCTACTGCTGTTACCTGAGCAGTTGGTGTGACACCAAACTGATATTGGATCTGATCTGGATAACCCTGAGGTTGTGCATCATGTGACCACTCCTTGAAGTAAGGGTTGCGGACCATGATGAGGGACTTGTTAGGGTCATATGACTTGAACATGTATGCACCAGTGGTTGGGATCGGAGTTGTTCCGGCATCCTTGACTGGAGAATTTGCTGGGTTGATAACAGCATGTGGCACTGCGAGCTTGGAGATGATGGTCTCATCTGCTGCTACCAAGTTGATCACGACAGAGTTTGTCTTGGCATCAACAACAACGCCTTTATCCAACTTACATGTGGCAGGAGTCTTCAAACAGATATCTGCGCCAACGATTCCATTATAGAAAGAGCCAGCTGTTGGTGAGGAGACCTTGAAGATACGTTCGAATGAGGCCTTCACATCTGCAACTGTTACAGGTTGGCCGTTTGAGAATTTAATTCCACTGCGAAGTGTGAAGGTGAGAGTCTTTCCACCATTGCTCATAATGGGAAGAGCGGTTGCGAGATCTGGAACAACTTCAAAGGATGCCTTGCCATCGCCGTAACGGAATCCTAAAAGCCCGTCGTATGCAGCTTGGTAGAGCTCCCAGTATTGACCGGTGTAGTTGATCTTTGGATCAAGGGATCCTGC
>CAIJKC010000096.1 GCA_903821145.1 uncultured Actinomycetes bacterium | reverse complement strand
GATTTCTGCTCTCAATCAGGGCAAAGTCCCATTTTATGAGCCAGAGCTAGAAGAATTGCTGGCAAAGGAACTCGCAACTGGTCGCCTCACTTTTAGCACCTCCTATGAGGCCATCAAAGATGCCGATGTTCACTTCATCTGTGTTGGTACCCCGCAGGTCAAAGATGGTTTAGCTGCAGATATGACATATGTTCGAGGAGCGCTCGAAGCGATCGCCCCCATCATTAAGGCCGGATCACTTGTTGTTGGTAAATCCACTGTTCCTGTTGGCACCGCTGCAGCACTTCGCGCCAGGCTTCTTGAGATTAATCCTGAAACTGATCTCGCCTGGAACCCAGAATTCTTGCGAGAAGGTTTTGCCGTCGATGACACACTTCATCCCAATCGTTTAGTCGTTGGTGTGACAAATGATGGTGCTGAAAATATTCTCAAAGAGGTCTATGCCAAAAATCTGATAGATGGTGTCCCATGGGTCCGCGCTGATCTACCAACATCCGAACTCGTCAAGGTCGCAGCAAATTCATTCCTCGCGACAAAGATCTCCTTCATCAATGCGATGGCTGAGATCTGTGAAGCAGCTGGTGGAGATGTCACCGTGCTTGCCAAGGCGATCGGATATGACCCGCGCATTGGAAATAGGTTCCTCCAAGCTGGTATCGGTTTTGGTGGCGGCTGTCTTCCAAAAGATATTCGTGCCTTCATGGCTCGTGCTCAAGAGTTGGGTGCTCATCAAGCACTTGAATTCTTACGTGAGATCGACTCCATCAACCTGCGGGCCCGCCAACGCGTGATCGATCTGGTTCGCAAAGATTTATCAGAAGATCTCGTGGGCAAGAAGGTCGCAGTTTTAGGCGCAGCTTTCAAGCCAGATAGCGATGATGTTCGCGACTCCCCTGCACTTGATATCGCAGTTCAAATTCACGCAGCGGGTGCCAATGTCGTCGTCCATGATCCAAAGGCAACTGGGCCAGCGGCAAAGCGCTTCCCGGCTCTCACCTTCACCGAAGATCTGAATGAATGCCTCAAGGGGGCAGAGATCGTTCTGCATCTGACGGAGTGGAAGATCTATCGCGAACTTGATCCCGTGGCCGTTAAGGGGTTAGTAAAGAGTGCGATCTTGATCGATGGCCGCAATATGTTAGATCGCAGCGCATGGCAGGCCGCTGGTTGGCACGTTCGCGCTCTTGGCCGAGCAGACTCTCGTTAGTAGACTCTACGCATGGCTGGAGAGATCATGCGAAGCGAGATCAATGAGATCCCAGCAGTTTTTGCTCGACTGCTCGCAAGTACTGAAACATTCATCGAGGTAAAGAGCCTCCTCGCTTCTCGGTCCATTACCTCGGCTCTCATTCTGGCGCGAGGCACTTCAGATAATGCAGCACATTTTCTCAAGTATCTGATTGAGACCCAGATGGGCATACCGGTTGGCCTCACCTCGCCTTCGTCGGTAACGATCTATAACACCTCTTTGCACTTTGAGAATGTTCTTGTAGTCGCCATTAGCCAGAGTGGACAATCTCCAGATCTGATTGCCTATGCGCGTTCTGCGCAAAGTGCAGGGGCGACACTGATCTCAATCACAAATGATGTGCACTCACCACTTGCCGAAAGCGCCGATCTCCATATTGCACTCGAAGCCGGACCCGAGCTCGCTGTTGCTGCCACTAAGAGTTACGCTGCCGAACTTCTCGCTTCCTACCTTTTGGTCTGTGCTTGGAGTGGTCGCGAGAATCGCGCTACCCAATTGCCTGAGATAGCGAAGAGTCTCCTTGCTCTAGACATAAGTGAATCGGTCTCGCGTTGTGAGATCTCACGAGAAATTGTCATATTGGGTCGAGGCTTCTCATACCCAAATGCACGCGAAGCTGCCCTCAAGATCCAGGAGACAAATAAGGTCTCAGTACAAGGCCTCTCCACTGCTGATTACCTTCACGGTCCTATTTCAGCCTTAACCGAGGCGACTCAAGTATTTTTCATCGCACCAGATCACATGCCATCGCACTCGATGAGTGAAGAGGTAAAGCGGATTCGAACCAACTCGCCATTGATATTCTGGTTCGGAAAGAGTGATTTGGCTATATCCGGTGAGGTAATCGTCGGCGGTGCTACGGCGCCAGATGAGATCATTGCCTCGATCGCAGATGCGCTATTGATTCAACGGTTTGTCCTCGAACTCTGTGTAAAGAACGGTCTCGATCCTGATAGCCCCGCTGGCCTCTCTAAAGTTACGTTGACCTACTAAGAATGAGCGATGCACACTTCGTAGACCTTCAGATCAATGGTCATGGCGGTATCGATTTTCTCTCAGTCAAAGACCCCGATGATGTTCGGAAAGCTTCGCGATCGCTATATCAGGCTGGAGTCGCGGCCTACCTGCCTACCCTTATTACTTCTGATCTCGCCAGACTCAAAGAGGCGGCAGCCATCATCAACGGAGTGAAGGGCGACCAAGGACCAGATGAAGCAAAGATTCTCGGTTTTCATCTCGAAGGACCTTTTATTTCGCATGCAAAGTGCGGTGTTCATCCACAACACTTCATTGCAGATCCATCACTTGATCTCCTCAAGGAGTACCTCTCCATTGATGATGTAAAGATCGTCACACTTGCTCCAGAGCTACCAGGCGCACTTGAGCTCATTCGTTATCTCGTTGATCACGGCATAGTGGCTTCCCTGGGTCATTCAGATGCCACACTCGACCAAGCGCATTCTGGCTTCGATGCCGGGGCGAAGACCGTAACCCATCTTTATAACGCGATGTCGAAATTTCCAGGACTGGCGCAAGCCGCACTCGAACGTGACGATATAACCTTCCAGATTATTGTCGATGATCTTCATGTCACTCGAGAGAATGTTCTTCAGGCAATCAACGGGCGAGCCGACCGATTTATCTTAACAAATGACACGGTCGCTGCCGCAGGCATTGGAGATGGCAGATTTTCTTTCGGTGAGATGGAGATCGAAGTAAATGCTGGGCAAGCACGCCGTCTTGACGGCACTCTCGCCGGCGGAGTCGGAACACTTAGCCGCTCTCTCGAGATATTGGCTGAAATAGGCGTCAATCAATCAGAATCTTGGGCGGCAGCCACAACTCGCCCGCTCGCGCTCATCGGAGAGAAGCTATGAATAATGATGAGATCATTTCAGCCCTCAAGAGCACGTTAGGTGCAGATGCGGCTATTGTCACTGATCCGACTATCACGCCTTCCTATTCACGAGATCAGGCGCCATTTGCAGAAGCGGCCGCACCAATCGCTGTGGTTCTTGCGCGTTCGGTCGAGACGATCTCACAACTTTTGAAATTCGCTCATGATAATTCTATTCCTGTTGTTACTCGAGGTGGTGGATCAGGTTTGGCAGGAGGTGCAAATTCCTCTGCGGATTCGATCGTGCTCTCACTCGAGAAGATGAATGAAATTCTTGAAATCGATTCCAAAAATATGATTGCACGCGTTCAGGCAGGTGTGATCAATAGTCATTTAGATCAGACAGCTAAAGAACTCGGTCTTGCGTATTTACCTGATCCTGCCAGTCGAGAATGGTCCACCATCGGCGGCAATGCTGCAACCAACGCTGGTGGTATGTGTTGTGTGAAATACGGAGTCACCTCGCAACATGTACGAGCTATGACCGTTGTCCTTGCGACCGGAGAGATTGTTCATCTTGGAAGTGCAACAAAGAAGGCTGTAACGACATTGGATCTCACTCACCTTATGATTGGTTCGGAAGGGACTCTTGGTGTCATCGCAGAGATAACGGTCTCACTTGCGATTCGGCCAGCCACTCCTTCAACTCTCATCGCAACCTTTCCCGGTATCCAAGAGGCTGCCGCCACCAGCACCGAACTTCTTAAGTACTCCCCTTCAATGCTAGAAATTGTCGACCACACGACGATTCAGGCAGTTGAGGCGTGGAAACCACTCGGTTTTGAATCGGCGGGCTCGGTATTGATTATGCAGGTGGATGATGGCTCTGACCTCACCGCTGCCACTGATCTCTGCACCCAGCGTGGGGCGATAGATGCCTTCTTCTCGAGTGATCCTGCCGATACCGCCGATCTCATTGCCCTCCGAAAACTGGCTTATCCAGCGCTCGAACGGATGGGGATGACGCTTCTCGATGATGTTGCAGTGCCGCTGACGAAGATTGCAGAGCTCGTTGGACGGGTCGAATCAATCGCAGCAAAGCACCAACTCACTATTGCTGTCTTCGGACATGCAGGCGATGGCAACCTTCATCCAACCATTGTCTATCCGCATGGTGATGCGGATGCTGCCGCCAGAGCCGCTACCGCTTTTACAGAGATTGTGATTGCCGCTCAAGCACTTGGTGGAACAACAAGCGGTGAGCACGGAATCGGATCAATCAAGCGAAACCTTGCCGGGCAAGAGACCGAACCAAAGGTGCAAGAGTTGCAGAGATTAATTAAGAGCGTCTTTGATCCTCGAAATATTCTTAATCCTGAAAAGAAATTATCCTAGTTTTCCAGCAAGCGTAGCTGCCCCGGCAGCGATATCAACATTCGCTCGGAGAACTCGACTTCCAAAGATTGATACCAGATCGCTGAAGATTTCCGGGATTTGTTGTGCGATACCGCCGGAGAAGATAATGGGTAATCCATCTTCTCCGATCACGCGATCTGTGCGGTAAATCAATTCTGCAAGTTCACCTGCTGCATGGGCGAGAATCTCAATCGCAGACTGATCACCCTCGAGCGCGCAATTGCGGACAGTTGGAGTAAGTGCAGCCACGATAGATCGATCCTGGCCATAGATGGCTGTTCGCATCTCACCCCAATTCGAAGCTCCGAGCGCTTCTGCGATGGCAGTTGAGAGTGCATTACTTGTGCCATTCTCCAAGGTCATCAGTGTATGTCGGATCGCTTCCCGGCCTATCCAGTAGCCAGCACCTTCATCGCCCAACAAGTAACCCCATCCACCAATACGAATGACTCTTTGATCTTCCGTAATATGCATTGCAACCGAACCGGTGCCGGCATAGAGCAGAATTCCCTCGCCAGGTTGGAGATGGGCTCGATAAGCAAGCTCGATATCTGACATCAGAGAGACCTTGGCCTTCGGGAAGTACCTGTTAAATAGGGCTTTAAGGGCCTCTTGGTCGGCTCCTGAATGAGCTAGGCCAGTGAAGCCGGCACAGATTGCTGTTACCTCGTGAGCTGCGGTCTGAGCGGCCATGTCGGCAAGCACCTCATTAATTCGAATTTCAGATTCTGGTCGATAGATGTGGCCATCCATCGCTTGGGATTTTCCAGAGAAGGTAGCCCCTGTTTCGTCAAGAACCGACCATTTTGTTGCAGTGGCTCCAGCATCAATTCCAAGAAGAGTCATCTCTACCCCTTCACCGCACCCGCAGTGAGACCTTTAATGAACTGCTCAGAGAGAATCAGATAGAGGATGATCAATGGAAGTGAGGCGATCATCAAGCCGGCGAAGAGAACGCCCCATTGAGATGCATATTCACCGAAGAAGATTGTGAGCCCTTGCATAATGGTCTTCTTCTCAGGAGATTGAATGAAGACAAGTGGCAAGAAGAAGTCATTCCAAATGGGAATGGCAGCATAAATTGTCACAATCGCTAAGCCGGGTTTCGCAAGGGGCATCAAGACTTTACGAATCATCTGACCCTCACTTGCACCATCCATGCGTGCGGCATTATCAAGATCTACCGGTAGAGCTCGGAAGAATCCACTCAGAATAAAGATTGCTGCAGGTAGCGAGCCTGATGCATAAACCAAGATCAAGCCAATTTGGGAATCGAGCAGATGCATCCACTTCAACTGGATAAAGAGCGGAAGGATCATGAGCTTGGCCGGGATCAGCATCGCAGTTAGAACAAAACCGAGGATGAGATTCTGTCCGCGGAATTGATACCTGCCCAAGACGAATCCTGCTCCAACGCCAAAGGCCAAGATAACTACGAGTGAACCGCCAGTAATAACGAGAGAGTTCTTTAAGAAATTAGCGAAGTCACCGTTCTGCCAGACCTGTGCAAAATTATGCCAATAAGGGTGCTTGGCAAGCTGCATCGGGTTGTTGGCAAAATCTGTGCTTGATCGCAATGAAGAGTTAACCAAGAAGAAGACGGGCAAGAGCACTGAAATCGCGTTGAAAATAAGGACCGAGCGCCAGAAGAGCTTTGAACCAATAATCCGGATCATGCCTCGACCTCTCTTCCGCGAAGCCATTTAGCACCGAGCGTCGCACCGACACCCACGATGAGGAAGATGAGAACCCCAAGTGCTGATCCAATACCAATCTGATTGGCGATTGAGTCCACCGATCCAAAGGAGAGTCGGTAGAACATGAGAGCCAAGGTATCTGTTGCTCCTGCAGGTCCACCACTTGATCCACCCAAGACATAGGGAAGATCGAACCACTCAAATGCACCGATGAAGGTCAGGATTGTCACAATCGTCATCGATGGTGCAAGCAGTGGGAAGAGAATCTTTCTGAAAATATGGCCTTCAGATGCGCCATCGATCCGAGCTGCCTCAACATAATCGGTGCTGATTGCATTGAGCCCGGCTAAGAAAATAATTGTTGGAAATCCAACCCAGCGCCACAGATTGATAAAGACCAGAGTCGGAAGAGCGGTTGAGGTGTCCCCTAGCCACGAGCGGGCAAAGGTATCAAGGTGCAAGGAATGGAAGATGTAATCTACTGGCCCAAAGAAAGGATTGAGAATGATCTGCCAGGTGTATCCCACAATCACGAGTGAGAAAATAACCGGGAAGAATGCAACTGTTCGGTGGAATCTCTGCCCACGGCGAATCTTGAAGAGTGCATAAGCAAGGAAGATGCCGAGTGAGGTTTGAATAAGAAAGATGCCTACGAAGACCAATAGATTGTGGCGTAAGGCAATCAAGAACTGTTCACGGAATGGGAAGTGAAAGAGTCGTGAGAAATTTTCAAAACCAGCGAAGCTACCTCTTTGAAAACCATCCCAATGAAAGAAGGCATAGCTCAAGGTGGTAAAGGCAGGAATAGTGGTAAAGATCAGAATGGTTGCCAAGGCGGGCGTAAGCAGCATGAGAGCCATACGGTTCTGCTGGCGCTTTAATCCTTGCTTTGCCATGAGTGAATCTTGCCTCAAATCATTACTTGTAGTGAAAATCGCTTGAGGTGTAGCGGCAACGCTGCCTCTACACCTCAAGCGATCGGGATTACTTACTTATTACTTAGTAAATGGTGCGTACCAGGTAGCTACGCCATCTTGGATCGATTTGGCCAGTCCTTCAACCGTAAGCGCACCGCTTGCAACCTTTTGGAAACCAGGCTGCATGATAGATGAGCTAGTTGGAGCTCCGTAGCGGAAGCCAACGAGGGTGAGGAACGGAGTACCCATAGTTGGAATCTTGCGCTGCATTGCTGTGATCGCAGGCTCAGATGAAGAGATACCGGCAACTGGTGGAATCCAACCGAGTTGATTTGCACCATCTTGCATCAATGGCTTGCTTGCAATGAAGTTCAAGAACTTCATTGCTTCGGCCTTATGTGTGGTCTTGGCATTGATTGCATATGCACCATCTGCCCAGTTTGTAACATAGCGAGGGCCGCCAGCAACAGCTGCTGGTGAAGGGAACCAGCCGATATTTGCAGAAGCATTCAATGAACGGAAGTACGAGAGTTCGTAGCTACCGCCGATATAGAAGCCAGCCTTACCGTTTGCAAACAATGCACGCTGAGTGTTGTAGTCGAGACCACTTGCTCCTGCTGGCATGTAAGGGAAGAGCTGAGTTTCAGCCTTGAGTGAGGCGACGAATGCAGGGTCATTGAAGTTTGTTGAACCAGCAACAATTGACTTGAAGAATGCATTTCCTCCATAGAAGGCAGGTGAGATAGCTCCCCACATCTGCTCTAAGCCTGGGGCATAACCGGTTCCAACAGCGAGTGCTGTGTATCCAGCCTTCTTGACCTTATCCATCGCTGAAAGGAGTCCAGCCCAACCTGTTGGGTTAGCGGTGACGCCTGCCTTTGAAAGGATGTCAGGGTTATAGAAGACACCGAGGACAGAAGTTGAGTAAGGGACACCGAATTGACGCTTATCTTTATATCCCTGTGCGCCAGCAAGCGTTCCAGGAGCCATCTTCGCAAGCATTGGAACTTCCTGAGAAGTCAATGGAATGAAGTTACCGGCATCTGAAAGGCTAGACATGCCGCCGTATGCACGGATCTGCATAACATCTGGGCCTTTTCCAGCTGTAAGAGCTGTCGCGAGGGTCGCGTTGTAGTCAGTTGCTACATAAGGTGTGTATTTAACAGTGATACCTGTTGCCGCTTGGAACTTAGCTGTTTCAGCTGTCCAAAACGCGGTGTCCTCTGGGCGCCAGCTCCAGAACGAAAGTTCTACAGAAGCGTGAGCAGAAGATGCTGCAACGACAGGAACAGCGATTGCTGAAACTGCGATCATCGCAGCAACAAGACCACGGATGTGGCGATGTGCTTTCTTCACTTATTTTTCTCCTTGCTTGAGGGATGTGCGGGATTTGGTAGATGATTGACCCTTCTCAGAATCACTCACCTTCTTTCCAGAACGACTGGATATCGCCGCCCTAGATTCTTCTAGAGCAG
>CAIJKC010000095.1 GCA_903821145.1 uncultured Actinomycetes bacterium | reverse complement strand
GAAACGAGTGTAAGGGCAGTTGATTTTCCGCAACCGGTTGGACCAACTAGTGATACAAACTCACCTGGCTGGATTTCAAAATCCAAATCCTTAATAGCTTGATACCAGTCACCTTTGGGAGTTCTAAAACGTTTTGAGACATTAGAAAATTTAACGTGCACACCTTTAGTCATATCTCCAGCCTAGGTTGCGAAATTCAGCAACTTAGGCTTTATAACGAGACCGTTACCCTAATTCTCGTTTAGGGAATTCTGCTCATTTTGCTCAGAGCTTCAATCCGCTGACAATGAAGCCAATTGTGGGCAGACTTGGCTCATGACTACAGGTCGCACACGCTTAATAAGGTTAGTTTCAAATAGAACTTTTATTGTCGTTGTCGCAGCTCTCTTGGGATTTGTTATGACATTTAATATCTCTCACAGAGTTCAAAATCAAGAGTATTTATCCCGTGCGCTCACTTTGGCGCAATCCATATCGATCATGCCTGATGTCATTAATTTGGTGGAATCTAATGACCCCCAACATAAGTTAAAAGATTTAGCGCTGGTGATCACAAAACGGACAAATGCTTCGTACATTGTTATCACTGATAAGAACGGTGTGCGCTTCAGCCACCCAAACCCTGCTCTCATCGGTCAACGCGTCGATGATGCGCAAGATGTTTTGGCTGGAGCTTCAACGTCACAATTCCACCTTGGATCTCTTGGGCTCGCCGCGAATGGGCGAACTCCAATATTTAACGCCGGAGGTCACATTATTGGGATGGTCTCCGCTGGATACCTAACGGGATCCTTCGCAGGTGAAGTGAAGCACCTACAAAACACCTTTATCTTTCTCGGTTTTGGAATTATCTTTCTCGGTTTTATCCTCGCCGAGATTCTCTCTCGAACGCTGCGGAATCGAAGAATTGAGAGTGAACTCCAAGATGTAACGAGTAAGTATCAAGAGCGCGAGGCGATGCTCCACGCGATTAAAGAAGGTGTCATAACTCTCTCCTTCGATAGAAAGATCCTCTTAATCAATGATGAGGCGATGCGCCTTCTAGATTTGAGCAAGGCAGTTGTTGGTCAGGCTATTGATGCTGTAGTTCCACAAGGTCGTCTGCTGGATCTGATTGAAGGAGAAACTCAACAAGGTGATGATGAAATCCTTTTGAACGACAAGTTCTCTCTACGTATCAGCACGCGTCCAGTGCGCCATCTTGGTCGCCAGATCGGTTACGTCGTAACACTGCGAGATCGGACAGAACATGTTGGGCTGCTCAGAGAACTAGATAGCGTCACCAACCTGACAAATGCACTACGAGCTCAACAGCATGAATATGCAAATCGAATGCACGCCCTCAATGGCTTACTCGAGTTAGGTCGCTATGAGGAAGCAAAGGAGTATCTTGGTGAGATTTCTACGATGGATGCAGATCTAGCTGAAAAACTCTCTGACAAGATCCCCAATCAAGCGGTAACTGCTCTGCTCTTGGCCAAAGTTGCTATCGCGCGCGAAAAGGGCGTGACTCTCACAATTGACCCTCATGCCTCGTTGGATGAGCTGAGCCTAGATACGAATGCACAAATAACTGTCTTCGGAAATCTCATCGACAATGCCTTAGATGCTGTTGCGGGATCTCGTGATGGCCATGTCTCACTCACCATCGAGGCGAGCCACAGCAATTCGCGGATCATCACCATCCGGGATAACGGAACAGGACTGCCAGAACCACGCCCTGATATTGTCTTTGAAGATGGGTTTTCAACTAAAACCTCTGAGGGTTCATCTCATCGCGGTCTGGGACTTGCGATCGTTTCTCGTTTGGTTAAGCAATCAGGTGGAAGTATTACCTGTTATAACAATCATGGCGCAGTCTTCATTGTTGAGATTCCGGTGAAGTCATGATTCGGACCTTAATCATCGAAGATGATTTCCGCGTAGCGGAGATCAATTCAGCATATGTATCAAAGGATCCTGATTTTGAAGTGATTGGTCTTGCTCATTCGGCCGCGACTGGGTATCAAATGGTGATTGAACAAAAACCTGATTTAGTACTTTTAGATCTCTATCTGCCTGATGAGCATGGTTTAGAGCTCTTCGCTAGGTTGCAACAACTCCCCCGTGGATCCAAGCCTGATGTTTTTGTCATTACTGCCGCTCGTGATTCCCAAAGCCTCAAAGATGCAATCCAGCTTGGTGCTGCAACCTACATTGTGAAACCATTCAATGGCCATGAACTCATCGAAAGATTGAGAACGTATAAGGCTGCCCACAAGAGACTTAATACTGCGGGTGAGGTCTCTCAATCCGAGGTCGATGCAACTGTTGCTCTCATGCGAGGAAGCAAGCTCAGCGACCTTCCCAAAAGCGGTACGAGTAATCCCACAACTAATTCGATTATCAACTGCCTCAAGGAGAGCACTGGTGCAATGAGCGCAAGTGAAATAGCTGATGCTCTTCGCATTAGTCGCGCTACCGCTCAACGCTATCTTGCTCAAATGGCAGATAGGAAGGCCGTGATTCTTGAACTGCAATATGGAACAGCTGGACGGCCCATCAACAAGTATCGTCTGGCTAAATAGCTACTTAATCTCTCTGGATTTTCCATGAATAAAGGGGGTGCTCGAGCTCATTAAGAGCGCGAGGGCCACGAAGACCGCACCTGCACCAAAGAGACCAGAGATTAATCCTGCTAGAGCGGGTAATAGAAACTGCCCAAACCTATTGCCGGCTAAACGGATGCTGATCGCAAAAGATCGCTCATCATCGCGGCTAATCCGTGAGACCCATGCCATCGTCATGGGCTGTCCAACACCCAGGGAGAATCCCGCAGATAAAATAATGGCGCCGAGCATCACAGGGGTTGTTGAAAAGATAGCGATGATGCAAGCAATCGATGAGATCACAATACTTCCTATAAGAAGCCGGAAGTATCCGATAACTTCGGTCATCTTTCCTAAGTTAACTCGGGAGAGCATCGAGGCAGCCGCTCGAATAGCCAAAACTATTCCAATCGATCCGGAGGAGAATCCTTTCTCCTTTCCAAAGACTGGCAAGAAAACAACAAGAACGTCGACCGTTGAACTGACGGCAAGACTTGCATACATCGCTACAAGCATTCCTGGGTTCTTCAGTAACCTCAGGACAGATGCGCTCTCTCGTGAATCTTTCGCAGAGATATCAATTGTTGGCTTCATGGGCATGCCAAAGAACAGTGGAATCAATCCAAGGAGCGCAATAATTGAAGCGGCATAAAATGCATTACTAGTCGATGCAGGAAGGACTCCTTTTGAACCCGAGACAAACGCTCCAATAAGTGGCCCAATGAGTTGACCGAGGGCTGCGCTAAATGTGTAGTAGCCAAAGTAACTCTCGTAGCTATTCTTCGGAGTTCTATTTGCAAAGAGCGCTTGCGTGCCTGCCATACTCAATAACTGCGCGGTACCTAAAGTAGCAACTAAAAAAATCATCTCGATTTTATTATCGACCAGAGCAAGAAGCCATGTAGAGATCGCAATCACTGCTGCCCCACATGCTATAAATCGACCTTCGCCAAATTGATTGATCCAACGCCCAAGTGGAATCGCAAGAATGAGTGGGAAGAGTGCATAGAGAGCGCCGAAGGCACCAACTGTGAAGCTATGTGCATGCAGACCAAGAAGCTTGTAGGTGATCATCGGCCGCGCCATATAAGTACTTGCCTGAATGGCGACAGAATTTATGAGGGCTGCAACCATCCAACGTTTCACGCTAGGCCAGGCTTATCAGGATTGTGAGCAACTATCGCGCGCCAGATATCCCCTGGCTCTTGGCCGGCTACAAGCGCCTCGTTCACTGTGAGGCCCCCGAGTTCAGAATGCACAATGTCGCGCGAGTATGTATCTGGATCTGAGAATGCTTCGTTGATGCGTGAACGTAACTCGGTAATTCGCATGAACTAGAGCAAAGTTGCAAGACGCTCTGATTGGACCTTTGACTGTGCTGCGGTGAGCGGTGAGGTGATTTGAGCAATCAGCCAACGAAGGGCTAGTCCAACAGAGTTCTCATCGGCCCCGAAGATATCTGCACCGGCACGGTGAATCTCAATCCAGACTGGATGATCGGTGATAGTCGTGAGCGCTAGAACATCATCT
>CAIJKC010000094.1 GCA_903821145.1 uncultured Actinomycetes bacterium | reverse complement strand
TGCGGCTCATATTGCAAAGCGCGCCAGTGAGATCGATATGGCTGCTGCCGATAACCGCAGCGAGAGCCCAGCAGAAGGAAGCGATACCACCTACTTCCTCGTCGCTGATAGTGAAGGAAATGCAGTCTCCTGGATTCAATCTGTCTTCCATGGCTTTGGTGCATCATGGACGATCCCAGGAACAGGCATGATCATCAATAATCGCCTCACCGGCTTTAATCTCGATCCCGCTTCACCTAACTTCATTGCACCTGGCAAGCGTCCAGCCCATACCCTGCAGGCTTTCACCGTCACGAATCCTGATGGAAGCTTGAAGTATGTTGGTGGAACACCTGGCGCCAACGTGCAGGTTCAGACCAACTTCCAACTCGTCACTGGCCTTATTGATGAGGGCAAGAGCGTTCAAGAGGTGGCTGAAGCGCCACGATGGATGCATCTCTCTGATCCATCAACCTCGGCAGTGAATGAAGCCATCAAGGGTGTGCTCTCGATTGAATCTCGCTTTGGCGATGAGTTGATTGCAGATCTCAAGGCCCGCGGTCACGAGGTCGTCGTTCTCCCAGAGTACGGCCATGCCTCATCGGTCCAGCTTCTTGAAGTTCTTCCCACTGGCGCTCTCGCCTTTGGCTCAGATCCACGTTCAGAAGGTCACGCAGCAGGAATCTAGTAACCCCTTGTCATCAGCACCTCTATCAGTAAAGGTATGCCCAGGCTCTTAATACTTAGGCTTGTGCTCGCTCAGACATAGTCATGAGGGCCATCAAATTATCTGATGGCCAGATCTTGATCGTTGTAATGCTGCATGGTGCAATGTCGACGTGATAGATGCTCTCAATTGATGTTCCTAGTGCGACACAGACTGCACCTTTCACCACAACATTGTGAGTCACGATCGCAACGGTCTTGCCGGGGAACTCTTCTGCAACGCTCAGCAAAGCTGAATGCACGCGCTCTGCAACCGCGGCATACGCTTCTCCCCCACCTTGGCCATACCAAGGGTCAGAGACCCAGGCTTTGAATTCCTCTGGATATTGCTCTTCTACTTCATCCGGAGTGAGGCCATCCCATTTTCCAAAAGAGGCTTCAATCCAATCTTCATCAAAGGTTGGTGTGAGATCGACAAACTTTGTAATCTCTTCAGCGGTATCGCGAGTGCGTTGCATGGGTGAGACGAGGAGATGATCTGGCTTTCGTGCCGCCAACTCTCTTCCAACTGCGCGTGCTTGCTCGCGCCCCTTCTCGGTAAGTCCTGGATTTGATCCACCCGAACCACTGAAGCGACGCTCGGGAGTCAAAGGCGTCTCACCATGACGAATCAAAATAATCGTGGTGGGGACTTCACTTGAGATAAGACGAGAGTGCAAGAAATTCTTCTGCTCATAGACGAGCTCTTGGGGTGCTTGGAGGTCGCCATCGAGTGCCTTATTGGCCAAGCGATCAGCATGAGAGTTCTCATCGCGCGGGATCCATGTGAATGTGATGAGCGGCATGGCATGAATATTTCGAGCCTTCTTAGCCAGCTCTCGCATATCTGGGTGCTTGATCTGCCAGCCGCCAGACATCTGTTCCACGACTAGCTTTGAATCCATCTTCACATCAATAGTGGCCTCAGGGTCGAGTGAGTGGGCATGCTCTAGGCCTGCTATGAGTCCTGAGTACTCAGCAACGTTATTTGATGCGATACCGATTGTTGCGTAGAGCTCAGCAAGAATCTTGCCATTTTCAGTGACAACAGCGCCATAGGCGGCAGGACCAGGATTACCCCGAGATCCGCCATCGGCTGTGATCTGAAAGTGGCGAGCCATTAAATGCGGACCAAGATTCGTCGACACTCTTCACAACGCAAGACCTCTTCACTATCAAGGCCTTTGATGCGCTCAATCTCAATAGCATTAATGGTGAGGTGGCAACCATCGCACTTATTACCGATTAATAGCGCGGCACCAACTCCATGAGCAGATGCGCGGACCTTCTCATACAACTCATAGAGTGCTGAGTCGATCTGTGGGAGAAGCGCGGCACGTGCAGAGGTAGCAGTCGCAAGTTCGTTTGCGATCTCACTCTTACCATTTTCAAGTCTGACATTGAGTTCGAGCTCAAGTTGTTGAAGTCCAACTTCATCACTTGCTAGCTCATCTAGGCGCTTCTTGACGGAATCAAAGCGCATCATGATTTCAAGTTCGCTATCTTCAAGTTCGGCTTTGCGCTTAGCAAGGGTCGCGAGTTCGTGCTGTGTCTGTTCTAACTCTTTGGGTGAGGCAGTTCCAGCATTGAGCCTGGCCTCATCCTTCCTCATGCGATCAACGACCGCTTCAACATCAACTTCGCTACGGCGAAGGTCGATCGAGACATCTTCTAACTCTGTTTCCACAACTTTGAGCTCCACGGCTGCATCTTCAAGGCGCTTATGGATCGCCTTGATCTGCTCGAGTTCAGGAAGGTTTGCTAGGTGTACGCCACAGGAGAGAATGGTTGTGTCGATCTTTTGAAGGTCAATGAGGAGATTCTGGTGGGCCACAGATGCCTTCACGACTGCTCCTTTGTGATCTGATGTGATCTGAGTTCCGCGAGGAACTCCACGATATGTATTTGTTGACCTGGTGGGCGGTGAGGGTTTCGAACCCCCGACATCCTCGGTGTAAACGAGGCGCTCTACCACTGAGCTAACCACCCATTCAAACTTCATTTGCGGTGGCAAGTAGAAGCTTGAGCCCCGAACTCTACTAGTGAGCGCGGGGATAATGAAATTTGGTTAGAGGCTAGCGAGCGCAGCCTTGTAATCGGCAGCGTTACGCGCATCCCCTGGGCCATTGACGACCTGCCAGCGCAAGATGCCAGCCTTATCAACGATGAAGGTTCCACGGATTGCAAAGCCGCGATCTTCGTTGAAGACGCCGTATGCCTTGGTCACTGCGCCGTGTGGCCAGAAATCGGCGAGGAGGTTGAAGGTATATCCCTCGGCCTCTCCGAATGCCTTGAGTGAATACATGGGATCGCATGAGATCGCAAGAAGTTCGCTACCTTCATTCTGGTATGCAGCGAGGTCATCACGAAGTGCGCAGAGTTCACCGGTGCAGATACCCGAGAATGCGAAAGGGTAGAAAAGAACGACAACGTTCTTCTTGCCTCTAAATGATGCGAGTTCTACAGCTTCACCAAATTGATTGGTAAGTGTGAAGTTAGGTGCCTCTTGGCCAATAGTGAGTGACATGCTTCCTCTATTTCTCGGTTAGGGTGTTATGGGTAAAGGTTGATGAATGATGAGTGGCTGATTATCTTTTAGGCGATCCAGATTTACGTGCGACCAATCGCGTAGCGCTCCAATTGGTAGAGGCTAAGAATGACACAGTCTGACTCAATCCGGCAGTTGGAGCCGCATCTTGAATATCAGCTGCTTCTACATGACCGCTCTGGCCAACTTTGGGGGTCAAGAGCCAGATTGGACCGCTCTCACTGAGGTAGGTAAGGGCGTCGACTAATTCATCAACGAGATCGCCATCGCCATCCCTAAACCAGAGAAGAACTGCATCGACGACTTCATCGGACTCCTCACCCAGCAAGGATGTGCCAGCTGCCGCCTCAATCCCTTGGCGTAGATCTAGATCACAATCCTCATCAAAGCCGACCTCAAGAATTAACTGACCTGAGGCGATACCCATCCGATCTGCGATCTCGGTTGCATTCACAGGCGTAGTCCACTCTGATTAGGGCCTTCGCGCAAGCCCTTGGAGCCAAATTACCGATAAATGATGGGGAAATTTTCCCTTTAAGATACTCCTATGAGTTCACATTTCGAAGCCCCTGACCACCTCATCGATCAGCTCGTGGATACCGATCCACTCGAGACCGCTGAATGGCAAGAATCCTTCGATGCACTCTTAAAGCAGGCCGGCCCAGTGCGCGCACGCTACATCGCACTCCAAATTATGCGCCGGGCGCAAGAGAAGAATGTCGGTATCTCAGGACTTCGCACCACCGATTACATCAACACCATTCCATCAGCTGATGAACCAGAGTTCCCAGGCGATGAAACGATGGAACGTCGGATCCGCGCAATCATCCGTTGGAATGCTGCAGTGATGGTTCACCGCGCCCAGCGCCCTGGTGTTGGAGTGGGCGGACATATCTCTACCTTCGCATCTTCTGCCTCACTCTATGAAGTCGGCTACAACCACTTCTTCAAGGGAAAGAACCACCCAGGTGGTGGCGATCAGATCTTCTTCCAAGGTCATGCAAGTCCTGGAATGTATGCACGTGCCTTTGTTGAAGGTCGCTTCACCGAACATCAGATGGATGGCTTCCGTCAAGAGGTCTCCCATTCAGGTGGCGGATTATCTTCCTACCCTCATCCACGATTGATGCCAGATTTCTGGGAGTTCCCAACCGTCTCGATGGGACTTGGCCCGATCAATGCAATTTATCAAGCACGCTTCAACCGCTACCTCGCAGGTCGCGGCATCAAAGATACATCGCAGCAACATGTCTGGGCCTTCCTTGGCGACGGCGAGACAGATGAACCAGAATCACTCGGCGCGATTGGTCTTGCTGCGCGTGAGGGCCTTGATAACCTCACATTCGTTATTAACTGCAACTTGCAGCGCCTTGATGGTCCGGTTCGTGGAAATGGCAAGATCATCCAAGAGCTTGAATCCATCTTTGGTGGAGCCGGTTGGAATGTCATCAAGGTTGTCTGGGGTCGTGGCTGGGACAAGCTCCTTGCTGCAGATCGTGAAGGCGCGCTCGTTGAATTAATGAATAAGACACCTGATGGTGATTATCAGACCTATAAGGGTGAATCAGGGGCATATGTGCGCGAACACTTCTTTGGCCGCGATCCACGGTGCGCAGCACTTGTTGCTCATATGACTGATGATGAGATCTGGGCACTTCAGCGTGGCGGCCATGATTACCGCAAGCTTTACGCGGCATATAAGGCGGCAACCTCACACAATGGTCGCCCAACAGTGATTCTGGCTAAGACTGTGAAGGGCTGGACTCTCGGCTCATCCTTTGAAGCTCGCAACTCAACGCACCAGATGAAGAAGATGTCAGCCGAAGATCTCGTCGCCTTCAAGAATCGTCTTGGTATCCCACTTGCCGATGAACTCATCGATGCAAAGTTGCCTCCGTATTACCGTCCAGCTGAAGATTCACCTGAATATAAATACATGATGGAGCGCCGCACAGCGCTGGGTGGATCAATCCCATCTCGCCGCAAACTCTCTCGCGCCCTTCCAATGCCAGAAGAGAAGCTCTTTGAATCTGCCCGTCGTGGCTCTGGCACACAAGGTGTTGCAACGACAATGGCATTTGTTCGCCTCTTTAAAGATTTGGTCAAGGCAGAGGGCATTGGTCCTCGCTTTGTTCCCATCATCCCAGATGAGGCTCGTACCTTCGGCATGGATTCACTCTTCCCAACTCTGAAGATCTACTCACCACATGGTCAGACATACACATCTGTTGACCGTGAACTGATGCTCTCCTACAAGGAGTCAACATCAGGTGTGATCTTGCACGAAGGAATCAATGAAGCGGGCTCTGTCGCATCCTTCACCGCAGTCGGTAGCTCATATGCAACACATGATGAACCGATGATTCCTATCTATATCTTCTACTCAATGTTTGGTTTCCAACGTACTGGTGATGCCTTCTGGGCAGCGGCAGATCAGATGGTCCGAGGCTTTGTCCTTGGTGCAACAGCTGGTCGCACAACGCTCAATGGTGAAGGCCTCCAACATGAAGATGGCCACTCACATCTCTTAGCAGCAACTAACCCTGCTGTTGTTGCCTACGATCCAGCATTTGCCTTTGAACTTGGCCATATTGTCAAAGATGGTCTGCGCCGTATGTATGGCGAGAAGAGTGAGAACGTCTACTACTACCTCACCGTCTATAACGAGCCGATCGTGCAACCGGCAGAGCCAGAGAGCCTTGATGTCGATGGTCTTCTGAAAGGTATCTATCTTTACTCGCCTGCAAAGAGTGGCAAGCGTAAGGTCCAACTTCTTGCATCCGGTATCTCGATGCAATGGGCCCTTGATGCGCAGAAGCTTCTTCAAGAAGAGTGGGATATCAGCGCCAATGTCTGGTCTGTCACCTCATGGAATGAGTTGCGCCGTGATGGTCTCCTCGCTGATCGTCACAACCTGCTCAATCCAGATGATCGCCGCACGGCATACATCACCTCAAAGCTTGCCGGCCATGATGGTCCAGTTGTCGCGGTGAGCGACTTCATGCGTGCTGTTCAAGATCAGATCCAACCATGGGTCAAGCAACCCTTCTACTCACTTGGCACAGATGGCTTTGGACTTTCCGATACTCGCGGCGCCCTTCGTCGCCACTTCAATGTCGATGCTCAATCCATTGCAGTTGCCGCGATCGCCCAGCTCGTCGAAGCAGGAGATGTGAAGGCAAAGGTATTGCGTGAGGCGATGGATAAGTACAAGATTCATGATGTGAGCGAGGCAGATGCAGGTAATACCGAAGGCTCTGGATGATTTCCCGCTTTCCAGTAGTTGATATCTCCCCTACAACCTATTTTGGTGGGGAGTTCATTGCTGCGAAGGCAATCCCGCATGAAGCGATAACAATCGCTGGAACAGTCTTCCGTGAAGGCCATGAGAGTTTTGAGGTCTTCGCTCTTCTCTTTGATAGTAAGGGAAGTCAGATTCAGCGAAACCCGATGCGACTGATCTGGCCTGGAACTGATCGCTATGAAGGCATAGTCACACCTACCGAACTCGGCGCTTACACTTTTGCTATCGAGGTCACTGATGATAAAAACATTTCATCCATATCTGAGCGGTTCCCTATCCGTGCCGAGGATCCTCGTGCGTTGATCGGTGCCTGGTATGAGTTCTTCCCGCGCAGTGAAGGTGCTACCAAGGGCAGTGATGGAAAGATTATCTCTGGCACCTTTAAGACGGCGCAGCCTTCACTCCAACGCGTGGCCGATATGGGCTTTGACATTCTTTATCTGCCACCCATTCATCCCATCGGCACCTCTTTCCGTAAAGGCAAGAACAACTCCACCACTGCACTGCCTGGTGAACCAGGTGTTCCATGGGGTATTGGTTCACCCGCCGGTGGCCACGACGCAATCAATCCAGAGCTTGGCACCCTCAAAGATTTCCAAGAGTTTGTGAAGGCTGCAAAGAAGTTGAAGATCGAAGTGGCACTCGATCTTGCGCTGCAGTGCTCCCCCGATCACCCGTGGGCGAAAGAGCATGAAGAGTGGTTCACCAAGCGCGCCGATGGCACAATCGCTTATGCGGAGAATCCACCTAAGAAATATCAGGATATCTATCCACTCAACTTTGATAATGATTATGAAGGCTTACTCGCTGAAGTACTACGTATTATTGAATTCTGGATAGGTGAGGGAGTACGCGCCTTCCGTGTCGATAATCCTCACACAAAGCCTCTTCACTTCTGGCAGGAGTGCATCGCTGCCATGAATGCCAAGCACCCTGACGTAATCTTCTTGGCAGAAGCCTTCACCCGTCCTGCGATGATGCATGGCCTGGGCAAGGCTGGTTTCCAGCAGTCCTACAGCTACTTCACCTGGCGAGTAACAAAGCAAGAGTTGACCGATTACGGCCATGAAGTTGCAAAGAGTACGAGTGGATTCTTCCGTCCAAACTTCTGGGTCAACACTCCAGATATTCTCCCCTTTCATCTGCAGAGCGGTAATCCCGCCATCTTTGCACTGCGTGCGGTGCTCGCATCGACCATGTCACCTTCGTGGGGCATGTATGCAGGGTATGAACTCTTTGAACATGTGCCACTGAAGGCAGATGGTGAGGAGTACCTAGACTCTGAGAAGTATGAGATCAAGGTTCGCGATTGGGCAGGGGCTGCCAAGAGCGGCAAGAGCCTTGCGCCATTTATCGCACAACTCAATCAGATTCGAAGAGCCCATCCTGCCCTGCAGCGCCTTCGCAATCTTGAGTTCCACCAGACCGACTCTGATCAGATCATCGCTTACTCAAAGCGTGAGGGCAGCGACCTCATCCTTGTTGTGGTGAACCTTGATCCAACGCGTTCCCAACAGACCACTGTTCATTGGAATCTCTATTTCTTAGGTCTACCCGATGAGCTCTTCCAGGGTGAAGATCTGCTCACAGGTAAGAAGCTCTCATGGAGTAAAGACACTTTCATCACTCTCGATCCCACCGGATCTGCCGGTGCAGTTGCTCACATCGTGCATCTGAGCACTCAGTGAGCCTTACTGATCTTGATCTCTACCTGATCGGTGAGGGCCGCCATGAACAGTTGTGGAACGCGCTCGGTGCCCATGTGGTGCGAGATGAAGCAGGCAAGATTCTTGGAACATCATTTGCCGTCTGGGCGCCTAATGCCCGCGCTGTCTGCCTCATCGGAGATCACAACTCCTGGGTGAAAGAGGCGGACCCCATGTCACCACGAGCATCAAGTGGCATCTGGGAGATTTTCATTCCAGAGATCTCTGCTGGCTCTGCCTATAAATTTGCGATCCAAGGAGGAGATGGGCGTTGGGTTGAACATGCCGATCCCATGGCAAGGCGCAGTGAAGTTCCCCCTGCTACCGCCTCTATTGTCTATGAGAGCGCATTCACCTGGAGTGATAGCGATTGGATGAGCGCGCGTGAGAAAGCGCAGCCATGGCGTTCACCTGTCAGCGTCTATGAGATGCATCTTGGATCATGGCGCCCAGGACTTAGCTATAGGGATCTTGCGACCGAACTCCTCGAGTATCTCACCGTGATGGGTTATACCCATGTGCAATTTCTTCCTGTGATGGAGCATCCCTTTGGTGGTTCCTGGGGTTACCAAGTCACTGGATTCTTCGCACCAACATCGCGTTTTGGCTCGCCAGATGATTTCAAATATCTCGTCAACACTCTCCACTCATCTGGCTTTGGCGTGATTGTGGATTGGGTTCCAGCACACTTTCCAAAAGATGAATGGGCGCTCGCCCGCTTTGATGGAACCGCTCTCTATGAACACGATGATCCTCGCCTAGGTGAGCATCCTGACTGGGGAACACTGATCTTTAACTATGGACGCAATGAGGTTCGTAACTTCCTCGTAGCCTCTGCGCTCTATTGGCTTCTTGAATTCCATATCGATGGCATCCGAGTGGACGCTGTCGCATCGATGCTCTACTTAGATTATTCGCGCAAAGCCGGTGAATGGCTCCCTAATAAGTTCGGTGGCCGTGAAAACCTCGAGGCTGTTGCGCTGCTGCAAGAAGTGACTGCTACTGCCTATCGCAGCGCCCCTGGCATCATGATGATCGCCGAAGAGTCAACCGCGTGGAGTGGTGTCACAAAGCCAACGTCAGAGAATGGCCTCGGCTTTGGATTTAAGTGGAACATGGGATGGATGCACGACACGCTCGAATATATCTCCCATGAGCCTGTCCATCGCGTCTACCACCATGATGAGGTGACCTTCTCAATCCTTTACGCCTGGTCTGAAAACTTTATGCTTCCGCTCTCTCACGATGAAGTGGTGCATGGCAAAGGATCTCTTGTCGCAAAGATTCCAGGTGATCGCTGGCAGAAGCTCGCTACCTTACGAGCTCTCTATGGCTTTATGTGGTCGCACCCTGGAAAGAAATTACTCTTTATGGGATGTGACTTTGCCCAGAGCGAAGAGTGGAGTGAGAGCAGATCTCTAGATTGGCATCTCACCGAATATGCAGAACATGCAGGTGTGCAGCGCGCTGTTGCTTCACTGAATGCTCTTTACAGATCAACTCCTGCGCTCTGGCAGAAGGACACCTCTCCTGAGGGTTTTACCTGGATTAAGAATAATGATGGCGCGGGCAATACCTTGGCCTTCACTCGCTGGTCAGATAATGGAACGCCGTTGGTCTCCATTACAAACTTCTCGCCAGTCCCCCACGAGCATTACTCACTTCACCTACCCCTTGCAGGCAGTTGGTATGAGCTCTTCAACTCTGATGAGTTAGCTTTTGGCGGAAGTGGCGTAGCAAATGGCGATATTGAGAGTCTCTCGGGTGAGCCCACCACACTTCGCGTGCCACCGCTTGCAACGATCTGGTTAGCGCGGCGTCAGAACGGTATCGCTACCTAGTTTTGCAAAGATTGCCGTTATAAAGAGCACCGCTCCTGGAATCATCAAGGCAGTTGTGATGGATGTTGCCTGAGCAATCCACGAAATAATGATGCGAGAGATGAAGAAGATTGCGGTGTTCACCAGAGTCAACTGAGCAACAACAAAGCCCGTTGGGAACTTAGAGTTTCTCGTGGCAATCGTGGTGAAGCCAGGTGCCAAGGAAGAAGACCCTAGCCCGCCACAGAGGAAGGCAATAAAGGCAAAGATGAGTCCACTTGTTGGATGATGTGGTGCAAGATGGGATGCGATTTGCACGCAGATAATAAAGAGTGATCCGCCAACGATTGCGCTGCGTTTAATGATCTGACGCTCAGTGAAGCGGATATAGAGCGTATGAATATTGAGGCGCCCAATGATCATGCCAAGTGCAAAAGCGACGTAGCTCAAGATACTCAACGATGAAGATGCCTTGATATCTTCTTTAGTGAAGAGTGAAGCCCAGTCATTCGTTGATGTCTCAAGAAGTACGCCAGAGGTGATGGCGACGACAATCATCCAATCAGATTTGAAGAAGGTAATGATTGACTTCACACTTGGCCGAACATCTTCCTCTGATACCTCTGTTGTCCCAGGAATCAAGACATCACGTAAGCGATAGATCGAATACATCGTGAGCACCCAAATGAGGCTGACTCCGATATCGACATGGGTTGCAAGAGTGATGTGAGATGTGATCCCAATGGCAATAATGGCTGTGAGGAGTGCACCAACGCTCCACGTTCCATGCAACTTTGGAAGTATGGGGATTCCACTGAGCTTCTGGCGATGAAGTCCTTGTGAGTTGATGGTGATGTGGTAACCAGCCCAGCCCATGCCTACGCAAATTTGATCGATGGCGAAAATCCAAGTGGAGTGGATATGCGGCTGAATGGCCATGCAGATATAGAGCCAGGTAGCCGCGCCAATCAAAACCGGGCGAGCTCCGAAACGATGAACAATCTGGCCCATATAAATAAGGGCTAGGAAGGCGCCAGCGGCGCTGATCGAGATCAGGCTACCTAGCGTTCCATTATTGACCTGCAAATTCGCTTTGAGGTCTGGGGTCCGAGGGGCGATCATCATTAATCCCACGCCAAAGAGGAAGAAGAGAGCTCGTGTGTAGAAAGCCTCTTCTTTAGAGATGATCACCATTAGAAGAGTGTACTGGCAAGCATTTGGCGCGCTTTGGCAAGGCGCGGATCTGCTGGATCAATCATCGAGAAGATGAGAAGCAGGTGATCACGAGCTCGCTTCTGATCATCCCCGCTCAATGATTTCAGTGCTATCAGCAGCCTTGATGAAGAGGCATCAAAGTCGCCTTGAGCAATCTCACAATCTGCAGCGCGCAATTGAAGATCAAGGTCGTCGAGATGCGCATCAGCATCTTTGATCACCTGATCAAAATTCAAGCCATCGGTGCGAATCATGAGCTCTACTTGAATCAGACCAAGCTGGGCTAAGTTTGTTCCAGGTGCGCGATTGATCCATGATTCGTAAGCAGATTTGGCGGCAAGGAGATCTCCTTGTTCCAGAGCAGCAAGTGCTAACTCCTCCTCTGGCTCCAGCGGTGATTCACTGGGGATTCCATCATCGGCATCAGTAGGTGCAGCACCAAGACCTTTCTGTGCTGCAAGCTCCAATACTTTAGTAATGACAGCACGAACCTGCTCTGCTGGTGGAACCGATTCAAAGAGCGGAACGAGTTGTTCTTGGATGATGGCGATGGCAAGAGGAACAGATTGAACTTGTAGGGCTTTCGCCACCGCAGGTTCTGCATCAACATTAACGGTGCCAAAGATCCACGTGGGATCTCCCTCTGCCGTGGCATCATCGCGATTGAACTGACGCATCATCGGGATTAAGGACTGTGCCTGCATACTGCGCGGTGACCAACAGAGGATGATGGCAACGGCATCATTGGATGCCGGTAAGAGTTCTGAGATGAGATTTTCTTGGGTAATCACATACCCTAGATCTTCTGGATCGATCGTTACCGCAGGTTGACGCAGTGTGCTGAGGTCAAAGACCCCACCAACTCCACCAACCCCACCGAGCCCGCCTAAACCCTTATTTCCTTTGGGTAGGGGTGGCATGCTCATGGCGCTATCTTGCCAAACTTTCCAGCCTTCTCACTCCACGACCGCAACGGGCTCTTCTCTCACATTCGTTGCAGAGTCAGTTCTAAAGGGCAGGATCTGCGTGACATATTCATGCGTTGCATAGTCCAGGCCCAGATCCTTGCCAGCCTTCTCCCCTAGGTACCAGCGATGCTCCAAGATCTCATGGAACATCTGGGCTGGTTCAACGCGACCGCGAAGCGCCTGCGGAATCTGTGAGAGCACATGATCAAAGACATCGGTCAACCACTGACGCGCTAAGAGATCTGTGGAGAGCCCGCTTTGCGCTTCACGGCTTCGATATCTATCAAAGGAGGCCAGAAGTCGTTTTGCTTGCAACTCTTCTGCATCCAGACCCAAGAGTTCCTTCAAACGTTGTTGGTGATACCCGGCTGCAACCAAGCGTGGTGAGAACTTGAGCATTCCCTTCTCGCCATCCATGGTGATCTCAACTTCTTCGACGGCAAAACCAAGATCTTGGAGCGAGCGCATCGCTCGCTCAACTGCATGTCGATCTTTCGGATCAAGAATCTGTGGCTCATTCAACGACTTCCAAAGCCTGCGGTAGCGAGAGATCACTCCTTGGCTAGCCCGGATTGGATCCATACCTGGGTGCAGGACACCAGCAATCGCTAGATCTTCTAGCTCAGCAGCAACATTAAAGAGTGCGATCTCCAGATCATGTTCACGCTGACCATCGGTGAGAGAGGTTTGGAATTCGCCAGTCTCGGCATCAACAAGGTAAGCCGAATATTCCGATGCATCTCGGCGGAAGAGTGCATTGGAGAGTGAGCAGTCACCCCACCAAAAACCGAGCAGGTGCAGCTTGACCAAGAGCAGCGCTAAGGCATTAGCCATGATGGTGATCTCATGGGGAGTGATGTTGCCGCTGAGGATTACTCGGTAGGGCAATGAATAGGCGAGGTAGCGAGTAACCAGTGCTGTGGGTAGCTCATTGCCACGAAGGTCGAGCCTGCCAGTGACGACAGCAAGTGGCTCCACACATGGTGCACCCTTGGCGCTCAGCTCACGAAGGAGGGCATATTCACGAGCAGAGAACTCCTCCACCGTCTCTTTCACCGCATAGACATCCTCATTACGTTCACCGGTGCGAACCAAGCGCACCACGTGGCGAGAGATACCCCTCATCGATGTCAGCCCAGGGTCTTCTGGCCAATCCTCCAAGAGCTTGCTCCACGGTAGGTCATAGAGCGAGATGATCTCTGCGCCAGAACCGGTCACACTCAATTCGCCCATGGCTGCATTCTCCCTCATTCCACCTGCAAAGAGCGTTAAAATTCGATTATGGCCAAATTAATTCCTCACATTCCAGGATTAAAGAAGAAGAGTGCGAAAGAAGCGGTCCCTGAGAACTTTGGATCAATGGGTGTTCCACTCGATCAGGGTCATCCCTTTTACTTTGGCTTCCTTGCAGCATCAGGTGCTGTGATCGCCGTTACATTCCTTCGAGCCCTCGCCAGTGCTTCACAAGTCTTTGTGCTTCTACTCATCTCACTCTTCTTCGCTGCCGGACTCAATCCTGCGGTCAACTTCTTTCACCGGCGCGGTTTAAAGCGTGGTTCAGCTGTTGGTCTCGTCGTTGCCATTGTGATTGCCTTTGTCACCCTCTTTGCTCTCGTTGCTGTTCCACCCATCGTTGATCAGATCAATCTGCTGGTGAAGAATGCGCCCTCACTCATTGAGAGTCTGAAGAATAATCACACGATCAATCACCTCAATCAACAGTATGGGATCGTCGATTCAATCCAGAAGAAGGTGACTGCATCCATCCATGATGGTCAATTTGTCGTCACTGCCTTCGGCGGAGTCCTTGGTGTTGGTAAAGCTGTGATCTCAGGGGTCTTTGCTGTGCTCACCATCCTGGTACTCACTCTCTACTTCTTAGCCTCCTTACCCTCTGTTACCAAGGTTGCCTACCGCTTTGTTCCTGCATCCCGCCGTGCACGTGTTTCCAAATTGAGTGATGCAATCATTGATCGCATCGGCATCTTCGTTGGTGGCCAAGCAACCGTCGCACTCATTGCTGCGATCTATATTCTGCTCGTGGGCTTTGCGATCGGCCTGCCCTATACCACTGCCTTGGCACTACTCGTATTCTTCTGTGGCTTGATCCCGCTCGTTGGACACATACTGGGAACATCGGTGGTTACCCTGATTGCGCTGACTAAATCACCAACAACTGCGCTCATTGCATTCCTTGCTTACGTTGTCTATGTTCAGATCGAAAACTACATCGTCATGCCACGCATCATGCGAAAGACATTAGCAATCCCAGGACTTGTGACGATCATTGCAGCCCTGATTGGAACAAGTCTGCTTGGCTTAGTTGGCGGACTACTTGCTGTTCCAATCGCAGCAGCGGTCTTGCTCATTGTTGATGAAGTCGTCTTTCCAAAATCAGATCTGGGGTAATACCTACCACTCTGTGGGAAGTGGCAATGAATCTGGAGCGAGTAGCGCTGTGATCTCACTGAGCACGCGATAGACCGCAGGCTCTCCTACCCAGAGATGCTTGCCCTCATCCACATTGATTAACTGAATCTGGGTAAGTGTTGCAAAGCGCAGCTTTGCCGCATCAGGTTTAAGGTAATCATCAAACTCTGGAATAAGAGCTGTTACTGGCCGACCATCCTCGGCCCACCAGGCCAAGTCACTTTCTTGAGTTGTCATAAGAGGTGGGCTCAAAAGAATAAGTGCCTTGACGCGACTATCACGTGCATGGCGCAGAGCAAGGTCTGTTCCAAAGGACCAGCCAATCACCCAGAGCTCTTCGGCTTTGCAATCATCAAAGGCAAAGTTGATCGCCGCTTCCACATCAAGCTTCTCGAGGTCGCCATTGTCATACCTGCCTTCAGAACTTCCACGAGCGCTCTGTGTGCCTCGAGTATTGAAGCGAATCACTTCGATCCCTGCCATCGCAGGTAAGCGATTGCTCATCTTCTTATAGATATGGCTATCCATCATCCCGCCACCGGTGGGGTTGGGATGCAGGCAGAGCAGAGATGCTTTGCGCACGCCAATGGGTGAGGCCACCTCCCCCACCAAGGTGAGGTGATCTGCGGTCTGAAATGAGATTTCGCGCCTGGTAGCCGGCAAAATACTGCTCGGACGTATTAACTCTGGCACACAAAGAGTTTACAGTTACTTCATGACTACTTCTGCCCTCATCGACTTCCCAAGCCATAATCCTGCAACTGGAGAGGAGATAGCTCGCTATCGCAACTGCTCCCAGAGTGAGGTTGAGCAAGCTGTCGCTAGGGCTCATGCCAGTAGCCAGGCATGGCAAGCGCTCGGCTTTAATGGTCGCAAGAAGATTCTCGTTGCGTGGAATGCACTCCTCACCAAGGGCCTTGGTGAACTTGCAGAATTGGTCGCTCTTGAAACTGGCAAGCCGATCAGTGATGCAACACTTGAAATCTCTCTGGCTATTGGCCACCTTGATTGGGCATCAAAGAATGCCAGCAAATACCTCTCACCAGTAAGTCGCAATCCAGGACTGATCATGGCAAATATGAAGGCTCGCGTTGAGCGTGCTCCCTACGGTGTCGTTGGCGTAATCGGGCCGTGGAACTACCCCGTCTTCACTCCTATGGGATCCATCGCATACTCCCTTGCTGCAGGCAACACGATCGTCTTTAAACCGAGTGAGTACACACCCGGTGTTGGCCAATGGCTTGGTGCCACATTCGCCCAGGTCGCACCATTTCCCGATATCTTCCAAGTAGTGACAGGCCTTGCCGCAACAGGTGCTGCGTTAACGAGTGCCAATGTGGACAAGATCGCCTTCACCGGATCAACACGGACAGCGAAGAAGGTTGCAGCATCTGCTGCAGAGCGCATGATTCCCACCGTTCTTGAATGTGGCGGCAAGGATCCTGTCATCATTGATAAGGATGCAAACATCAAGAAGGCAGCTGAATACGCGCTCTGGCTGGCGATGTCCAATGCTGGTCAGACATGTATTGGAGCAGAGCGGGTCTATGTTCATCAGGCAGTAGCGGATGAATTCATTCGTGAGATTGGTGCCATGGCGAAGGAGATCCATCCAGGTGTCAATAAGAATTACGGCCCAGCAACGATGCCCTCACAACTCAATGTCATTCAAAGCCATATCGATGACGCAGCAGCGAAGGGTGCTACCTTCTTGATCGGTGGCACTGACTCTGTGCAGCCACCCTATGTTCAACCCACGATCATGCTCGATGTTCCAGAGGACTCCCTGGCCATTACAGAAGAGACCTTTGGACCAACTCTCACAATTAATCGTGTGGCAGATATGGATGAGGCTGTGCGCCTTGCCAATGCCACCCGCTACGGACTTGGTGCCTCCGTCTGGTCAAAGCGCAATGGTGAGAAAATCGCATCCAAACTCGTGACAGGTATGGTCTCGATCAACTCCGTGATTGGTTTTGCTGGTATCGCAAGTGTGCCCTTTGGCGGCGTGAAAGATAGTGGTTATGGCCGCATCCATGGCCCCGAGGGACTTCATGAATTTACCTACCTGCGCTCTGTTGTGACCGAACGCTTCGCACTCCCCATCGCCTTCACAACATTTAAGCGAACAAAGTTCGCCGATGCATTCATTACGGGAGTAATGAAGTTCCTGCATTGATCTTGAAAAACATCTAGAAGCGTGGCGCATTCCGAGTTCGCTCAGTGCGTGGAGCTCTATGTGCCTTCTTTGCCCAACATGGAGTATGCCAATGGCGACGGCTTTCAATGTCATCTTCTGGCCAGGCAACAACGTGAGGTGTTGCGGTAGGGATCAATTGATCACAGCCAGGGCAGCGATATGGCTTGGTGGAACTTGAACCTGTGATGCGACGAACTTTGTAGAAACCATCGGCATGCTCTTCCGTACTTTCAAAACTTAGACCCACATCTTCAATGTTGCGTTCTTCTCCCCCGGAATTACCACCCTTACCGCTCTTGCCACCACGGGCATTGGGATCCTTCTGAGGTTTTCTACGCGGGCTCACCCCCTCATTATGAGGCTATTATGGGTATATGACATCTCAGCACGCTGCTATTAGCGTCACAGGGCTGCGCAAAAGCTATGCTGGCAAAGATGCAGTTGCCGGCCTTGATCTTGAAGTCAAACAAGGTGAGATCTTTGCAATCTTGGGCCCTAATGGCGCTGGCAAGACCACAACCGTTGAAATTCTTGAAGGCTATCGCACGCGAGATGCAGGTGAGGTCCTTGTACTGGGCGAAGATCCTGCCAATCCCCACTCTGGTGAACGCACCTGGCGTAATCGAATAGGAATCGTCTTGCAATCAGCTGCCGATGCGCCAGACCTGACTGTTGCAGAGACAGTCCATCACTTCGCCCACTACTACACCAAGGCAAAAGATCCTGATGATGTCATTGGTCTTGTGGGGCTCAGTGATAAATCCACGGCCAAAGTAGCCACGCTTTCAGGCGGTCAACGTCGCCGGCTCGATGTTGCACTGGGAATTATCGGAAGCCCAAAGATTCTCTTTCTCGATGA
The DNA here is from genome assembly GCA_903821145.1 of uncultured Actinomycetes bacterium. Classification (GTDB taxonomy): domain Bacteria; phylum Actinomycetota; class Actinomycetes; order Nanopelagicales; family Nanopelagicaceae; genus PALSA-747. The sequence goes on along the minus strand of CAIJKC010000094.1, from coordinate 6,577 downwards.
GCCGACCACAGGATTTGATCCAGAAGCCCGTAGGGCTTTCTGGGAACTTATCCGTACTCTGCGTGATGAGGGAACAACAATCTTGCTCACCACCCACTACCTCGATGAGGCAGAGGCACTTGCAGATCGCGTCGCTGTCATCAATAAGGGAATCGTCCTTGAGGTTGCGACACCAGAATCACTGGGCGGTAGAGCCACAGCACCCGCACTCGTCACGTGGAGTGAGAATGGAATACCTCAGAGTGAATCCACTCATACGCCAACGCACTTTCTTCAGACACTTTCTGCTCGCATCGGTGGTGAGATCGCAGATCTTGCGATCACCAGACCCTCACTAGAAGATATCTATCTGGGAATGATCGGTGAGCTATGAGCATCCTGCGCTTAGGTTTACTTCGTGGCGGCCTGGAGATCAAAGAGTTCTTGCGCCAGCGCGAGTCCGTGGTTTTCACTCTGGCCTTTCCCGTCATCCTGCTCTTTATCTTCGGCTCAGTTTTTAAGAACACCATCGCCCCAGGTGTGACCTTTAGCCAGTACTTTGTCGCTGGAATGGTCGCCTCCGGCTTGGTCAACACTGGATTTCAGCAGTTAGCGATCTCCATCCCAATGTCACGAGATCTTGGCACCCTCAAGCGTCTGCGTGGCACTCCTCTCTCCCCTATCTCCTATTTCATCGGCAAAGCGATTGTTGTTACCGCCGCCATGGCCTTCCAAGTCGCACTCCTGCTTGGTTTTGGCGCCCTCCTCTTTGGGCTCCACCTTCCAACATCTGCCACGCTCTGGCTGCGATTTACCTGGCTCATTCTGCTAGGAAGCGCCTGCTCAACAGTCCTCGGAATCGCATTCTCTTCCATTCCTAAGAGTGGTCGCGGTGCATCAGCGACCGTCTCACCGATTGTAATCATCTTGCAATTTATGTCAGGTGTCTTCTTCGTCTTCTCTGATCTGCCAAAATGGATGCAAGATATCGCGGCAGTATTTCCACTCAAGTGGCTCACGCAGGGAATGCGTTCGGTCTTTCTTCCCGATTCCTTCGCAGTGAAAGAGGCAGGTCATAGCTGGGAGATCGGCAAGATTGCCCTCGTCTTACTTGCCTGGCTTATCGCTGGAACTTATTTCTCTATCCGCTCCTTTAAGTGGTCAAAAGAATGAGAAGAAGAGTTCTAGCGCTCGCAATCCTCACTGCTCTCGCCACACAGGGAGCCTCCTACGCCGCCACGCCAACACCGAAGGTGACGAGCAAAACAACAGCAAAACCAACTGCTGCAGCGAAACCAACTGCTGCAGCGAAACCAACTGCTGCAGCGAAACCAACTGCTGCAGCGAAACCAACCACGACAGTGAAGAAACCTGTCGTCAAAAAGCCAGTGGTGAAGAAGCCCGTAATCAAAAAGCCAGTGGTGAAAAAGCCCGTAGTCGTTCGTAAGAAGACTGTGGTACCCACTCCAAAGATTGTCTGGCCGCCACGGGGTTATGCCGCCAACAATGGCGTCTATGCCTATATTCCATCAGGCTCACAGTTGGTAAGCCTGCTCAGCTCCAAGAGCGCTCTAGCCACCACCGTGAAGCAATGCACATCAATGGCCTGCGGGGCTGTCTACGTGGGATCAGATAGCGCCTGTCAGTATTGGGAGATCAACTCCAAGGTCTATGGCCCAAATCCAGCTGATGTCACCGAGATGATTGAATACGGCACACTTCGCACACTCGCCCCCGCTACTGAGGCAAAGACTATCCTCTCCGTTATTTTGGTCAGCAAAGAGGCCCTCATTCCACATGAGAGCATCATCTTAAATATCTTGGGTATGTCGACAACAACTTTCTATAACCAACTTGCCTCTGGAAAGTCATTGACCCAGATAGCCGGATCTAAGATCAACGCGATCGTTGCTGCTCTTAGCGCGGCCGAGACAAAAGCTATCGCAGCACAATCTGTTGCTGGAACAATTTCCTCAGAGCAAGCGCAAGCACTCAACGATGCGACATCGGTGCGTATCGCAACGGAGTTAACCAATTACAACCTCAGCGTAGGTGGTATTACCGTCTCTTGCTGGTCACAAGCTCCTACCGAGGTAGTCCCAAGCTTCACCTACACCTCTGATCCAAACCACTTTTAGTTTTTAGCGGTTTGCTCCTGGTACCCAGAGCTGATCACCGATTGGCTTATTCTCAACTCGTGCCAAGACAAAGAGCAGATCAGATAAGCGATTCAAATACTTTGCAGTCAAAGGATTAACTCCGCCACCAAATGAGTGGATTGCATGCCAGGTTGCACGCTCTGCGCGGCGAACGACGGTGCGAGAGACATGGAGAAGGGATGCAGCCGCTGTTCCAGATGGCAGAACAAATGAACGAAGTGGCTCAAGTGACTCGTTGTAGTGATCGATCTGGTTCTCAATATAGGTAATCTGGGATTCAAGCACGCGCAGTGGCTCATGCTCGGGGTTATCGATCACTGGTGTGCAGAGATCTGCTCCCACGTCGAAGAGGTCATTTTGAATGCGGATCAGAAGCTTCACGATCGCCTCATCCTCGATCTTGCCAAGAGAGAGAGCAACACCGATTGAAGAGTTCGCCTCATCAACATCGGCATAGGCCTCAAGGCGTGGATCATTCTTCGAGGTGCGAGACATATCCCCCAGGGAGGTAGTGCCATCATCGCCAGTTTTCGTATAAATGCGCGTGAGATTTACCATGGGAGGAGCCTAGGCGAACAACTAGAATACGACCAGTTGTAATCGAGGTAGTCAGAGTGGAGGGCAGATGGCAGGCGATAGCTTTCGCGTTGTAGGCCCAGCTCGTCTCTCAGGCTCGGTAGCAGTTCGTGGTGCCAAGAATTCTGCCCTGAAGTTGATGGCTGCATCCCTACTTGCCCCTGGCAAGAACACACTTTTAAATGTCCCTCACATCGCAGATGTCGAGATCATGGCTGAACTCCTTGAACGCCTTGGTTGCACCGTTGTCCACGATACTGCTACCCACTCACTCACCATTGATGTCCCTGAACTCCCTGGCCACACCGCAGATTACGATTTAGTTCGAAAGATGCGTGCCTCCATCAATGTTCTTGGACCACTCATCGCTCGCGTTGGTGAAGCCAATGTGGCACTGCCTGGCGGAGATGCAATTGGATCCCGTGGATTGGATTTTCATATCCAAGGCCTTCAGGCACTTGGCGCAGAAGTCCACTCCGAACATGGTTATGTATTAGCGAAAGCGCCGGATGGACTTATCGGCGCAACCATTGAATTGGAATTCCCGAGCGTTGGTGCGACTGAGAACATCATGACCGCTGCAGTTCTTGCCAAGGGGCGCACTGTTATCGCTAACGCTGCCCGTGAACCTGATATCGCAGATATCGGTGAGTACTTAATCACGATGGGTGCGAAGATTGAGGGTCTTGGCACATCCACCATCACCATCGATGGCGTGGATCGTCTCTCCCCTGCAACACATGCCACTCTTCCTGATCGCATCGTTACAGGCACATGGGCCTTCGCCGCTGTGATGACACAAGGTGATATCACCATCATTGGTGGCCGCCCCGATCATCTCGAGATCCCACTGGATAAATTAGTAGCAGCAGGCGCAGTCATCACGACTACACCAGATGGCTTCCGTGTGAAGATGGATCGCAGACCCACTGCAGTGGATGTGGCAACACTTCCCTACCCAGGCTTTCCCACCGATCTACAGCCAATGGCGATCTGCATGAATGCCATTGCCCAAGGACATGCACTTGTCACCGAGAATGTCTTCGAGGGCAGATTCATGTTCGTCAATGAGCTCAAACGCCTCGGTGCAACTATCACTGTCGATGGCCATCATGCTGCGGTCAATGGCCTATCTCAACTCTCTGGCGCTCCTGTACTTGCTACAGATATCCGCGCAGGAGCCGCACTGGTTCTGGCTGGGCTCGTGAGCGAGGGCATCACCGTTGTGGAAGATGGTTTCCACATCGATCGCGGCTATCCAGATTTCGCCGAGGACTTACGTGGCCTCGGTGCCGATGTCAGAAGAGTTTAAGGCTTCGCTTTAAAGCTATCGATCCGATAACTCACCGCAACCCACTTTGACCCCACCGCAGCCTTTGGCGCCTTGGATGAATCCAGAAGTGAGATCGTTGTCTTAAGAGTCTTATTGCTCTTCTTAATGAGTGCACAGACTGCAGTTGCTTGGCTCTTTGCAAGGGCGGTTGCCTTTGCGAGTGTGGTGCCCTTTTTATAGATATATCCGACGCAGGTGACGGTTGCACCGTTCTTCAGTGATCGAACATATTTCTGCAGATATGCAGTGCCATAGGCGCTCAAAGTGAGCTTTGGAGTGACCGAGTAGAGCGTCACTGCCGGCTTGATCGAGGCTGCCGCTGCCGCTTGCGCAGCTGCTGCATCCTTTGCTGCCTGCAACTCTGCTGCAGCTTTAGCCGAAGCATCTGCCGCATCCTGTGCCGCTTTCACTGCAGCGGCATCAGCGGCTGCCTTTGCATCAGCCAGAGCCTTCGCATCAGCTGCCATCTTCTCTTGGGCTGCCTTAAGAGCAGCAGCCTCTTGGTCAGCAAGGATTTTCGCTGCAGCATCGGCGGCCTGCTTATCGGCAAGTGCCTTAGCGGCTGCATCGGCGGCCTGCTTATCTGCAAGTACCTTTGCTGCTGCATCGGCGGCCTGCTTATCAGCAAGTGCCTTAGCGGCTGCATCTGATGCCTGCTTATCAGCAAGTGCCTTTGCTGCTGCTTCTTGAGCAGCCTTCACTGCCGCTGCTTGGGCGGCTGCATCGGCGGCCGCTTGGGCTGCAGCCGCTGCGATAGCTGCTGAGTTATCGACGACTACAACGGGTGGGGTAATCGTCAGCGAAGAAGATGCCGTGCTTACCGAACTGGTACCCAGCGAGTTGGTTGCGACAACAGTGAATGTGTAATTGCTTCCAGCTGTCAAACCCGTGATCGAGCATGATGTGGTCGTTGTTGTACAACTCTGACCGCTACTTGAAGTTACAACGTAACTTGTGATTGCTGAACCACCTGATGCCGCAGGCGCGCTCCACGAGATGGTCGCTCCAGTAGTTCCGTTGAGGACGGTTGTCACACCAGTTGGTGCATCCGGGGTTGTGATCGCAACAACGAGAACTGGGTCTTGAGAGATTGTTATGACGGCAGAACCATCAACAGCTGCCATACCAAGATAGGTCATCACACCGCTGAGATATCCGTAGACCTTGGAGCCCGCGGTGATATTTGGATTTGATACCGTCAACGTAATCGGTTTACCGGTAGCAGTCGTAGGGACGGTTCCATCTGGTGCAACCCACGCCACAATGAGCGAGAGAATCAAGTTCGCCGGCGTTGTGATTAAGGTGCTCGCCCGAGTTGTCGAGTTCTCAAGGTAAGCCGTGATGATGGAACCATCAGGCAAAGAATCTGCTGGATAGTAGAGGGCGACTGTGCTGCCATTACTGCCCGCTGTGAATGAGTTCTCATACCCGGCATGGACGGTAACTTGTGCGATCTGTGTTGCCGCACCCATGCCAGCAAGAGATGCTTGAATCCAGTGCGCATAGGCAGTGATGGAGTCTGTTGGCAGATAGCTTGCACCTGCAGCACCTAAGAGATAACCGGTTTGTGGATCTGAATACCAACCATTAAAGACGTAATTGGATCTGGTTGCCGTGGTCAGAGTGAAAGGTGATGTTGTACCCGCACTCATCGAGGCACTTCCTGTTGCTGGGGCACCACCGTTGCCATTGAATGTCACTACATAGACCTTGAGGGTCCACTGCGCATACATCGTGGCATCTGCAGTCGGTGTGTACGTGCCGGAAACGAGCGTCCCACCACTTTGCTGGGTTGACCATCCCGCCAAGTTGTAATTTGTCCGAGTGCCTGTTGGAAGCGTCAGCGATTGGCCGATCGTCACCTTTGCGGTCGAGGTATCGGTGAAACCACTACCTGCATCAAAGATCAGACGGTAGACAGATGAGACCCAAACAGCATGGAGAGTGATTGAAGAGCTTGGGGTAAAGGTTGCCCCAACACCTGCTCCGGTTGTGCTCGTTGACCATCCGCTAAAGGTGAAATCTGGACGGGTTGGCCCAGAGGTTGGCAGTGTGATGGCAGGTGTCGCAAAGGTGTAGTGAGTTGGAGATATTGCTGTTCCAAATCCACCATTGAAGTCGTAACTTACGTCGTAGACCTGAGGAGTCCAGAGCGCGATAAGTGAGACATTGGCTGCCCCAACTTGGTATGGCGATCCGGCTGCATAAGTCGTTACTCCATCACTCCATCCGGCAAAGTCATAACCATTCTTTGTTGGAAGTGTTGCAGTTGTGAAAATTTCACCAATCGTATGGCTCGGTTCAGCAGGCGCAGTGCTTCCACCTGATGTGTCATACCTGACTGAATACGAGATCGCACTCCATTGCGCATAGATCAAGTAATGGGTACCGGAAACAGTATATGAATCCCCTGCAACCGCTGAGAGCGATGATTGATCAAGCCAATTTGTGAAGGTATAACCAGTGCGAGTTGGAATCACAGAGGTAATCGTGATTGTTTCGCCACTGATCTTCGGTTGATCAGCGATCG
>CAIJKC010000093.1 GCA_903821145.1 uncultured Actinomycetes bacterium | reverse complement strand
TCGCGAAGTGCGGGAGTGCCCGTTGTCACTGGGTAGCTTGGTGAGTTTGCGGCAGCGATAAATTCTTCTTGGATAAATGCGGGGGTTGGATCTACAGGTGTTCCCTGTGAAAGATCGATGAAACTTTCAGGATGAGATTTCGCTATGGCTCCGATTGGAGCGAGCGCATCCCAAGGAAAATCTGGAAGTTTCAGGGTTACTCAGCTTTAGCTGGGCGCTCTGCGATAGTTGGATGATCGCTATTGGTCAGACCGACCTTGCTTGCACCACCTGGGGATCCGAGCTCAACGAAGAACTCGCCATTGACTGCGCCAAATTGCTTCCACTGGGATGGGACATCATCTTCGTAATAGATCGCTTCTACCGGACAGACTGGCTCACAGGCACCACAATCCACGCACTCATCGGGCTGGATATAGAGCATGCGATTGCCTTCATAGATGCAATCCACTGGGCACTCTTCGATGCAGGACTTATCTTTCACATCGATACATGGCTCGGCAATTACATAGGTCACGCTGGGCTCCTTAGGTGAAGATTCTTGGTAGTTCTCTCGTTGTTGAACTCTATAACGCGAATCTTAGGCCAAGAGGGTAGAGAATTGCTTCCATGAGCGGACCTACCCCAGCTACCCCAGCTGACCCAGCTGACCCATCTGACCCATCTGATCTGGCTCACCCACCTCGGGTGCCTCATGTCCCTCATGTCCCTCATGTCCCTGGCCTGCCAGAGATTGGTCAGCGAGCGAGCATCCGCCTCTTTGAGCCAGAAGGTGGCTACCGGGACCTGCTTGGCATCCTTGAAAGCCCCACAACCATCCGTAAGAAAGATGGCTCACTCATCACCTTTGATCCGGGCCGGATCTTTCTCTGGAAGGTTGTGCCGCCGAAATGATCACTACCCCGCTCTCCCTCTTTGATACGCGCACCCGCACCCTCATGCCCGTGACTATCAATAATGAGAAGTGTGCTCGTATCTATAGTTGCGGCCCAACGGTCTATCGCGATGCCCACGTCGGAAATCTTCGCACCTTCTTGCTCTCCGATCTCATTGTTCGGACCCTCGCCTATGCCGGCTTTACCAGCACGCTCATTCAAAACATTACTGACGTTGGTCACATGTCAGAGGATCTGCACGAAGATAAGCTGCTTGCTGAATCCGCCAAACGAAAGCTTGATCCTTACGCCATCGCTCGTGACTATGAAGATCGCTTTCACAAGGATCTGGCGCTGATCGGTGTTGCGCCAGCATCTGGGTATCCACGAGCCAGTGAATCAATCCAGATGATGCAAGACCTCATCGTAGAACTCATTGAGAAGAACTTTGCCTATGTAGGTGAGGACTCATCGGTATATTTCGCAGCCCAAACTTTTCCCACATATGGCGAGATCAGTGGCAACCGATTAGATGCGCTGCAGCCCGGTCATCGTTATGAATATACCGATGATGGTGCCAAGAGATTTCATGCCGATTGGGCGCTCTGGAAATCTGCAGGAAATCGCACCGAGATGGTCTGGGATTCACCATGGGGACCAGGATTTCCAGGCTGGCATATTGAATGCTCTGCCATGTCACTTCACTTCTTGGAAGGCCACGTTGACCTTCACCTCGGCGGTATTGATCTGAGATTTCCTCATCACGAAAACGAGAGAGCGCAATCTAATGCTGCTGCCGGCTATGAGGTTGTGACGCAATGGGTTCATGGTGAACACCTCCTCTTTGAAGGTCGCAAGATGTCCAAGAGTGCAGGCAACGTTGTGCTGGTCTCAGATATCGCAGCACGTGGCTTAGATCCGCTCGCGCTGCGCTTATCGTTTCTGGAGAACCGCTATCGCAGCCAGATTGACCTGACCTGGGATGCCCTCACTGCAGCCGATTCCACCCTCTCTCGTTGGCGTAAGAAGCTCAAGGATTGGGGGGCGAGCACCCCGACGCAGGAGAGTGAGGCGACAATCGCCGCTCTCATCGCACTTCTCATGAACGATCTTGCTACCGCTGACGTGGCCATTGAGTTGCGCCAGATTGAACGAGATGAGTCGATCCCCCGTGGCGTTCGGGCCCATATTTTCAGAACGATCGATCAGATCTTCGCCCTCGACCTTGATCGAGCAGAAGCTCTCGTTGCTCTTACGCCAGAACAATCAGCGCTCTTGAGTGAGCGCGAGGCAGCGCGTGCTGACAAAGATTATGCGCGAAGTGATGAACTTCGCGATCAGTTACTTGCTCTTAAGATTGCCGTCAAAGATGGGCCAGGTGGGCAAAGCTACGAAGTTATCTCCTAGATTATTCAACAACTCCGGCGAAGAGATCTTGCTCCCAGCCTTCAGGAGTGAGTTCACCTGACTTCTCGCCTTTAACGAGTGTGTAGTACTCGTTACCCCAGACATTTAATCCAACATTGTTGGAGAGTGCGAAGAATGGGCCATCTAGCGCGATCTGTGTGGGATGAGATGCCATTGCTTTCATCTTCTGATCAACAAAGGCGCTGGCATTCATGGCTGTTGTAACAACATCATCAGGCTTTGCAAAGGGAAGTTCATCCGCGCTCTCTACTCCCATAAAATCTGAACCCGCCGCCTTCATTGCATCAATGCCCTTTTGAATAACCGAGCGTGGCATTGTGTTCCAATAAATCTTCTGGATATCCCACTGATCCTGCGCAAGTTCTGCTGCGCGCATTGCCACCTGGTGAGCTTTAATGTGATCGGGGTGCCCGTAGCCACCGAACTCATCGTAGGTAACCAATACCTGCGGCTTCACCTCAAGAATGATCGTCACTAATTCGCGAGCAGCCGTATCCAGGTCCACTTGCCAGAAAGTGTCTGGGCGATCATTGGGCGCTGTTCCTATCATTCCGCTGTCGCGATAGCGGTTGTGAGGTGCACCAAGGAAGCGATGATCTGTGACACCGAGGGCGGCCATAGCATTTGCTAATTCCGCTTCACGAATCGGAGCAAGACCATCTTCTTTATCTGCTGCTAGGTGAGCAAGTTCTGGAACGAGGATTTCACCCTCTTCCCCACGTGTGCAGGTGACGAGGGTGACATTGAAGCCGGCGGCGGCATACATCGCCATCGTCGCACCATTATTGATCGTCTCATCATCTGGGTGGGCGTGGACAAGCAGCAGGCTCTTTTTACTCATAGGCAGAGGATAACAACTCCCGTGGATTTCCCTTATCCTTCATCCATGAGCACTGATCTAAAGGGACGACTACCTCGCGATGAGCGCAGAGCACAATTGCTGGCAGCAGCCCTGGAAGTCTTCACCCAGGCTGGCTACCACTCAGCCGCGATGGATGAGATCGCAGATCGTGCCAATGTCAGCAAGCCAGTCCTCTATCAGCACTTTCCATCAAAACTAGATCTCTACCTAGCAGTCCTGGATCTTCATATTGACTCACTCGTCTTTGAGATTCAAAAGTCTGTTGCCTCCCGAACCGATAATAGAGAGCGCGTGCACGCGACCGTCTCCGCCTACTTCGATTTCATCAACCGAGAAGGTGAAGCCTTCCGACTTCTCTTTGAGAGCGATATGAGTGTTGAACCTCAAGTTCGCCAACGATTGACACGTATGACCTATGACTGTGCGGCTGCATTCTCAGCTGTAATCTCCCTTGATACCGGATTGCCAAAAGAGGCATCGATGATGCTCGCGGTTGGAATTATTGGAAATGTGCAATCTGCAGCCCGCCACTGGCTAGAACGCGATGGCAAGATTGACCGCGATAACGCGGTAGAGCTCGTTGCCACCCAGATTTGGCGCGGTATCGGCGGCTTCCCAAAGCAGAGCTAGTAATTTCAGGTTAAGGTTAGGACATGGCTAAAGAGAGCAAGACAACGACAGACCTTCGTATCGGTATCGCAGATACTGGAGTTGATCTCATGTATGAGATCAATGATTCAATCGAGAAGGTAATAGCCAAGGTCCAGGAAGCACTGGATGCAGGCAAAACGCTATCGCTGACTGACACTAAGGGCCGCGCGATCCTCGTTCCACACGCAAAGATCGCCTACGTTGAGGCTGGCAATGCAGCTGACCGTAAGGTCGGCTTCACCACCTTATAGATCGACTGCGCGACCATTCGCCTTATCTTCAGCGATGATCTCGCGAAGTGCTTGAACCGCTGTCTGTAAGAGAATATCCAGTGGTGGCATTGGATCAACACCGTGCACCATCATCACACCACTTGCTCGCACCTTTAACATCGATGCAATGACAAAGAGTGCGGATGCCTCCATCTCTGAGCAGAGTGCACCGCCAATCTCCCACGCTTTCCAACGATTGAGCAGATCTGGTCCAACGCCCATGCGCTGTGGCTCGTGCTGGCCATAGAAGGAATCCTTCGATTGTGTGATACCTGTGCGGTGCACAGCGCCGGTCTTCTTGGCAGCGCGCTGAAGTGCTAGAACGAGATCGATATCGGCGATTGCCGGAAATTCGATCGGCATGTAGTGAAGGGATGTTCCTTCATCACGGATAGCAGCATTAATGATCGCAAGCTCACCAGATTTAATATCTTTCTGGATATGGCCGGAGGTGCCGACGCGAATAAAGGTATCGGCGCCAATGCGAACGAGCTCTTCCAACGCGATAGCCGCTGAAGGACAGCCAATGCCAGTGGAAGTAACAGAGACTTTGACGCCATCTAAGGTGCCAGTCCATGTGTTGTATTCACGATTTTGGGTTACATGCACTGGATTATCAAAGAGTGCGGCGATCGCCTCACACCGTCCAGGATCTCCCGGCAGCAGTACATACTTGCCGACATCACCCTTCTTCATGTTGATGTGATACTGCTTGCCCTCAGTTGTCTCCATTGTTAACTCCCTTAATTTTGCTATCTTCCTTGATTAATTCCCGAACGCCACCAATTGCTGTTGAAATTACTGAATCCAAACCTTTGAACTCCCCATCAGCCCACATGGCCATAATGCCACCTGCTCGAACGCCAAGAATTGATGCGACGACAAAGAGGGTAGATGACTCCATCTCTGAGCAGATTGCCCCACCGATCTCCCAAGCCTTCCACCGTGCAAGTAGGCGATCTGGAACTGCTGAGCGCTCTGGCTCAACCTCCCCATAAAAGGAGTCCTTGGACTGGGTAATACCTAAGCGGAAAGGGGTCTTAGTAGCGGTGGCTGCCCTTCGTAGCGCCTGCACAATCTCTAGGTTTGCCACGGCTGGAAACTCTGGTGGCATGTAGTGGATTGATGTTCCTTCATCGCGAATTGCACCGGTAATGATCGCCAGTTCATCGCTGCTAGTTCCAGGTTGGATGGCACCTGATGTTCCAACGCGGATAAAAGTATCTGCGCCAACGCGAACCAGCTCTTCTAACGCGATAGCCGCTGATGGACAACCGATTCCGGTGGAGGTAACAGAGACCTTCACACCATCGAGATAGCCGGTATAGGTCACATACTCACGATTGGTTGCAACGTGCACAGCGTTATCCAGGTGCTTAGCGATTACTTCAACACGTCCAGGATCTCCCGGCATCAAGACATATCTGCCAACATCACCTGCTTCTAACTGGATGTGGTGTTCTTTGCTCATAACCGCGCCATCCTCTCAATGAAGAAGTCCATAAAGGCGTCAACATCTACCTCCATAGCAACCTTGGTATTGGCTTTCTTCTTAAGTATCTTGTAGTGATCTACCGATGTCTTCGCCTTAGTGAATTCACCTTTGAGTTCGACCGTCATGTAGTAATCGCGAAGTGTCACAAGATCTGGCCGAATCAAGATCGCTGCCGCTAATGGATCATTAATCGCACAGCCATCAATATCTTGATACTCATCATGGAACTCCATATAGAAGCGGGTGGAATCTTCAATGAATTGCGCAATTTCAGGCTTTGCAGATGAGAGGCGGGCAACGTGAGCCTTAGTGAAGAGGCACTGATATGTGACATCGAGTGGAACGATTGTGAGATCAAAGCCAGCTCTAAGAACGATATCGAAGGCTTCAGGGTCACAGAAGATATTGAACTCGGCATCAGGTGTCATATTGCCAGGTGCGTGCACCACTCCACCCATCACCACAACTCTGTCAATCAAAGCAATAATCGTTGGGTCCTTATGAATCGCAAGAGCAATATTGGTGCATGGCCCGATCGCTAGGATCGTTATTTCATGCGGGTATTGGTGCACGAGCTCAATGATCGTATCCACGGCGCTCTTATCGCTCACCGTGCCCCTGGCATCAGGAAGTAAGGCATAACCAAGTCCCCCATCGCCGTGGGTCTCCTCCGCCACTGTCAGGCTCTTCACGAGTGGACTACTTGCTCCCCGTGCCACCGGAACACCGGTGAGACCTGCAAGATCAACTAGTCGCAGCGCATTAGCAAGGCACTTATCGACGGTGGTGTTGCCGTGGGTAACTGTGATTGCTTCTAGTGAAATCTCGTGGGATGCACCAAGCAGAAGAATTGCTAGGGCATCATCGATGCCAGGATCGGTGTCGAGGATAACTCTCATAGCCATCTCTTAATTCTCCACTTTCTTACCGCGTATCCCAATAATCGAAACTAAAAATGCCAATACGGTGGCACCAAGCATAAAGTCGAATCCATGCCAGCCGCCTACGTGTGAGACAAGGATGCCACTGAGGGAGGCACCGATCGTAATCCCCATGGAGATTGATGCACCAAGGAGGGAAAATGCTTCATTGAGTCGATGAACAGGAACTAACTCCTTAAGCCGCTCATTTGCGGAAATGAGAGCTGGGGCAATAGCAACACCTGCGATGATCAACCAGAGAATGATTGTGTCATAGCTATGGAAGATGACGAGCCCAGATGTTCCAAGAGCCATGATGAGAAGAGATGCGCTCAACCGCTTTGCAGCAGATATCTTCCAATGAATAAAACCGAAGGCAAATCCTGCCACGGTGCTTCCAATGGGATTAAGTCCCACCCAAAGCCCTCCTTCTGCCGCTCTTCCGCCTTCACGTGCAACGGCCAAAATCACTACATACTGGGCGCCAAAGGTGATTCCTATGCAGACCAAGGTAGCAAGGAGTGGCTTGATGTAAGGGATCTTTAAGAGACCGCCATGCTTGCCTTCCGGCTGCACATGGCCTTCATGATCAGTGCTGGTGAGTGATAATCCAAAACCAGCAATGAGGAGGAAGACAACTCCGCCAATCAATGGTGAGCGTGAACCCTGCCAGGCGAAGAGAAAGCCGGCCAGTGCTGGTCCGACAACAAAGGCAGTCTCGTCGAGAACTGACTCCAGTGAGAGCGCTGCTGTGAGCTCTCGATCATCTGTGAGAGTCCGACTCCACCGGGTGCGGGTGTAACTTCCAAACTGAGGAAAGGTAGCACCAGCAAGCGCTGCGCAAAGTAAAAGGACGGGCGTGTGATTGATACCAATCGTCAGAATCCCAGTGATTGCCACGGCATTGAGAAGAGTAATTGGAATCAAAACCTTCCTCGTGCCCCTCACATCAGCAAGTTTGCCAATACGCGGGCCAACGAAGGCTCCCGCTAGGGTGTAACAGGCAGAAGCGAGTCCAGCAAGAGCGAAGGATTTGCGAACGCTTGAGATCAAAAAGACCAGACCCACTGAATTCATGGCGAGCGGAAGGCGCCCTAGTATGCCAAAACCAAAGGTCGAGAAAGAATGATCCTTTTTTATAACACTCTTATACGAAGTCAGCATTCACGCAGTGATCTACTTCTCTTCATGCCAGGCTTTGAGGATCTCAAAAGCTTTATCAAAGCTATCGACGAGTGAGCCACGATCTTCAATACAACCGCGAACAAAGAGATTGATACCCTTGCCATCGATCATATTGCGATCTCGAATCACGCGAGTATCGGTAACAAGTCCCACGATTCCCTTCTTCGTGGAGTCAGTACTCATTGCACTCCAGAAGATGCCAATTTCAACAGCCGTACCATCATCGACCATCGGACCATCGAGCAGAGCCAGCACTGCATGTGCTCCCAGGACCGCTTGCGAATCTACATCGAAGATAAAGGCTGGTGTTATTGGATCAGGCAGTGGAATCTCGTGAGGAACAAAGACTTCCATTCCTTCCGCACGCAGTCTTGCCGCGCATTGGTCGAT
>CAIJKC010000092.1 GCA_903821145.1 uncultured Actinomycetes bacterium | reverse complement strand
GACAATGCGGCTCGCTACGCGCTTGAGCCCCTCGGCATCAGCGACTGATGAGCCGCCATACTTTTGAACGATTAATCCCATGGCTTAATGAAATCAGATGGAAAAGCCCTGAAACGAGAAATATCTGGAAAATCTCATTATGTGGATAGGGTGTGCAATCCACATAATGAGATAAACCAGAGAAGGCGTTATTTAACTCTTAATCAACCGTTCTTCGACCCTCAAAGGCGCGGCCGAGCGTTACTTCATCGGCATATTCAAGATCTCCGCCAACCGGTAGGCCCGAAGCAAGGCGACTGACCTTGATTCCCATAGGGCGAATCTGTCGGATTAAGTAGGAAGCTGTTGCCTCGCCCTCAAGATTAGGGTCGGTAGCGATGATGATTTCTGCGATATCAGGGTTAGCAAGGCGAACCATGAGTTCGCGAATACGGAGTTGTTCTGGACCAACGCCATCAATCGGACTGATGGCACCACCTAAGACGTGATACTTCCCGCGAAATTCGCGAGTCTTCTCAATCGCCATAACATCTTTTGATTCTTCAACGACGCAGATGAGCGTGCCATCACGACGTGGGTCACGGCAGATACGACAGGTCTCTTCCTCTGTGATGTTGCCACACTCGGTGCAGAACTTCACGCGTTCTTTTACAGTGCGAAGAACATCGACCAATCGTGAGACATCAACGCGTTCGGATTGAATAATGTGGAAGGCGATACGTTGTGCTGACTTTGGGCCAATTCCCGGGAGACGACCAAGTTCGTCAATCAGATCTTGAATCGCGCCTTCATACATCGTTGTTGGTCTTCTTAATCACTTTAGCACCGAGCTCTTTTGCAAGGAGCGCAGCACCACTGAGTTCGACTTGGTCAGATGGATCTTCGACAGTGCGCTCGGGGGTAGTTGTCGATGCATTGACGGTTGGATCAACAATACATTCAATCTTGATATCAAGGCCAACAACTTCGGCGAAAGCTTTTCGCAAAATAACATCTGATTCAGAGCGAATGAATGAATCACGTGCGCCAGTGTTGACGATACCGATTGTGATCGCCTTATCGTCGACTGCAAGGACTTGAGCACTTGCCGAGAGCAATGACCATGTGAGGCGACGCTGCTTCTTCACATTCTCGATCACCTCTGGCCAGAACTTACGCAGTGCCGCGATGTCTACTGGTCCTGCCGCACGTGGGGTTGTTGCCGCTGGTGCAACAGGAGCTGGTTTTTCAGCAACTGGTTCTGCCTTCACTTCTTCCTTTGGCTCAGCTTTGACTTCTGCCTGTGGTTGAACAGGTGCTGCTCCTTCATTCTTTGGAGCAGGAGCTGGCTTTGCAACAGGTGCCGTAATAGCAATCCCGTTCTCTAGGCGTTCAATACGAGCGAGCAGACCTTGGTCATCATTGCCCGGGAGCAAGATTCGAGCACAGATAAGTTCGAGGATGAGGCGCGGGGCAGTGGCGCCACGCATCTGGGTAAGGCCATCGGCAGCGATATCTGCTGATCTAATGAGCGTCCCAGCACCTAAT
>CAIJKC010000091.1 GCA_903821145.1 uncultured Actinomycetes bacterium | reverse complement strand
GTCTCTTCATTGAGGTTTGCTGTGACATCCCAGCCCCAGTAGAAAAAGGCGCCCGATACTGCGCCGACCAAGATTGCGCTAAGACCATGCGCCGCCACGTACTTTGGATCAAATGATTGAGCAGTGCCGATGACATTATCTGGGATGGAATATGACTTAATACTATTAAATGAGAACCAACTCCAGGAGAAGTGATGGGTGTGAGGGTGGTGCAGGAGAGCTAGGACATCGAAGACCCAGAGCAACCCAAGTTCAATCACAGTCATCACAATTTGAGCCTTAGCCGTAAATTTGATGCCGTAAGCAATGATTCCCACCATCAAGATAAAGATGATTCCACCGACCAGGGTCGTCCAGTGCACATTGCTGATGATTTTGTCATTATTGGTAAAGAGTGAGAGTAAGCCAGTTGAGGCCGGGACTGTTGAAATCAATCCAAAAATAATTGAGGCAGTCACAAGTGACCATCCGGCTAAGTAACCAAGAATTGGGTGCAGCGCATTGCGAACCCACACATAGGTAGCGCCAGCATTCTGGCGATGTTTACCCATGTAGTGGAAAGCAACCACAACACCAAACATGGCAATACCGGAGTAGAAGAGTTCGCCAGGGCCAAATAGTCCGACGGTGACAGCGAGGGTGACAGTTGTCGCTGCAATTGAGTAGGCAGGTGCTGAACCTGCAATACCCATAATGACTGACTCGAATAGTCCTAAGACATTCGGTGCGAGTTTGTGTTCAGTGGTCTCTTGTGAGCTTGACATGAGTTGACCTCCAAGTTGGAGAGGGCATCCGAAGAAGCGTTGACAGATACAAGGAGAACCGTACTACCCCTGAAATCTGAGGCAAGCCCGTGAGGCCATTCTGGGCGAAAACTTTTACCAGAATTTTTTTGTGAGAGTGATCTTCTTCTGGACCAAGGCAGCCGAGAGGAGCACGAGCCCTCCACCCACCAGATGTGAGATCTTGAAAGGCTCACCGAGCAACCAGATGCCCAGAATGGTGGCGACGACAGGGGTGATGTAGGTGACGCTGCTTGCAATCGCGCTTCCCGCCAAGCGCACGTTACGGAAGTGCCAGATATAGGCAAAGCCAGTTCCCACAGCGCCTAAGAGGAGCATCCCCCAGAGTGACTTTGTATTCCATGCCGAGTGAGTGACGCCTCCCAGAATGGCAAAGGGTGCCAGGAGAACGGCTGCTGAGAGCACCTGCCCCGTAGCGAGCGCAGTCGAGCTGTAATCGAGCTGAGTGAGAAAGCGCTTGGAGTAAGGAGCTGAGACTCCATAGAGGAAGGTGGCGAGCAAGAGACCAGCGATCGCTTTGCCATCATTGCCATGCAGGCCAGTCAGCGCCCCGGTCAAGATTGCGATCCCAAGGAAGCCCACGATCACACCGATCATCTGGTCTGCATTGATCTTCTGCTCTCGGAAGCCAAAGGAGATCACGACAATCGTCATCAGTGGGGTTGTGGCATTGAGCAAGCCTGCCATCACGCTACTGACATGAGTCTCACTCGTGGCAAAGAGGTATCCAGGGCCAGCGTTGAGCAGAAGCGCCGCAACAGCAAGGTGGAACCAATGCATCGGCTTATTGGGGAGTTTGGTCTTGGTCACTAAGGCAAAGATCAGCAGGGCGCTGGCACCGATTGAGCAGCGCACGAAGGCGAGGCCGACTGGTGTGAGTGTGAGTAGCCCCCACTTAATAAGGAGGAAGGAGCTTCCCCAGACGATGCCAAGTGCGATGAAGCCAGGAAGCCACGAATCTTTGGAGAATGCCAGCCGCTTACTCACTGGTGCTCAATGGGTACTCCATGGGTATTCAAAGCGTGATCTCTTCGATCTCAAAAGTTGTTCGATCGATGACGAGGGCGCGATGGTTCTCAATCAAGGTCCATCCATCTTGGTTCCACCCAGATGATGCAACAAGAACACCGCTTGCATCCTTGCGGTAGTAGAGGTCGTAGTAAGCCTCAGTCTCTCCTGGTGGGATCCGCTTATAGGTATGTTCATTGATAATGATCATGGCATGGGGTGTCATCAGCATGGCATTGAGGCTTGAGTAATCACACTTCTCGCGGATCAAGCGGATCGCTGCGACAATGCCATCTACAAGACCTGCTTTGCGAACCTCGGTGAGAATGGTTGCGAAGAAACGCTCACTATCTGTCGTTCCCCGAAGACCATCAAAGAGATCCTTATCAATGAAGGAATCCATCGCAGTTGCGGGGATGACTCCGCCATTGTGAATAAAGGAGATATCTCCATGAGTAAATGGGTGAGTATTTCCCTCTACGACAGGAAGCCCTGCTGTTGCCCACCGAAAATGGAGAAGTGCGCCATCACTCTTGTTCTCCGATGAAACCTTCTTAAAGACTTCGCTATCACTGGCCTGAATTGGTTCAACGGTCAGAGTCGGCGCAGTTGCACCGCTTTCAAATTCGGCAATTCCCCAGCCATCACGGTGGAAGGAAGAGAGCGCAGCAAAATCTTCAAAGCGCGGTCCAGTAAACTCTGAGATGGAGTAATCCCGGTCAGAGACAAATCCCATTAAGCGACACATTTACTTCACTCCGCCTGATGCGATGAGTGAGCCCCATCGCTGGATCGTTGGTTTCCAGGTCGCATAGAGACGATCTTCGGCGGCGAGAAATTCTGATTCAATTCCTGACTTTCCCGAAGTTTGGAAGGCATTATCAGCATGCTCTTCCCAACTGCGCACCATCGCAGCATCTACCTCTGGGTGAAACTGCACTGCATAACTCTTGCTCCCAAATTTGTAGATCTGATTTGCACATAGTGGTGAGCTAGCAAGTGTCACTGCCCCCTCTGGCAGAGAGCTCACAAGATCTTCATGCCATTGAGTTACTGGTGTATTACTGCCAATATCGAAGACGGGATCTGAAATACCAGCAGATGAGATCTCATAAACACCGATCTCAGGAGTGGCTGCTCTGCTCACTTGGCCACCAAGGGCTGCGGCAACAAGCTGGGCGCCAAGGCAAATGGCAAAGATAGGAATATCGCGACTTGCAGCATCAGCAATCATGGCGCGTTCATTCACCAGCCACGGTGCAATGTGATCATCGAGTGCTCCCATATGCCCACCCATCGGCATCAAGGCATCAACTCCGGAAGGAACCGTGGCGGGAACTTCTTCACCAGCAAAGGCGCGAAGAATCTGGATCTCATGCCCCTGCTCCTCCAGCCAACGAGCTGCTAGGTGAGGTGGGTCGGTCTCATCATTTTGAATAGCGAGGATGCGCATAGGAGCAGTATCTCGCATTCCCCTCCTATTACAAGAAAACGCCCCCTCAGAGTAAGCCTGAGGGGGCGAAGTTTTCTACGAGCTGTGAGACTTAGATCGTGTGATCAGTCGCTTCTACGAACTCTTCTTCTGTGAAGTAGGCAAGGCCATCCATGTCGTCATCGCCTGCTGTGAGGATGGTGACGATCACGATACCGATCACTGCGCCGATGACTTCAGCGGCAATAAAGTTGAGGCCTGATTTCCAGTCGATTCCTGCTGGAGCATTGGTGAACATGCGACCAAGAACTGCTGCAGGGTTGGCAAAACCAGTTGAGGCTGAGAAGAGATAACCCGCACCGATCCATGCTGGAATCGCAATAGGAGCAAGGTGATCGTTGTATTGATGGATCAAAAGCTGAAGGATGACGATCAAGCCTGCGGTGACAATGATCTCTGAAACGTAGAAGTTCATGCCTTTGAGTGAATTTGTTGACTGAACGATTGCATGCTGCTTGAACATATAGTTTGCGAGGATCACGCCAACTACACCGCCAGCGAACTGAGCGAGGATGTAGGTGATGAATTCTGTGACATCAAGGCGCTTTGCAACGAACTCAGCGAAGGTCAAAACCGGGTTGAAATATCCACCGCTAATGGAACCGAAGACGAAGATGATGCAACCGAGTGCAAAGACGGTGGCAAAGGTGTTGCCAAGCAATCCGACGAGGGAATCTTGTGTGCGGATCCCAGCCCAGAAGGAAGAACCAACTACGGCTGTGAGAAGGAGGGCAGTTCCGAGGAACTCTGCGAAGATTTTGCGAAGTAAATGTGTCATGGCTTAATTATGAAGGAGAGCCTTCCTAAATCAGAGCTGTAGACTTCCTGAATGGATGGCGTGTTGCAGAAAGCAGCGGTAAAGCGCTTTATCAGCGCTAAAGATTCACTGGAAATTCAGGGTGAGGTCATAGTTTTAAGCGATAGCGCACGAACTGCGCAAGATGCCGCATCTGCCCTCGGTATTGAAGTTGGTCAGATCGCCTCCTCGCTGGTCTTTCGTATGCCAGATGAAACACCCCTCCTCATCATCACCAGTGGCCGCCATCGCGTCGATACCGAAAGAGTTGCACGGCAATTGGGTATCCCTCAACTTGGTCGAGCCGATGCTGATTACGTCAAAGCACAAAGTGGCTACTCTGTTGGTGGTGTTGCACCACTTGGCTGGTTATCCACGGCAATCATCATTATTGATGAAGCACTCAACGACTATGAAGTGATTTGGGCGGCCGCGGGACACCCGCACGCGGTATTTCCCACCACATTCACTGAGCTCATGACCACAACAGGTGCCAGTCCCATGGTGGTTGGGGATTAGGTAGAATCGCGCCATGGAACTGCAGAAGGTCATTCTCTATTACGGGTTTACCCCGATAGCTGACCCTCAAGCAGTCATGCTCTGGCAGAAGACGCTCTGTGAGAGCCTCAATCTCAAGGGTCGAATTCTTGTATCTCCCCATGGCATCAATGGAACTGTTGGTGGAGATATGTCCGCGCTGAAGAAATATGTGAAGCAGACGAAGAAGTATCCAGGATTTCGCAAGATCGACTTCAAATGGTCGCAAGGAACTGGCAATGAATTCCCACGTCTGAGTGTGAAGGCGAAGAAGGAGCTCGTTGCCTTTGGTAATCCCGATGAGATCAAGGTCGATGAGAATGGTGTTATCGGCGGAGGTATCCACCTCAAGCCCTTTGAAGTGAATAAGTTGGTCGCAGAACGAGGCGATGATGTTGTCTTCTTCGATGGCCGCAATTCATTTGAGGCGAAGATCGGCAAGTTTAAGAATGCGGTCGTTCCTGATGTGACATCGTCACAGCAGTTTGTCGCAGAGATCGAGAGTGGAAAGTATGACCACTTGAAGGATAAGCCAATCGTCACCTACTGCACCGGCGGTATCCGCTGTGAAGTTCTCTCCGTTGTGATGAAGAACCGTGGCTTTAACGAGGTCTACCAGATCGATGGCGGCATCGTTCGTTATGGAAATAAGTTTGGCAATGATGGCCTCTGGGAAGGTTCGCTCTATACCTTTGATGACCGCCTCTCGATTGATTTTGCGGCAAACCCAGCTCTCATCGGTGAATGCGATGTCTGCCAAGCTCCCACTCGCCAGTTCTATAACTGCACCACTGCCTCTTGCCACCAACTGGCCCTGCTCTGTGAGCCATGTGGCGCAGATTCTTCCTCTCGTGCCTGCCCTCATGATTCAAGCAAGCAACACGACTTTGAAATGAGCGGCTGATTTCAGAGACCCCATCTGCTCGCCAACGTTTCTGGGAGCGGCTCTTCGCATCAAGTGTGGTGTTGTATACCTTTGCCGCTACCTATGTGGTGTGGAAGACACTGACTCGCTACGGAGCACACTGGTGGATCTTCTTTCTCATTGACCTTCCGACATCGTGGTTCTACGGCATTGCCACCTCACGTCTGGTGATGGGTGTCGTTCATAAGCGCATCTCTGAAGTGAGCAAGTGGGGCTGGATAGCAGCGATCAATTTCGCTCTCCCCCAGGCCTATATTCTCTATTACGCGCATAACGCCTCGCACAAGACGCTGATCATCTTCGTGCTCGTTGTTCTCTCACTCGCCCTCTCCTCTCTCTACAGCTTGCGTGGCCAAATCAAGAAGAGCGGCACTTCGAAGTAACCCGGCGGTATCCTTAGGGTTATGAAAATAACCTACTCAATCCTTGTTGGTCTCCATGTTCTTCTCGTTCTTACGATGATCGGCCTGCTTCTGACTCAGGGCACAAAATCTGTGAAGAAGATTCCAAAAGGCGTTACCCATGCCGGTCTCACCGCAATGGTCCTGGGTATTGCGATGATCGTGATTAACGCGATGCGCCATAACAGTGATTCGACAGTGGCCGTACTTAATCACACAAAATATGGTGTGAAGTTTCTCGTTCTCTCGGCAATTATCGCGCTAGCACTGCGCTATGCCAAGAAGCCAAGCATCTCCCAGCAGACCTGGTTGATTCTTGTGGGGCTCTCATTCTTTAATCTCGTAATTGCCAACGCCTGGAAGTAAGGAGTAATTACTTCTTCTTAGGACGGTAGGAGCTCGCCCCCTTGGCTAAAACCAGCATCACAAAGAGAGAGCCAAGGGTTAAGATCAGAATCAGTAAGCCACGCATTTAAATAGAGTAGTAGTTCGCCTTCGACTTTGCTGCCAAATCCTTCACGATTGTTGCATTAGTTGGCACAGCTGCATCATCGTGGACCTTAATATCCCCAATAATGCGGGCGCCAGCGCCCAAAATCACTCTATTTCCGATGGTCGGATGGCGCTTGCCATGCGAGAACTCGCGAGCCCCGAGAGTGACATCGTGATACATCAAGACATCATCGCCAATAATCGAAGTCTCACCGATCACAACTCCCATGCCATGGTCGATAAAGAAGCGTCGACCGATTGTGGCGGCCGGGTGGATCTCAATCCCTGTGACAGCGCGAACCCATGCCATATGGATACGTGCAGCAAGTTTGAAGTGATGGCGCCACAGAAAATTAGCCCAGCGATAACCCCAGACGGCATGAACACCGGGATAGACCAAGAAGACCTCTAGCCGAGACCGTGCTGCAGGGTCACGTCTGAGTGCGTTCTCTAAATCCTCTTTGAAATGGAAGGCCATAACTACTTAGGCATCCATCAAGTCGGCGTAAAGAACCGTTGATAGATAACGCTCGCCGAAGGAGGCAAGCAGTACGACGATGTTCTTGCCTTCATTCTCTGGACGGTTTGCCACAGTGTGAGCTGCCCAAAGCGCAGCACCTGATGAGATGCCCGCAAGAATGCCTTCCTCTGTCGCTGCGCGACGTGCAAACTTAAGGGTTTGATCAGTTGGAGCATCTAAAACTTCATCATAAACATTACGATCCAAGATCTCTGGGATGAAGTTGGCGCCGATTCCCTGAATTGGATGCGGGCCAGGCTTGCCACCATTAAGTATTGGCGAAGCTTCTGGTTCCACTGCGATGATCTGAATATTTGGGTTGAGTTCTTTCAGCCGGCTGCCGACTCCAGTAATGGTTCCACCGGTACCAATACCTGCAATGAAGATATCAACGCTGCCATCGGTATCGCGCCAGATCTCCTCCGCGGTTGTTGCGCGGTGAATTGCAGGGTTTGCCTCATTAGCGAATTGGCGTACCAGCACTGTCCCTGGCTCTTTTCCAAGCTCCTCCGCCTTCGTTACTGAACCATTCATACCTTCAGCAGCTGGTGTGAGAATGAGCTCTGCGCCAAAGGCACGGAGCAATGCACGGCGCTCTTTCGACATTGATTCTGGCATTGTGAGGATAACTTTGTAGCCACGTGCTGCACCGACCATAGCAAGTGCAATGCCTGTGTTTCCTGATGTTGCTTCAATGATCGTTCCACCAGGCTTGAGCTGGCCACTCTTCTCAGCGGCATCAACCATGGCGATACCAATACGATCTTTAACAGTACTTGTTGGGTTATAAAATTCAAGTTTGGCGAAGAGATTTGCCTTTGCACCATCGGTGATGCGATTGATCTTAACGAGTGGTGTATTTCCCACTGCTTCAGTGATATTTCTATAAAGAGTCATAGTGAAAGAATAGATAGTGGGAGATGAATAAGCGAGTTGCGAACGCTTTGCAGAATTTAAAGAGTGTGAGCACTTACCCAAAAGTGCAAAGAGTTTGCAATAACTAGAGTGAGAGCTTCTGTGCAAAGAAGTTAATGGTGCGTGCCCAGGCAAGCTTTGCTGGCACTTCATCATAAACTTGAGCACGATCATTGTTAAAGAAGGCATGTTGAGTGCCGGGATAGTCGAAGGCAGTTGCTTTGCCACCTGCACCATTGATTTCAGTAAGAGCTTCCTGAATACCAGCAGCGGCTGATGTGCCATCACCTTCCGCGCAGTGAATCAAGCACTCTTTATCTGCATAAGCAGCCCATTGTGGTGCATGTCTCTCCCAGGAGGAACCGGGATAGAAGCCAACAGTTGCCGTGATGAGATCTGAAAGAGTTGCAGACCAGATGGCGAGTGAGCCACCCATGCAAAAACCAACCACTCCAACGTGCTCTGATGTTGTGTTTTTCATGCTGAGTAAGTATTTAGCAGCAGTCACGATCTCTTCCCCTGCCAGAGGGATCTCAAGTTCCATCATGAGCTTCTTCGCTTCATCTGGCTCTGATGCAGCCTGTCCGTGATAGAGATCAGGAGCCAGCGCCACAAAGCCTGCCGCTGCAAAGCGATCGACGATATCGGTGATGTGACCAACCAGACCCCACCACTCTTGGATCACAATGATTGCAGGCCCTGTTCCGGACTCTGGGATCGCGATATATCCAGAGCCACTCTTGCCATCAGCTGAAAACTTAATGTGATTGCCGGCCATTATTAGAGAACCTTTCCAGGTGGGAAGCGCAGAGTTGCCTGGGTGGCATCACCTACGCGAGTGAGTTTTATTGTGCCCTTTAATTCATTTTCGGTGAGAGTGCGCACGATTTGAAGTCCCAAGTTCGATGAACCTTCAATATCAAATCCTGCTGGTAGTCCAACTCCGTTATCACTCACAGTCACGATGCATTCATCGTCGGTGTGAGAGACATCAAGGGAGAGTAGATCTCCTGAACTCTCCAGGCCATGCTCAAGTGAGTTGTGAATTAGTTCAGTGATCACGAGAGCAAGAGGGGTGGCGATCTTGGAATCAAAGTTTCCAAAATCACCGTTCTTAGCGAGCTTGATCGGGCGAGAACTCAATTCGATTGCATTGTGAACAATACGGTCATAGACCTCATCAAAGAGGACTACTTCTGCTGATGTGCCGGAGAGCGTCTCATGCACAATCGCGATAGATGCGACACGGCGGACTGCTTCAGCCAGCGCCGCTGCTGCCACTGGATCTTCAACCCGACGCGACTGCAGGCGCAAGAGCGCAGATACTGTTTGAAGGTTGTTCTTCACTCGGTGGTGAATCTCGCGAATGGTTGCATCCTTGGTGATTAACGCTCGATCTTGGCGACGGAGTTCGGTTACATCGTGGATGAGAACAATGGCACCAATACGATCTGCACCCTCAATGAGAGGGATCACCAGTAGATCCAAGATCGCTCTGCCATTATCAAAGTCATCTCGACGCAGCTCTTTGCCGCTTACCACCAATGACCATGGCTCATCCGTTGGCACAGAGCCGTTATCAATCTTGGCAAAGATGTCACCAAGGCTCTGATTTTCAATCTCTCCGGCCCAGCCTGCCCGACTCACTGCAGAGCGCGCATTGGGGCTGGCATACATGACCATGCCATTGCTATCTAAGCGAAGTAATCCATCCCCCACGCGTGGAGCAGATTCACTGCGGTAGACATTGCCAGCGAGCGGGAAGGTGCTCTCAGAGACCATGCGATAGACCTTGTGAGCAATTTCGCGATAGTTAATCTCCAGGCGAGACTTTGATCGCATCTGCACCGCATCACGGTGGCGGGAGATCACAGCAATGACATGACCGTTGAAGAGCACCGGAACGGTCTCCTCTTTAATGAGTAGGTCGCCGACTTGTTCTGGTTCGGTATCGCGGATGATCTCACCTTGCGAGAGTGCTTGATCGATGCGGGAGTTATCTCCCCAGGCGATCTCCTCTCCAATCAAATCTTGAGCAAAGACTGTGGCCGCTGTTGTTGGTCGAGTATGTGCGATGGCGATGTGACCAGTTGGCCAGCTCTGATAATCCTTGCGCTTTGGTACCCAGAGAATGAGGTCAGCGAAGGAGAGATCTGAGAGTAATTGCCATTCCGCAATGAGTTCACTGATGCGCTCCTCATCGGCAGCAGTAAGCGCCGTAGCATCAATGGCATAACGAGATGACACGAGATCTCCACTCTCTCTGATCGGTGAACTACATAAGCGACTGCGCGATCTTACCAATCTCACCCTTACCTGGCTTTGGTGAGCCTAAGATGCCAGGTACTCCCAGTAGTCCCATACTCCCGGCACCTTGGCGCAGCTGGCTCTCGCGAAAGAGGAATCGATTCTCAGCGGTAGTGAGCGTGAGGAACCTTGCCTCAGATTCCCTCAGCTCTCGTGAGGTGCCAACGAGGATGCAGATATAGGTAATCGGTATCTTTCGCAGCAGAATCGGGAATTCTTTGAGGAAGTGCGCAAGTTCATCGAGGTTATCCTGCGTTGATCTGACCACATAGAGCAGATGAGTCGTCGCTTCCAAGATCGCGTGCACCAAGCTCCCTTGCCAACGCCGATCATGAACTGCCTCACCCAGTGATGGCAGCATTCCTAAATCAACGATCATCGTTTGATCAGCGCTCACCTGCGGCAAAGCGGTTGGCTTGGTTGCTGGATCCAGGGGTAGAAGCTGCAGCGCTGGTGGCTTCTTTCCCTTGGCGACCATCACAGCACTCGTCAGACGCCTAGAGAGTGCAGGTGAGCGAAAGTCTGCGTCGATAAGTGCGACCTTGCTTCCTTCATCACTGCCCATTGTCCCGGCAAGAGCAAGGGCCAGAGTAGTTCGTCCAGGTGCACCAGCACTTCCTGTGATCGTAATGACCTTAGGTTGTGGAATATGACGTCGTGGTTCTTCTGCAACCACACCAATATGTTGCCGTGTTTGAACAAGAGGCAATCGCAATTGTGATCTGATCTTCTGCATGATTGCATGAGCTGCAGGTTCTGACCCATCGAGTGAGATGAAGGTATAAGGCTCATCTGGATAGTCCATCAAGATCTGTGATGTCATTCCTGGAAGGTCTGTCTTATAGATAATTACGGTGCGAAGGCCACTGCGAGATCGCAGAAAATCTTCCATCGTCATAGCGTCAAATGCCCGATAGATAATTGACCAGCCTTGGGAGAAGAGAAGTTGTGCTACGAAGTCTTCAAAGTCGGCATCAGCGATTGCGGTGATTACCTCTAATTGTGGAATCTCAGAACGCATTTCGCACCACCACTATTCTTCCTGTGACTAATGAATCCATGATTGCCAAGATATCTTTCTCGTGAAGAAGGAAGAGCACGGTCACTGCCCCACCAAGATCACGTGACTTGTTATCCACGTTTTGGACGCGAATACCTGCCGCCACCAGACCTGGGGCCCCGTTGGCATCCTTGGGAACTTCATAGAGATCTACTCGATCACCTGCCACAAGGTCGGCAGGAAGATCACTGCGTGCAATACCAAGGGGAAGTTGACGCATATCCGTCGTAGCCCCTGGTTGGGCGAGAGCATCTGTTGGAATGAATTGGAGAGCACCTACAGGGCGGGTAACGACGTTGCCGATAAGAAGGGCGCTGCCTACGTAGTACTGCTTCTGCGATGTTCCAAGGGTGGCATCAACCCGAGTGATATCCCCAGCGGTAATAAGTGCCCCGGGGGCGAGCTCGTGCGTTGCAGCCCAGATAGGTGTTGCTGTCTGTGTTGCTGCTGCCAGGCCAATCGCTCCAATAAGTGAGAGCGCGATTGCACCAAGGGCAATGATGCGGCGTGAGTGCTGTGCGAAGAAGTGTGGGAGTTCAAACATGGGCCGATCAAAGCGGGACTATCTCCAGTAAAGATCATCCGAAGGTATGAGGTGTGGATGACCAGCACCCGCGACTCTGCCGCCATGACACGAGAAAATATCCAACCAGCCGCCACCCCACGCCTACCTAAAAAGCTCTACTTCGATTATGCAGGGCCCGCCAACGGTCTTGATCATCCAGGTCTACCCCTCTTTGGTTATGACCCAGCACTCACCTCTGTCTCACCAGTCAGACCACTCTCCTCAAAACTCTATCTGGTACCAACGCCAGTGAAATTTGAGGGTGAAGATGTTGAACCAGATATTCAGCCACAACCAACAGCGCTGAAAGATCTTCCTGATCTTGAACAGTGGGTATCGCGCTATGTGATGAGTCTTCTTGAAATCTGGGGTGGTAAGCGAGCAGCGATGCAGTTGGCACGATGGACCCACACAAAAACCTTTGATGCAGTGACAAAGTCAATCAATCCACGAGCTGCAAAACCCAAGATTCGCAATATCTATATCTCAGAACCTATTGAAGGCGTTGCTGAAGTGACTGTCACACTGCGTTATGACGAACGTGTCAGGTCGCTGGTTTTACGCTTTGAGGGCGTTGATCAACGCTGGCTCTGCACCGAGTTGGTGCAGATTTAAGAGGTGAAGTTAAGCGGCGCCGTGACAGCGCTTGTACTTCTTCCCCGAACCACATGGACAAGGTCCATTCTTAGAAGTTCCACCAGAAGTCTGAGCTTCGCCACTTTCATCGGCAGCGCTATAGACGAGGTTCGATACTTCCTGCTTTTCAGGTGCACCGATTCCCTTTGGCGTGACTTCAACGTTGTTCTCACTCTGTTGGATATCGACTTCAACATGGAAGAGAAGTGAAACAATCTCTTCCTTAATGCCTTCCATCATGGCAGAGAAGAGTTCGTAACCCTCTTTCTGGTATTCCACGAGGGGATCACGTTGGGCCATGGCACGAAGGCCAATTCCCTCTTGGAGATAATCCATCTCATATAAGTGCTCGCGCCATTTGCGATCAAGGACTGAGAGCAAGACTTTGCGTTCGAGTTCGCGGACAACTTCAGCACCGAGGGTCTCTTCACGCTTGGCATAAGCAGCACGAGCATCATCGAGAATCTTGGTACCAAGGAAATCTGTATCGAGGCCCGCTACACCGCCCACTTCAGCGCTGATCTCTTCAGCGGTAAAGGAGATGGGGTAGAGAAGTGAGAGTGCCTGCCAGAGCTGCTCGAGGTCCCAATTCTCCGGGAAGCCACTTGCCGTTGCAGCAGCGACATAGGCAGAGATCGTCTCTTCCATAAATGTCTGAACCAGCTCTGAAATATCAGCACCTTCGAGGACTTCGCGGCGCTCAGAGTAGACAACCTCACGTTGGCGATTCATTACATCGTCATATTTCAAAACATTCTTACGCATCTCAAAGTTGAGGGATTCGACTTGAGTCTGTGCTGAGCGAATGGCGTTAGAGACCATCTTGGACTCCAGTGGCTGATCATCTGGCAGGCCAGAGGCGCTCATGACGCGCTCAACGAGCCCGGAGTTGAAGCGGCGCATCAGATCATCTTGGAGAGAAAGATAGAAACGAGATTCACCGGGATCGCCTTGACGACCAGAACGTCCGCGAAGTTGGTTATCAATACGACGAGATTCATGGCGTTCAGTTCCTAGAACATAGAGTCCACCAAGGGCGGTTACCTCTTCATGCTCCTTTGCAACAGCGGCCTTCTGCTTTGCAAGTTCTGGGCCCCATGCTGCTTCATACTCTTCTGGTTGATCAACTGGGCTAATGCCCCGACGTTGAATCTCAAAATCTGCCATGAACTCTGGGTTTCCACCGAGCATGATGTCAGTTCCACGACCAGCCATATTTGTCGCAACTGTTACTGCACCTTTGGCACCAGCACGAGCAATGATGGCTGCTTCGCGCTCATGTTGCTTCGCGTTCAACACTTCGTGGCGAACACCATTTTTTGTCAAGAAGGCAGAGAGTTCCTCTGACTTTTCAACCGAGACTGTACCGATCAAGACTGGTTGGCCCTTGCCATACTTTTCAACGATATCTTGGGTGAGAGCGATGAACTTGCCCATCTCCGTCTTATAAATGAGATCAGGCTGATCAAGACGTTGACTCTCTTTATTTGTTGGGATGGGGATAACACCAAGGCTGTAGATCTGCATGAACTCTGCAGCTTCAGTCATCGCCGTTCCAGTCATACCCGAGAGCTTCTCGTATAAGCGGAAGTAGTTCTGGAGTGTGATGGTGGCCAGAGTCTGGTTCTCATCCTTGATCTCAATGCGCTCTTTCGCTTCTAGGGCTTGGTGCAGTCCTTCGGAGTAGCGGCGGCCAGAGAGGACGCGGCCAGTGTGCTCATCAACAATCAAGAGCTCACCGCTCATCACGACATAATCCTTATCGCGCTTGAAGAGCTCCTTCGCCCGCACCGCATTATTGAGATAGCCGATCATGGGGGTGTTCTCAGCGATATAGAGATTGCCGATCCCAAGGATCTCTTCGACCTTTGTTACGCCCTCTTCAGTGATAGAGAGGCTTCGCTTCTTCTCATCAATCTCGTAGTGAAGATCGCGAGTTAGCTTCTCAACGATGGTAGCAAATTCCACGTACCACTTGGTTGGCTTATCAGCAGGACCAGAGATGATCAGCGGTGTTCGCGCTTCATCGATCAGGATCGAGTCCACTTCATCCACAATCGCAAAGTGATGTTCGCGCTGGACGCAATCTTCAATCGACCATGCCATGTTGTCGCGAAGGTAATCAAAACCAAATTCATTATTTGTGCCATAGGTAATATCGGCTGCATATGCCTCGCGGCGCTCTGCAGGAGTCATGTTCGAGAGAATGACGCCAACTTTTAATCCTAGGAAGCGGTGGATACGACCCATCCACTCGCTATCGCGCTCAGCGAGATAATCATTGGTTGTGACGATGTGAACGCCTTTGCCAGTGAGGGCATTGAGGTAGGCGGGAAGGGTGGAGACCAGAGTCTTTCCTTCACCGGTACGCATTTCGGCGATATTGCCAAGATGGAGCGCTGCGCCACCCATGAGCTGGACGTCGTAGTGACGCTGACCGAGTGTGCGCTTTGCAGCTTCACGGACAGTTGCAAATGCTTCAGGAAGAATTGCATCGAGGTCTTCGCCATTTGCCAGGCGTGCCTTTAAGCGTGTGGTCTGATTCTGAAGATCGCCATCGCTGAGAGCTGAGATTGTGCCTTCATGAGAGTTGACCTCGGCAGCGATCTTTTCAAGGTTGCGGACTGCGCGACCTTCACCGGCGCGCAAAATCTTATCGAGAATTGCCACAATCCCTCTTTCATCTCTGTATTGCCGGTTCTTGCTCGGTGCTCAGCGCCCTATCTTATTGGCTAAAAATCGCCCTGCCACACATGCGCTGAGCAGGGCATCAGGCTCATACCGGCCCATTTTCAGAGCCCGTAGCGCCTCACCCATTGTGCTGCCAGTAGTAACCAAATCATCGATCAGAATTATTCCCGCACCACGCAGATCCACCCCAGCCTTGAGTTCAAATGCCCCGCGCATATTTGCCAGACGCGCGGCGGCATTGAGGCCGCTTTGATCTGCGATCTTGCGGGCTGGCACGAGCACAGGTGCCACACTGCACTCAACTCCATGGTCGATAGTAATTTTCTTCGCAACCAACCTGGCCAGCAGCACCATATGTTGATACCCACGTCGTTTATCAGCAGCCTTAGAAGAGGGAATGGGAATAAGGAGATATCTCGCATAGGAAAGCTCTCTATGGGCCCGGCCAAAGCGCATCGCCATCAGTTCTGCTAAATAGCGTGCCGCCGCTCGCTCATTGCTCTCTTTTGCTGCCAAGATGAGATTGGCTGCCGCCTCGTTGTAGTGCAGTGATGAGTAGAGAGTAAAACCATGGAGGAGATAACTCTGCCGGCAACTCTCTAATCGAATTTCACAGGTAGGACAGAGTGTGACTCCAGCACTATTGCAGAGAAGACAGGTTGTGGGATAGATGAGAGCGAGAAGATCCTGCAGGGCCATACCCAATGCTTAGTATGAGTTAGAGACCTTCGTTATCGAGGTTGGCAAGGATTGTTGATGGTTGATCGCTGGGGATTACATCAATTGGTTCGGTGCGGATCGGAATACCCGGACTCTTTGGTAGTGTCACAACAAAATGAGCACCGTGTCCTGGTCGTCCCCATGCCTTGAGTGTTCCTTGGTGCAACTTGGCATCATCGAGTGAGATCGCAAGTCCAAGTCCTGTGCCGCCACGAACCCGTGATCGAGAAGGATCAGCGCGCCAGAAGCGATCGAAGAGGCGCTCTGACTCACGATCATTAAAGCCGATTCCATAGTCACGAACACCGATAGCAACCTCATGCTCACTCTGCACGATAGTGACTTCCACGGCCTTGCCTTCACTGTGATCGATCGCATTAGCGATGAGATTGCGAATGATGCGCTCAATTCTGCGGTCATCGACCAAGGCCCGATACTCATTATCTGGCGCTGTGACAGTAAAGAGTGGATCCGAGTTAGCCTGCAGCTGGTCCACCACATTAAGCACTAAGGGCTTGAGATCAACATCTTTGGTCTCCAAGATAGCCGCTCGAGCATCAAATCGGCTCACTTCTAGAAGATCGCTCAGGAGTGATTCAAAGCGCTCAATCTGGGAGACCAGGAGCTCAGCACTACGAGATGCTGCCGGGTCAAGAGACTTTCTGGCCTCAAAGATCAACTGGGAGGCCATGCGGATCGTCGTCAATGGTGTGCGAAGTTCATGGGAGACATCTGAGACGAAACGTTGTTGAAGTCGTGAGAGGTTTTCAAGTCTGGAGATCTGCTGTTGCATCGACAGAGCCATCTCATTGAAGGAGATTGCTAGCCGTCCCATCTCATCCTCGCTACGGATCAAGAGTCTTCGACTCAGATCACCCTCCGTCAATTGTTCTGCAATCTGCGCAACTTCACGAACTGGTAGCACAACACGCCTGATCACATACCAAGTGATCAAACCGATCATGAGTACGAGCACCAATCCAGTCCCCAGCATCCACCCTCGGATCAAAGCAATTAATTTATCTTGTTGAGTGAGGGGGAAGAGATAGTAAATCTCATAAATATAGTTGGGTGGAATTCCAACAACACGGCCAACCGCGATAGCTCGGATAGATCTCTCCGGATGATCGGAGTAGCGCAGATTCACCTGCATTGATTGTGAATAGTAATTCTTACGAACTTGAGCACGCAGCTCCTGTGGAATCGTGGAGAGTAAGACGTTATTAGATGAGCCTTGGTAAACGGTAGAGATCTTTGCCGTAGTGGGAGTGGCCAACATAATCGTCTCGCGCACCGACGTTGCAGGACTCACTTCACTGACTCGAAAGATTCCGTCAATCACACTGCGCAGTGAGACATCTGGGCGATATCGGGTTGAATCCAACTGTGCCTGCGTGTAATCAACCAGGGATTGGGCTTCAGCGATAGCAGCGCTGTTCTTCTCGTGATAAACACCGTCAGTAATCTTTGAGTAGAGCAGGGTTCCAACAACGGCGATAACGATCAGTGAAATGATGATTGATGAGGAGGCTACTTGCAGCAGGATCGACCTACGCCAGCGCCGTAAAAACCCACTCACCTATGGCTCATTACTTAGCTGAGCCAGCCTTATACCCCACGCCACGAACGGTCTGAATGAGCTCTGGATTATCAGGAT
>CAIJKC010000090.1 GCA_903821145.1 uncultured Actinomycetes bacterium | reverse complement strand
GGAGAAGCAATTCCATATGTACTCCTACGATCGCACAGCCCATGGCCGCACTGGTGTTCGTCCAGGTTTCTATCACTTTGAATTTCAACGCGATGAAGCGATCGCCTATATCGAAGATGTTATAAAAGAGCCGACTCACATGATCGGCCATAGCGATGGCGGAATCATTCCCCTCATGGTTGCGATTGCCCGCCCTGATTTAGTGAAATCGATCGTTGCGATTGGTGCCAATTTCCATTGGGATGCTGGATTTTCCGGTGATGAATTTGATGGTGAGATTCTGATCTCAGAAGAAGATGCGGCCGAATATGCCGAGCTCTCCCCCGATAGCCCAGAGACACAGATCGGAATTATCCGAAAAGCGATGGAAGTCTGGAAGTGCGAGCCAAACCTCACTACAGGCGATCTAGCAAAGATCACCTGCCCCGTACTTGTGATGGCGGGTGAGGAAGAACCATTTAGTAATCACCACACCGTTGACCTCTATGAAGCACTCAATGATGCCGATCTCGCGATCATCCCTGGTGCAACCCATTCGGTGATGAAAGATAAACCCGAACTTGCTTTAGCAGTTATTAGAGACTTTTATTCGGGATTAGCGCTGCGCCACTCACAAGAGGAATAGTTCAACTGCCCGGACTAAAGGGCGCCGTGGGTTGATCAGCGGTTTAAGGGCAGGCGTAAATACCGATTCCGGTCTGTTGGTTCTCCAGCGGGTAATTCATTGTGGAATTCATTCTCTTTTCGGCGCTGCCAGTGATTGGCCGATAGCGCCCTTGAAAGGCCTGCCAGATTAATCGGGTCATCTAGATCTGAAGTAGCGGTCTCGAGATCAAGGGGGCTATCGTGATCAAAGACTGATGTTGCAATCACGAGGTCATCGCCATCACGAAGAATTTCTATGACTCGACCTTGCTGCGGCCAGTCGATCAGTGATGCTGTGAGGATGTGCCAGAAGCCGTTCACTCCTTCGGTCCCGACATAGCGAATCCGATTATCGTGGTCATGCCCTGCAAACCAAGCGATAATGCAATCATGCTTGAGTAACTCTTCCTCTATCTCTTCACGGGCTACTCTGCGATCAGCAGCTTCTGGCGCATAATCATTGAAGAGGGTTTGTAGAGGATGGTGAGAGAAGAGAATGCACTTCTTCCCCTGTGATTGGTTCAGGATATTTTTTAGCCATGTGAATTGGGTTTCATCAAGTGAGCCCTGCCAGCCGCCGTGAATATTGACGGTGTCGAGTGAGATCAGGACAAAATCACCAATATCTCTGGTCCAATACTTCGTTCCTTCATCAGCGTTAACTTGAGTTAAGCCATGGCCATCGTGATCACATGCCAGATGCAGATTCGCCCAATCAGATGGTCCATTAAATTTCCGACGGGCGTCACCAGTCTGTGAGATAAATGTTCCACCTTGAGGGCTGGCATAGCGTGCTGGACCTACCATATTCCAACCACCAAATACCTGAGCCAGATCAAGGTCTGGAGCTAACTCCTTTAAACGCTGATCACCAGTCGAGATCGCTATGAGGGTCTCATCGTGAGGAACTGTTCCCTGCAAGAGCGCATCATGATTGCCATGAGTTGCAAACCATCGGTGTTTCACACCGGTCGCCGTGAAAGGCTTACGAACAGCAGATGTCAGGCCAGGTACTTGAGGAAAGCCATAAAGCGAGCGTGGGAAATCATCTTCACACCCCTCTGGAGTTCCCTCTGGATTCCAATACGAGCGGTCATAAGTTGCTGGCTCAGTGGATGCGACACCCTCCCACTTGGCTGTATCACCACTATCTGGGTGAACCAGACCACCATCCATCAGAGTGAAGTACCAATCGAGTTCATTGGCTTGGGCGTTGTCGGTGACATCACCCGTTGCAAGAACGAAATCAACCGGTTTTTCCGAGTGGAATCCGTGCTGGATCGAATTAACAGTTCGAACCATGGCCTCGAGGGTTTGCGTCGTCATGATCTCTTGAGCACGGTAAGCACCAACAAAGGGAACAACAGCAGACATTGGGTGATGTGGATCGGCAAAGCGATCCATGAGCTCGATACGCGCAGGAGATTGCGCATCACAGATATGAAGGTCCGAGATGTGAATGAAGGTGAGAAGTGGCTGCGCATCGCCACTCGGCGCTTGGCCTAAAAGGCTCTCCCCTGGTGAAAGAGTTAAATCAACCCACCCACGATCATTTGGTTCGCCTCGTACTATCCGTTGCTCACGTGAATCAGACACGCGCAGCCATTACTTCATCACTTGAGATCTTAAAGGCGATCTTGTCGCCGATTTCAATCTTGCGTACCTCACGGCTAGCAATGTTGAGATGAATCAGTGGTCCGCCTTCAACGGCTATACCGATCTTCGTCATTGGTCCAAGGAATGATTTCAGCGCAACGATTCCACGTGTGGCATCAGTGTCGCTCTCGCTGACAATTTCAAGGAGCTCTGGACGGATGATCACGTGAACATGATCGCCCTCCTCAAATGAACCGGCGCTCTCAGAGATATTGACTTTTTGGTTGAGGACTCGCGCCTTACCCTTTGCTGTAATCTGAGCAGGAATGCGGTTGGCTTGCCCCACAAATGAGGCTACAAATGGTGTGGCAGGTGAGTTATAGAGCGCTATCGGGGTATCAATCTGTTCTAGTTTGCCGTGGCTCATTACTCCAACGCGATCAGAGATTGCCATCGCCTCTTCTTGGTCATGTGTGACAAAGAGGGTGGTGATTCCAAGTTCAAGTTGAATACGACGGATCTCTTCACGGATCTGGCCGCGCACCTGGGCATCGAGCGCTGAGAGTGGCTCATCAAGCAAGAGGACGCGAGGTTCGATCGCTAACGCACGGGCTAAAGCAACACGTTGCTGCTGTCCGCCAGAGAGTTGATGTGGGTATGACTTTGCTTTCACAGCCAAATCCACGAGTTCAAGCATCGCCTTCACGCGCTTGCCTCGCTTCTCTGAATCAACTTTGCGAGCACGAAGGCCATATTCGATGTTTTCGGCAACAGTCAGGTTTGGGAAGAGAGAGTAAGACTGAAAGACCATGCCCATATCTCGCTGGCTAGCTGGAGTGTCGTTATAACGGGAACCATTGACGAGTAATTCACCAGAGGTTGCGACTTCTAAACCTGCGACGATACGAAGAGCTGTGGTCTTTCCACAACCAGAGGGTCCAAGCAGGGCTACGAGCTCACCTGGCTGCACTGTGAGGTCAAGACCATCGAGCGCCTTCACTGATCCAAAGTGGCGGCTTACTCCCTGCAATTCAAGTGTGCTGCTAATTCGCTCTTTCTTGCTCATGCTTCCACCTCTACCCGTTGCACACGCTTCTTAGAGAAGAGTGCGATTGCTGTTAATAGAACGATTGCACCGACAAAGCTAAAGACAGAGATCGCAATGGCACCCAGAATGTTCTGCTGTGCTGCGACAACAGTCCACGTCGGAAAAGTCTCCCAATGCAAGAGCGATGTAATCGTGTACTCGCCGATCGATAATGCAAATGTCAAAAAGAGTGCGCCAGTAATACCGCTGCGGATCGCTGGCACGATGACGCGGATAATTGTGCGAGTCCATGATGCTCCCAGGCTTCTCGATGCCTCTACTAGGGTTTTCAAGGCGACTGTCTGCAGGGAAGTGTCTAGCGCGCGATAGGTGTAGGGAAGTGCGATGATGACGAAGAAGAAGACCAATTCGTATTCAGTATTTTGTAAGAACTCTGGCATTGCCACCTGAGCGCCGATGGCAAGTGAGACGACGGGGATAATCAACGGCAGAATGCAGAGGAAATCAACGAAGGGTTTGAATCTCTGGCCCTTTAAGTTCAGGTAGACCATGGTTGGAACCATCAAGAGCAGATTAAGAATGCCTGCAAGTACCGCAAGCTTGAGTGAGGTGAAGAGGCTTGGGTAGAAACCATCGGCGTGGATCAGCCATTGGTAATTAACCCACGAATGACCTTTTCCGCCCATCCCCTTAAAGCTATAGACAGAGGCTCCATAGAGCGGCACAACGAAGATGATGAAGGCCAGTGCTGATGAGATGACGATGAGTGGCCATTTGAGTGAGAGCCGCTTCATGAGGAACGCCACTTCGCAGCTTGACGCTGGGCCCAGATATAGCCGGCCATTGCGATAGTTGCTACGACGATCATTCCCACAGCGAGTGCGTCACCAAGGTTCGCCTGATCTGAGATGACGTTTCCGTCAACAAGTGTTCCGATGATGATGGGAACGAGGGGAACCGTGCCAACCGTGAGTGCGCGAGCTGTTGCATACGCCGAGAATCCACCAGCGAAGAGCAAGAAGAAGGCTCCGATGAAGGATGGTGTAAGGATTGGGATTGCCACGCGGCGCCAGTAGGTGAGGTGTGAGGCACCGAGATTGGTGCTCGCCTCTTCCCACTCGCTGCGCAGGCCAGCAATCGCTGGTTTAAAGATCAAGACCATGAGCGGTATTTGGAAGAAGGAGTAGACAAGAACTACGCCTGTGAAAGAGAAGATGGTGAAGTGACCCGCATAGATATCCCACCCAAGTCTTTTGAGTACGGTGGTAACAAGTCCTTCCGTGCCAAATGCGGCAACAAACATAAAGGCCAGTGGAACGCCACCAGAGTTAGCAAAGACTGCAGAGATGGAATCTATGACAGCCCCAAATTTTCCATGAGCATATTTGACGATGACATAGGCGAAGAAAGCACCCAGAATCGATCCAATGACAGTAGTAACTATCGAAAGTTTTAGTGAGACGACGAAGGCATGCAGATACGGTCCCTTATGAAGCATCGGGCGATAATTTGCAAAAGTCCATTCGTTCTTATTTCCGTGAAGGCTGCGAAGTGTTACCGCAATCACGGGCCATACCAAAAAGAACCCGGTAAAAATGAAGAATGGGAGTAGTGGCAGCACGCCGGTCCCTCGGCCGCTCGAGCGAACTCGAGAAGGTGCTTTCACTACTCCCACTTATATTCGGTTAGTAAGTAACTATTACTAAGACTTAGTTACCAGCGATTGCTGGCCACTGTGCCTTAAGAAGCGTCTTAGCCGCATCCTGATCTGCAGGACTTGGTGTGACGATCTTTGCGCCTGCTGGGATTTCATAACCAGCTGGAGCTGTTGCATTTGTACCCTTGACAACCATTGCGTCGTACTCGATTGGAAGTGCGCCGCCTGCGATCCAGATGTTCTGTCCGCCGTTGATTGCTGCAAAGATCTTTGAACCAGTCATACCCTTAGTTGAGCCAAGGTTCGCTGAACCCTTGCCCTTGTTCTCTGAGTAGAGGAACTCTGTCCAGAGACGAGCTGCTGCTGGGTGTGGGGCGTTGAATGGGATAGCCATGATGTATGGAGTTCCCTTGATGACTGCATCTGAAGGAATAACATACTTAATAGTCTTTCCAGCCTTAGCGGCTGTAGCTACAGCTCCTGGACCGTTGAATGACCATGAGAATGAGACCTTGTAGGCACCAGCGAGGAAGTTCTGACCATTAGCAAGTGCTGTAACGAAGTTTCCAGAAGTCTTCATCGCTGAGAAGTAATCAATACCCTTTTGGACGTTTGCAGTTGTTCCGCCATTAGCGAGGTTTGCTGCAAATACTGACATCAAAGCTTCCTGGGCACCTGATGGATCTCCACCAATTGCAACCATGTTCTTGAATGCTGGATCCTTAAGATCGTTGAATGACTTAGGAGCCTTTGCGATTGAAGTGTCGTATGAAAGTGCGATTACACCTGCATAGTCACCGTACCAGCGACCGGCTGCATCCTTGTAGGTTGGTGTGATGTCATTCCAGTTTACGACCTTGTATGGCGCGAAGAGGTTTGCATTATCTCCACCGTAGGTGATTCCAACGTCTACCGCATCTGGAACCTTTGAAGCAGGTGCTGTCTTTATAGTCTGAATTTCATAGGCAGATGATCCATCTGGATTGTCATCTGTGATCTTGATTCCGAAAGCCTTCGTGAAGAGATCCATGGCCTCGCCATAGTTTGCCCAGTCACGTGGAAGTGTGATGACGTTGAGCTTGCCCTCTTTTTGAGCGGCCTTAACGAGTGCATCCATGCCACCGCATGACTTGAGATCTGTGCACTTTGAATAATCGATTGTTGCTGCATGAGCTGAAGTTGTTGCAACCATTGAAGCGGCAGCCAAGGTGGCTACAACTACTCCGGTTAATAGGCGCTTGCGCATATATCCCCCTTAAGGATCTAGTGAGCGCACTCAACCGCGAAGAGTTTGCAACCAGGTGCCTAACAGGGATAGATCTCGTGAAAGGAAAGTTAACAAATGGTGGGGAGTTCAACCGCACCATGTAGGACGTGGGTTGCCCCTGCGTGGAAGAGCTGGTCCGGGGTATGTGTCCCAGTATCCACACCCACCACAAGGTGAGCACCTGCTGTGACACCAGACTTCATATCTGATTCGGTATCCCCGATAACAGCAACATCTTCAGCCGAAATATGGGTATTAAAGCGCTTGTTATAGAGGTCTATGCAGCGAAAGATCATATCTGGCGCTGGTCGGCCCATCGCGACTTCAGATGCCGCTACTGAAAAATCAATATGTGGTGCCCACTTCAGGCAATCAATGATGTTATCCAAGATATCTCGGGGGAATCCAGTTGTGATGGCTACGGCAATTCCATTTGAGCGCAACCGAGTAAAGAGATCGGTAATCCCAGGGAATTCTTCAAGCTTTCCGGCGGTAACGAGTCCGATATAACTCTCGACAAAGCGATCATGTGCCAAGTTTGCACGCTTTGAATCTCCGTCGCAGAGATGCATGAAGACATCGATCTTGCGTTCACCCATTGTGGCATTGACGTAATCCGTCATCTTCTGCAGTTCTGGGGATCCTGCGGTAGTCCCAAGGGAAATCATCGCACTCTGAAAGGCTTCTACAACCAATCCGCCATCCTTGGCGGTTGTTCCTGCAACATCGAATATTGCGAATTTAACCTTCTTTACAGTGACCATTGGTTGACAGTCTCCTCTGCAATCGCCGGTGAGAGCGTATTGCCTCGTCCACCGCCGCCAGTCACAATCTCTGCTCCAGGGGCTATGGTTTTACGAAGGTAGATATCTGTTGATGTTGATTGGCTATAGACGCCATCCCAGCGGCGCTCAATCCTTGGAACATCACGGCCGAAGATATTTTTCATGACCGAGTAGAGATGGTCATATGGCGCTTCATGCAGCTCGTGGGTAAAAGGCTCGGCATATTCATGGGTATCACCGATTGTCATGGTGCCATCCAGGCGTTGTACTAAGAGAAGTTGCATCTTGTATTCGGTAGCTATTGAACCCTGAGCACCAAGTCGGTCGAGAGAGAGATCTTTGAAGGCAGGGTAATAGCGCAGTGAATCAGCATCTGCGAGTGAGTGGCCAAGAGTTGCCCCCAGAGGAGCAGTTGCTGCCATCTGAAGTCTCACCTTTCGAAGTGGCGCCTTCTCCAAGTGCTCTTCAATAAATCCCTTATGTGCTGCTCCCGCACACACTGCTAGGTAATCTCCTGAGTATTTACGCCCCGAGATATCAGTGACATGGTTGCCATTGTCATCGTGGTAAAAATCGACTGCTTCAAATTCAGGAATCCAGGTATAGCCAGGAAAACTCTTAAGGTATTCGCGTAGGCCACCCAAGAGCAATGATGGTTCGACCGCTGCATCGGTCGTGCATTGCAACGATCCTCGATAATTTCCTGCAAGTTCTGGCTCAAGCGCAATTGTTTGGTTACGGTCCAGGACCTTAAAACCTCGTAGATCGGCATCTGCCATTGATGCTGCCTCTTGCATGACCGTGTACTCGTCATCATTCTGAGCAACCGTGAGTGAACCATTTGCTCGGAATCCAATCTCAGCCTTGCCTCCGATTTTGCCCCAGAGTTCGCGCGCACGAAGTGCAAGATCAAGCTCTGTTCCTGCAAGTCGACCGCTTACCCAGATCAATCCAAAGTTTCGGACTGAGGCCGATTGCGGTTTCATGTCTCGCTCGAGGTGTATGACTTCCAGACCCTTTTCGGCAGCGAGAACTGCATGCATGGTGCCGATAATTCCACCACCAACAATGAGTGCACGCTTCATAGGACTATCTCAACATAGAAGATGCGAAAGCACGAATAGAGGAGATGACAGGAAGGTGAATTCTTATTTAGCAAGAGAGCCATAGGCTCCGAGTGGAACTACTGGGTGGTGTGGAGCAACTGGCTCAAGGTGCTGATAGCTCTCTCCTTGAACTGGCCTGCTATCTCTCTCACCTTTGTTGGGCCAGAACGAGAAGGCTCGTTCTGCCTGGGCAGTAATTGTGAGTGAAGGATTAACGCCTAGATTAGCTGTGACGCTCGAACCATCAACAATATGGAGGGTCGGGTAATTCCAAACCCGGTGATAAGGGTCGATTACGCCGTGTTCAGAGTCAGCGCCAATCACGCATCCGCCAACGAAGTGGGCGGTAAAAGGTGCGTTCACTAGGTCGCCATAATGCCCGCCAGCTATGCCGCCATGCTTCTTCGCAATATGGCGCACAACCTCATTTGCTGCGGGAATATATGTGGCATTGGGTCTATCGGAATCATTCTTCGACGTTAACCGCCAGCCGAAGATACCCTTCTTACCACTCACCGCAAGAGATGA
Source organism: uncultured Actinomycetes bacterium (assembly GCA_903821145.1). Lineage (GTDB taxonomy): Bacteria > Actinomycetota > Actinomycetes > Nanopelagicales > Nanopelagicaceae > PALSA-747. The sequence continues at coordinate 27,504 of CAIJKC010000090.1, read as the reverse complement.
ATCAACATTCTGCATCACGAGTGCAATAACTGTCCGCTCACTCCACCTCTTCACATTGAGGATTCTGATAATCAGTTTGGGGTTTTTGAAAATCTCCCTGCGCCATTGGCGACGTCGATCCTTGGCCACAAAGCCATCAGTCATCACGGTCTGCAAGAGGCCCATCAGATTGCTGCCCTTGCCATAGCGAACTGGTTCTACGTGAGTGTGGTCATCAGGGAAGAATGATGATGTAATTGCTGAGCCATCACTGAAATCGATATCTCGTGTCGGCATAAGCGCCCCGGTGAGAGCCTCACTATTAGTCCGTGAAAGTTTGCCCAGCATTGCCGATAGCTTCGGCAAGATCCCTTGCCCCTTCATGGTGTGAAGCAATTTCTGGGTGTTATAAGTCCCTGCTGCGACAACAACTTCTCTTGCTGTGAAGGTTTTTGTAGTACCAAACCACGATGTGCTCTTGCGCGTCTTGATCTGCCAGGAACCATCTGCAGATTGTGCGATCTGAGTAACCGTGTGGAGTGGGAACACTTCGGCCCCTGCGTTTTCTGCAAGACCAAGATAATTTTTTGGCAGAGTGTTCTTGGCATTAAATCGGCACCCAGTCATGCATGCACCGCACTGTGTGCAGCCATTACGGTCGGGGCCTAAGCCACCGAAAAATGGATCGCTGACACTCTTACTTGTGCCATCACCAAAGTAGATCCCGAGTGGGGCCATCTTGAAGGTATGGCCCACGCCCATCTGGTGCGCGGCCTCCTTCATTGCAGCATCAGAGTGGGAAAAGTAGGGGTTTTGGGTCACGCCAAGCATGCGATGGGCTTGGTCATACCAAGGGGTGAGTTCTGACTTCCAATCAGTGATTGCCTTCCACTGCGGATCATTAAAATAAGAATCAGGAGGGGTGTAGAGAGTATTCGCGTAAACAAGTGAGCCTCCGCCAACTCCAGCGCCGGCAAGAATCATGACATCTGGCAAAGCATGTATCCGCTGAATACCGGTCAAGCCAAGCCTGGGAAAGAAGAGAAAGCGACGCAGTCGCCAAGAAGTCTTTGGGAAATCCTTATCTTTAAAGCGTCGACCAGCTTCAATGACCGCGACGCTATAACCTTTTTCACGCAACCTAAGAGCAGCGACGGATCCGCCAAATCCGGATCCGATCACCACCACATCAAAGTCGCGTTTCACGAAATTTGTTATCCTTTAAAGGAGCGCATCTCTACGCGAAGTGAATCCAGACCCATTGGTCCAATCTTCAACGCATAGTTGTGGAATGCCTTCAGATCAAAGGCTGCCCCAAGACGTTCCTTCGTCTCATCGCGAATCTGCATCCAGATTCTCTCTCCCACTTTGTATGAGATCGCCTGTCCTGGCCATGAGAGATAACGTTCAATCTCTGATTGCGCGAAATCTGGCTCGATCAAAGCTCTCTCCACCATCAAGTTGAAGGCAGACTCGGCGTTCCATGGCTTACCGTCAAAGTCATTGAGGCCTAAGTGCATTCCGATATCAACAACAATTCGGGCCGCACGCAGGGCTTGACCGGAGAGGTAACCAAGTTCGAGTGCTGGATCTTCAAAGGCACCGAGTTCATCCATGAAGCGTTCGGCATAGAGCGCCCAACCTTCGCCGTACCCTGAGATCCACGCGCCTGTGCGCTGGAAGCGAGAGAGGCGATCCTTCTCAATTGTCGCTGTTGCTACCTGCAAATGGTGGCCTGGAACTGCTTCGTGGTACCAAGTTGAAGCGATATGCCAGAAGTTGAACGTATCTTTGCCCATCGTTGGATACCAGGTAATTCCTGGGCGAGAGAGATCTTCAGAGGGCCCTGTGTAATACATAGCGGCCGAGGATCCCTCTGGCGCAAGACGGGCATCACAAAAACGGATGCGATCATCGACATCGAAGTAGACGCCATCGAGTCTTTCAATCGCTGCATCAGTAAAGCTACGCAACTCCTTTAAGAGATTATCTGAACCATGAATCTTTAGATGGTCGCTCTCTTCACAGAATGCGGCTACCTCGGCGAGGGTCTTGCAATGCGGGGCAATTTTTGCAGCTGCACGCCACATGCGATCGTTAATCGCTTGAAGATCTTGCTTGCCCCATTCATATGTCGCAAGGAGATCAATATCTGCACCGGTGAAGTACTTCGCCCATGGCGCATAACGCTTCTCACCCACGCCATCGGTCTCGGCAGAGCGAGGGGCATGAACTTCTTCCATCCACTTTGACATCTCAAGGCATGCTTGCTCAGCGCTCTTTGCTGCAGCGGCGATATCGGCATTGCCTGGTGCAATATCTGCGGCAAGCTTTGAGTAGGCACCTGACCCGTGAGTCTTTAATTGACCTGCAACAGCGAGAACTTGGCGGCGAGCAGTGCGATGGCCTTCGGCATGCACTTCCTCAAGACAGTCCTTCCATGATTTCAAAGCTCCAGCGATTGCACTCATGCGCTTACCTGCATTCGCAACCTTTTCCGGAGTTTCGTAGGTCATTGTTGAGAAGATCTGACGGATACCGCTTACGGGTGAGGCGAGTTGTCCATATGTCGCATACGCCTCACGAGAGTCGTGAAGTTGGAGGCGAGAGGAGATGCGCTCGACAAAGACGGTCTGAGCAATCCGATCGATCTCATCGATAGGTTGCAGTGATTTCATCTGGCTCAGCGCTTCGCGGGCGTAAGCAGCAGATTTATTTGCGTGGGCGAGCGAGAAGTCATCGAGCTGATCTTCGAAGCCAGGGATGCCAAGACGTGTGCAGTTCATCGGGCTGAAAGCCGCTGATTTCTCTACAAATTCATGGGATAGGGCGAAGATTTCTGAGCGGTGAGTCTGAGTTGTCATGGCTATTTTTAGCACGGAACGGGTGGAATGTCCTCCCCTTATGATTACCCGCATGGTCTCCGAGCTCTTAACCTTCATCTTCTTCACCTTGATTGGGTTGGAACTACGTGCTGGGTTAGCCAAACCAAAGGATGCCATCCTGCCTGCCCTATCAGCCTTGGCGGGCATGATCCTTCCTGCGCTCATCTTTATCCTTCTGCACCCTCACTCCAGCGCGTGGGCTGTGACAATGCCAACTGACGTAGCACTGGCGATTGGTGCACTCAGCATCTTAGGTAAGCGTGTGAATCCTGCAGTTCGGCTCTTTCTCTTAACTCTTGTTGTCGCTGATGATTTCTTCTCACTTTTGGTTATTGGAATTTTCTTTAGATCAGATCTCAATCTTTCGAGTGCGATCTACACACTTGGCGCAGCCGCGATCGGCTTCGTGCTCCCATTTAGATCAATCTTGATCAAAGTCCTCGCGCCATTTGCAACCTTCATCGTCATTCCGGTCTATCTCTGGATCAACCTTTTATCCAAACTAGATTTCTCGCATCTCGCTGGATCAATCAGTACATCACTCATCATCGCGCGAGTAGTTGGAAAGGTTATTGGTATTTCAGTTGCAGCCTGGTTAATGACCAGAGTGACAAAGCTGCAATTGCCAGCCGGATTGACCCTTCGTGAAATTACTGGCGTTGGATTTTTGGCGGGAATGGGACTGACTGTTTCGATCGTGATTGCTGAAATTACCCTCAGTTCGCCGTCAGATTTGGCCCAGGTTCGTATTGGTTTATTCTTTGCCGCCCTGCTGTCAGGCGCGCTGGGATTGATCTGGTTAAGAGCTGGAGCCCCCCGTCAGGATTGAACTGACGACCTGCCGCTTACAAGGCGGCTGCTCTACCACTGAGCTAGGGAGGCGATCCCTTAGTAGATCGGCCTCTTGAAAGAGGATCTACCAAGTTCCCCTCAGTCGATCCTTGCGGATCTACCAAGAGGCGTAATTATGGCACGGGCGATTGCCAGCACGAAATCGTGGCTATAGTCCGCTTATGCGCCTTGGGGTTCTCGATGTGGGATCAAATACCGTCCATTTACAGGTCGTGGATACCTATCCTGGAGCCCGTCCCAACCCCACCTATAACTATAAAGAAGAGCTTCGCCTGACTGAGTACCTCCAACGAGATAACGCAATCTCGCAAGCTGGAATCGATGCACTTCGTGGCGCCGTTACCCGTGCCCTAGAACATGCCAAATCAGTCAAGGTTGAAGAGTTCCTCCCCTTTGCAACTTCAGCACTTCGCGATTCAGCAAATGGTGATGCAATCCTTGCTGCAATCAACAAGGATCTAAAAATTGATATTCAAGTACTCAGCGGTGAAGAGGAAGCAAAGCTCACCTTCCTGGCCGCACGCCGTTGGTTTGGTTGGTCAAGTGGTCGCCTACTCGTAATTGATATCGGAGGTGGTTCTCTCGAAATTGCAGTGGGCACCGACGAAGCACCAGAGGTTGCTGTCTCACTTCCACTCGGTGCCGCTCGCCTCACCCAAAATCATTTAACAGGAGATCCATACTCCAGCAAATCCATCAATGTGCTCCGTGAACATATTGAAGAGCAACTTGATTCGATCTTGCCAGCGCTGGTCCATCACCAAGATACAGATCGCGCCATTGCCACGTCAAAAACTCTTCGCACCATTGCCCGACTCTGTGGTGATTGGTTTGATGGCAATGGAAAGAACATCAAAATTGATGCGATTCGTAAGATCTGTAATCGCCTTGGGGATATGACTCTGGATGAGCGAACAAAACTCCCTGGAGTTTCAGCCAACCGTGCCCGCCAAATTGTTGCTGGCGCCTATGTCACTGAATCTGTGATGCGAAACCTTGATCTTCGTGAATTAGAGATTTGTCCCTGGGCACTTCGTGAAGGTGTTGTTCTTAAATGGATGGACTGGACAGAAAAGTAAGAGATTACGCCTGCTTTACAGGTGTATCCAAACGATCTATCTGAAGCACTTCTTTCTTATTGTGATGCAAGATCCAGGACTGGCCTGGCTCTAACTTGTTAGATGGGAAGTCAAAATCAACCTTCTTGGTGAGTTTTGCCATCATCTTTGGTAATACTGGGTTGTGACTGCAGAGCAGGATCGGCTCATTCTCCTTTATAAGATCTTTGGCGTAATCAATCGCCTTCTCTTTATCTTTTTTCCATGTGTATTCACTGATCTTGTTGGTGATCTTCATAGTCAGACCGAGGGCATGTGCCATCTGCTCGACAGTATCGTGGCAACGAACAGCATCTGAGGTGTGGATCTGAGTCAATCCATAGACCTGATAGATCGAGAGCATGCGGCGGGCCTGCTGCTGTCCAAGTTGTTCGAGTGGACGATCCTCATCTTCGCTCTGCCATTCTTCTCGTGCAAGAGCTTTAGCATGACGGAGCATAATGAGTGGGTATGAATCGAATGGGACATCGTTGAATTTTTCAATGATCTCTCGATCCGAATCTCGCGTTACCTTCTCAACTGCATCATTGATCGAATGCCACTCGAGAAGATCTACCTCATCATTGGGGTGAAACTCTGGCGAATCATCGGCCAGACGAGCTGCCCAGTAGTAAACCTGCTTAAGGCCATCTGCAACAAAGTATTCGATATCTCCGATAAAGGGGCCGAAGGAAACCTTGAGGTTGGTCTCTTCCAAAGTCTCACGATAGGCACATGCAATCAGAGCTTCCCCTGAATCTTGCTTGCCTTTAGGAAGTGACCAATCGTCATAGCGTGGTCGATGAACAAGTGCGATCTCTACTTGGTTATTAACTTTGCGCCAGACGACTGCGCCGGCAGCGATGATGGTGTTACTCATCCGCGGGCCCGATACCAATCAATTGATGCCTGATGGAAGTCCGAGAGCGGCTCACCATTAGATGTCTGCATAACCCTGCGCCATGAGCCAGTTTCAGTCATATGCCAGCTTGCAGTCTTATCGGAGAGGTAGCCATCGACGGCGCGCAACAGGTGACGCTTGTGATCAGGCTGCGTGATCTTCACCAGTGACTCAACTCGCCGGCGCAGGTTTCGATCCATGAGATCTGCAGAGCCAATCCACAGTTCATCTTCTCCGCCGTTAACAAAGTGGAAGATACGTGAATGCTCAAGGAATCGACCAAGGATTGAGACGGCACGAATATTCTCTGAGAGCCCTGGCACGCCAGTTCGTATCGCACAGATACCACGAACAATAAGTTCGACCTTTACTCCGGCCTGGCTCGCGCGATAGAGAGCCTCAATAAATTCTTCATCGAGAACGGAGTTGAGTTTGAAGCGAATACCAGATGGCTTGCCTGCTTTGTGGTTCTCGATCTCTCGATCAATGAAGGCAAGGAGGCCAGGAGCCATGGTGCGCGGCGCAACCAAGATGCGTTCAAAAGAGGTTTGCGGTGCAAAACCAGAGAGCTGGTTAAAGAGTTTATTGACATCTTCACCTAGGACAGCGTCCGAGGAGAGCAGACCAAAATCCTCATACAAGCGAGCAGTCTTTGGGTTGTAGTTACCTGTTCCCATATGAACATAACGACGAATGCCATTGGTCTCTTGGCGTACGACAAGTGAGAGCTTGGCGTGAGTTTTGAATCCAACCAGGCCATAGACCACGTGAACACCAGCATCTTCAAGTTTGCGAGCCCAGCGAACATTTGCCTGCTCATCAAAGCGAGCACGAATCTCAATAACCGCGAGAACCTGCTTACCGGCCTCTGCTGCTTCAATTAAGGCCGCCATAATCGGTGAATCACCAGATGTTCGATAGAGCGTCTGTTTGATCGCTAAGACGTGTGGGTCACGTGCTGCACTCTCCAGGAAGCGAACAACAGATGAGGTGAAGGACTCGTAAGGGTGGTGGACCAAGATCTCTTGCCTGCGGATAGCCGCAAAGAAATCATCGTAATTCTCGGAATCAATGTCGCGAAGCAGTGGTGGGGTTTGGTTCTGATAGGCCGCAAACTTCAGCTCGGGCAGATCGATATCAGCAAAGACGTTGAGCCCAGTCAGATCCAATGGTTCTGGAACACGAGAAATATCCTGCGCCTTCACATCCAACTCATCCATCAAGGTTGTGAGAAGTTCGGCATCGATATCTGGGTTCACCTCAAGGCGAACTGGTGGGCCAAATTTACGGCGCAATAACTCTTGTTCCATTGTTGCAAGTAGATCATCAGACTCTTCTTCTTCAAGAGCCAAATCAGCATTGCGGGTGAGGCGGAATGTGTAATAGCTCTTGATATCCATTCCGGGAAAGAGCTGATCAAGGTTTGCAATGATGACTTGTTCCAATGGAATAAATCGCTTTGCCACATTCTTCTCAATCGGTATGAAGCGAGGAAGATTTGACGGCACCTTCACACGAGCAAAGAGTTCATCCTCGGACTCAGGTAAGCCAACGACTACTGCAAGGTTGAGTGAGAGGCCAGAGATATACGGGAATGGATGGGAAGGATCAACGGCAAGCGGTGTCAGAACTGGGAAGATCTTCGAGTGGAAGATTTCGTTCACATAACTTTGTTCACTCTCAGTAAGTTCACTCCACTTGGCAAGACCAATGCCATGGCTTGCAAGCGCCGGCAGAACCGATTCATGAAAGCACTTAGCTTGGCGAGCAATCAGCGCCTGGGTCTGCTGCGATAACTCTGTCATCAATTGACGTGGGTTATAGCCAGCCGTATTTGTCTTCGTGATTCCTGCAGCAAGTTTGCGCTTCAGGGAGGCAACGCGAATCATGTAGAAGTCATCGAGGTTTGATGAGAAGATCGCTAGGAAGCGACAGCGCTCAAGAAGTGGCGTTGATTCATCTTCAGCGAGTTCGAGAACGCGCTGATTAAAGGCGAGCCAGGAGAGCTCACGGTCGATAAGACGTTCGCGCGGGTTCTCGGCGATCGAATGACTCATGGGAATAGTTTCTCCTACTTAGATGAACAAAGGGTAATCAGTAGGCAAATTGAGAGGGGTAGCGCTACTTGGCTCTCGCGGCAGCGATCCAATGCATCACGATTGCGGTGGCAACGGATGCGTTGAGCGACTCGACGTCAGATCGCATAGGGATGGAGAGCACGAGATCGCACTTCTCACGAGCCAGGCGAGACAAGCCCTTCCCTTCAGATCCAACGATCACATAGACAGACTCTTGGGCCAGTGAAAATCCAGGTAATTCTTCATCCCCATCTGCTGCCAGACCAACGACGAAGAATCCTGCTTTTTTAGCATCCTCAATCGAGCGGACCAGATTAGTAACTTGAGAGATTGGCATACGTGCTGCAGCTCCTGCTGATGCCTTCCATGCAGAACCTGTCATTGATGCATTGCGACGTTCTGGAATAACGACACCATCAGCCCCGAATGCTGCTGCGCTTCGCACAATCGCACCTAGGTTATGTGGATCTGTGACACCATCCATTCCAACGATGAGACCAACCTTCTCATCCGCACGTGCATTCACAAGCATCTGATCAAAATCTGTGTAGGTGAAAGGCTTGATGACAAGAGCAATGCCTTGGTGAGTAGTTGTGCCAGTCACGCCATCGATAGTGCCGCGTGGAACTTCCTTGATCACTAAATTCTGATTCTTTGCCAAGCGAAGTGACTCGGCAATTTTCTCATCTACTTCAGTGCGCTCTGCGAGCAAGAGCTCCTTTGCAGGGATCTTGGCACGAAGTGCTTCAACGACTGAGTTCTTTCCGGCGACAGCATCACCTGATGGCTTTGTCTCACGGCGGGATTCTGGCCTGCGGCCCTCATCGCGGCGAATTGCTCGTGCTGGTGCAGTTGCTGCTTCGCGGCGCTTGCGTCCTGGTCTTGTCATTGAATACTCCAACGTGTTCCTTGTGGTGTGTCTTCAATGAGGATTCCCAAGTGAAGGATCTGATCACGAATTGCATCTGCTGCTGCGAAATCTTTCCGCGCACGAGCTGCATTGCGTTGATCAAGGGCTAGCGAAATAAGACCATCCAGGGCCTCATTCTTCCCACTACGTTCTTTTGCAAAGGCTTCATCAGATGGGTCACAGCCCAAAATAGATAGCGCTCCTCGCACTTCAGAGGCATACGCACCGACTGCTGCGCTATCTTCGGCAGTAATTGCGGTATTTCCAAGGCGGACTGCCTCAGAGATGCTGGCAAGTGCTGCAGGAACTGCCAAATCATCATTCATCGCATCAGCAAAGGCCTGCGAATACGCAATCTCTGGCTCTCTTCCTGTCACTTCAGCTGCGCGCTTCAAGAAGGCTTCAATACGGCGGAAGTTCACAGAGGCCTCTTCGAGAGCCTCAAAAGAGAATTCAAGCATCGAGCGATAGTGAGCAGATCCTAAATACCAGCGAAGCTCGATTCCTCGAACACCCTTCTTCAGAATTTCATGGATTTGCAATGAGTTACCAAGAGATTTAGACATCTTCTCGCCAGAGGTTGTGACCCAGGCATTATGCATCCAACGCTGTGCAAATCCGTAACCGGCTGCTTCTGATTGAGCAATCTCATTTTCGTGGTGAGGGAAGATCAGATCAAGTCCGCCGCCATGGATATCAAAGCTCTCGCCCAAGTAGGTATGCGCCATTGCAGAGCACTCTAAGTGCCAGCCCGGACGGCCTGCTCCCCACGGTGTTGGCCACGATGGATCTCCTACCTTAGCCGCTTTCCAGAGTGCGAAGTCACGAGGATCGCGCTTGTGTGTGAGATCGGCATCTTCTGCTGGTTGCAGGTCATCTAGCTTTTGATTCGAAAGAGTGAGATAACGTTTTAATTTACGAACTTCTAGATAGACATCCCCATTGCCGGGCGCGTAAGCACTTCCGTTAGCAATGAGCTTCTCCATAAGTTCGATCATCTGCGTGACATGTCCGGTTGCGCGAGGCTCATAGGTCGGCGGCAGAACATTCAAGGATGCGTACGCCTCTGCAAATGCGCGCTCATACTTCATAGCAACTGCCCACCAAGGAGCCGCTTCATGTACAGCCTTATGCAAAATCTTGTCATCGATATCTGTGACGTTACGGATCATGGTGACGTCAAAACCAGTTGCTACCAGCCAGCGGCGCAAGATATCGAAGTTCACCCCTGAGCGAATATGGCCGATATGAGGTGGAGCCTGCACGGTGGCGCCGCAGACGTAGATCCCTACCTTGCCTTCGGTCAACGGGCGAAAGCGATCAACGACACGTGTGGCAGTGTCATAGAGATGAAGCTCGCTCGTCATTAGGTAAGTCTAACGGCTACTTGCAGGTGATCAGCGCAGTCGCAATTGCCGAAAGGCCCTTACCCTCGCCTGTAAAACCAAGTCCATCAGTCGTTGTTGCAGAAACTGATACCGGTGCTCCACCAAGTGCGTGCGAAAGCGCATCAATCGCCTCTTGGCGACGTGGGCCAATCTTGGGACGGTTACCGACAATCTGCACCGAAACATTGGTGATCACGAAGCCTGCAGCGTCAACGATTGCGCGAACTTCTTGCAATAGTTGTGAACCGCTCGCGCCGGCATATTCTGGGCGTGATGTTCCAAAGTGTGAACCTAAGTCACCGCTCTGCGCAGCAGATAAGAGCGCATCACAGATTGCATGTGCTGCAACATCGCCATCGGAGTGGCCATCAACACCCACTTCACCAGGCCATTCCAATCCGGCCAGATGCAGTGCTCGAGAAGGGTCGGAAGAGAATGCATGTGCATCGGTGCCGATGCCAACTCGGAAATCCATCACATCCTCGCCCAATAAGAATCGATAGGCGCGTTGGAAATCATCTGGTGTTGTGATTTTGAGTGCACGTTCTTCACCAAGAATCACTTTAACCGGAATATCAAGCTCCTCCACTAACCCGGCATCATCGGTTGCATCCGACATTGACTTATGGGCCGTTACCAGCGTTTCATAGGTAAAACCTTGTGGGGTCTGTATCGCGCGAAGCTTTGTTCTATTAGGGGTCTTCGTTACGAAGCCATCTATATTCACACGTTTAATTGTGTCGGCAACTTTCAAGCCAGGAATGACAGCATCTGCCCCTGCCTCTAGCTCCTTAATGATTCGACGCGCAAGATCGGTGGATGCAAGAGGGCGAGCGGCATCATGGACCAGAACAAAACTAATCTCTTTCGAGAGCGTCTTCAGGGCCGCCTTCACAGATTCAGTGCGGGTGATTCCACCTGTAACAACAGTCACTTCTGTACCGAGGAGAGAGCGGAATTGATCTTCGAAGCCTGCAGGTGCGGCAACAACAACGTGGGTGGCAATTGGCGCCATCTGCGCAACGGCATGTTCAATGAGTGTTCTACCGCCAAGTTGTACGAGTGCCTTAGGGATATTTGCTCCAAGGCGTTCGCCGGAACCGCCAGCAGGGATGATGACTGCGATATTCATGATCTACTCAGTGATACCGCGTATTACTCGCTACAGATTAGGAAGCGAGAACCTCATCAAGAATCACGCCAGCCTTCACTTCGTCAGTGCGCTCAGCCAGTGCGAGTTCTGAGATCAAGATCTGCTTTGCCTTTGCCAACATACGCTTCTCGCCGGCTGAAAGGCCACGGTCGAGATCGCGGCGATAGAGATCGCGAACAACTTCTGCAACCTTAATAACATCACCTGATGCGAGCTTCTCAACATTTGCCTTGTAGCGGCGGGACCAGTTAGTTGGCTCTTCGGTATATGGCTGACGTAGAACGCTAAATACTCGATCTAGGCCGGCTGAGTCGACAACATCGCGTACGCCTACGAGATCAATATTCTCTGCTGGAACTCGAACGGTGAGGTCCCCTTGAGCCACCTTGAGAACGAGATAGATCTTCTCTTCGCCCTTGATAGTGCGAGTTTCAATCGCTTCGATTAAAGCTGCTCCGTGATGGGGATAAACAACGGTTTCACCGACTTTGAATGACATCGAGTTTTGCGCCTTTCGATAGGGACCAATAATAGCAGGTAAGATTTGTTCCATGAAACGCAGCCAATTAGCCCCCTTCGCCATCGGAATTGCCTCACTTTTTCTCTTGACAAGTTGCGGTGCTAGTGGTCCAGACGCTCCCACTCGAAACATCAAGCAAGTAACAGATGGCATCGAGAAGGATTCTGGTTCGATCATTGCACGGGATGTGTTACTCGTTAATCAGCCTGATGGCTCGGCAGTACTTGTTGGAACCTTTATTAATGAAGGAGACGGCGCAGATGCGCTCACAGGTATGAGCATCAACGGTGTTGCACTTAAGTTAGATAAGCCTTCATATGCGCTTGTGAAGAATCAACCAATCATCTTCTCTGGCCCAACAGCTAATGCTCATGCTGTGATTGCTGGATTGGGTGGCGTAGCAAGTACCCGCGTAAATCTCACAATTACTTACGCGAGCGCACCTGCAATTACTGTCAACGTGCTCATTCGCGATAAGAGCGATATCTACGCAAACGTTGACTAACTCTGGATCGTAAAGTTATTTACGCCTCGAACTTGTAGCCTAAGCCACGCACAGTCTGGATAAAGAGTGGATTGGCCGGGTCCACCTCAACCTTTGCACGAAGACGCTTGACGTGAACATCAAGAGTCTTGGTATCACCAAAGTAATCACTTCCCCAGACGCGATCGATCAACTGTGAGCGAGTCAAGACTCGACCAGAGTTACGGATCAAGAATTCTAGAAGTTCAAACTCTTTGAGTGGGAGCTGAACTTGCTCCTCATTTACGTTGACGATGTGTCGCTCGATATCCATACGGACCGGTCCTGCGGTGAGAACTCCATCAGGAACAGAGTCAGAGAAATCTTCACTCTGTCGACGAAGAACGGCACGAATACGTGCGACTAACTCACGAGTTGAATAGGGCTTCGTCACATAATCATCGGCGCCAAGTTCAAGGCCTACGACCTTATCGACTTCAGAATCCTTTGCGGTAAGCATGATGACCGGAACGTTAGAGCGTTGGCGGATCTGACGGCAGACTTCAGTGCCAGAGAGCCCAGGTAGCATGAGGTCAAGAAGGATCAAGTCAGCGCCATGTCGATCAAATTCAGCGATTGCACCGTCGCCAGTATCTGCCACGCTCACTTCAAAGCCCTCTCGTCCTAACAGGTAAGAAAGCGCATCCGAAAATGATGCTTCATCTTCAACAACGAGGATCTTCGTCATTACTTGGCCTCCACGGCTTTAAGCGTTGGTTGGGGATTGTTGGGAGAAAGTGGGAACCTCATGGTGAAAGTGCTGCCTGCGCCCTCAACCGACCAGACAGAGACATCGCCTCCATGGTTGGTAGCAACATGCTTCACGATCGAAAGTCCTAGGCCGGTGCCACCTGTTGCGCGCGAGCGGGCCGCATCAACGCGGTAGAAGCGTTCAAAGATACGCTCCAGCGAACTCTCTGGAATACCAATGCCTTGGTCAGAGACGGAAATCTCCGCAATCCCATCTTGTACACGAAGGGCAACTGCAACACGTGTTCCTTCAGGGCTGTAGTTGATCGCATTCTCAATCAGGTTATGAACCGCCATGATCACTTGTTCACGGCTGCCGGCGATCTCAACCTGATCAGGCACACTTAAAACAACCGAGATTTTGCGAGACTCAGCTGAAAGCGTGGTCTGATCAGCGGCCTCTTTCACTGCAAGAACGAGATCCACAACTTCACCACTCTTCAGTGGATCACCATCTTGCAAGCGTGAGAGATCGATAATCTCTTGGACTAATCCGGTAAGCCGTTGCGCTTCGGCCTGCATGCGATTTGCAAAGCGCGTGATCGCCTCTGGATCATCTGCTGCACCGAGGACAGCTTCAGAAAGAATGGAGAGCGCACCAATCGGAGTCTTCAACTCATGAGAAATGTTTGCAACGAAATCTCTGCGGATTGCATCAAGGCGGCGCATCTCTGAATCATCAAAGATCAAAATTGCGATCATTCCATCATCGCCGATCGGAGTCACACGAACTAATAGATCGTGCATTCCCTCACCAATGGGGCCACGTGGTAGCTCCATAGTTGCCTCTTGTTGCTCACCAGAGCGCCTCACTGCGCGAACCAAGTTCATCAGAGAGTTATTAATGAGGAAGCGATCGCGCGTGAGCTGGAAGGTCGCAATGCCTGGGGTTGAATAAATGATTGCATCACCGGATGCCAAGAGAAGTGATTCGGCATCAATACTTGCAAGGAGGTCTACAAGGGAAGCAGGCAGTGTGGTTCCTGATGCTTGGCCCGCTACTTCTGGGGCCTCTCGCTTCACTCGGTTGAGCCATGCCATTCCCTAATCGTAGGAGTTATGCCACAGCTCTCCATCCCCAATGGTGCCTTTTGGTGGAAAAACCCCAAATCTTTACCAATTGTTCAAAGCTCGTTCACAGATCCAACGGCACAGGCAGACCTCAGGGGCTAACCTTTCCCCATGCGCGACATATTCCACGAAGAGCTCGAAGCCATCAACGAGACCCTCCTTCGCATGTCCGGCCTGGTTAAAGAGGCGTTATCGGATGCAACCAAGGCCCTGCTCACGGCAGATCTGCAGCTGGCTGAAAAGGTCATTGCCGCAGACGATGTCATCGACCAGATCCAACACGACCTCGACAACCGCACCATCAACTTGATGGCTCGCCAGCAACCCGTTGCCTCTGACCTTCGCAATTTAGTCTCAACCCTTCGCATGTCTGCAGACCTTGAGCGCATGGGCGACCTTGCTCACCACGTTGCCAAGACCGCCCGGATGCGTTTCCCTAGTTGCGCTGTCCCGGAAGTTCTCACCACCATCATCGTGGATATGGAAAAAACAGCGACTGCGATTGGTGAAAAACTCTCTACCGTCATTCAATATAAAGATGTCACTCGCGCGCTCGAACTTGATAAAGATGATGATGCGATGGATGAACTTCACCGCAAGCTCATCGCTGTCTTACTGAGCGATGATTGGTCCTTCGGAATTGAAACAGCAATTGACATGACTCTTCTTGGACGCTACTACGAACGCTTTGGCGATCATGCAGTGTCGATTGCAAATCGCGTTCACTTCACCGTTACTGGTGAATACGTACCTGCGGAGTAATTACTTCTTGCCCTGATTCGCCACTGCTTCAATCGCAGCCTTCGCTGCCTCTGGATCTAGATACTCTCCGCCACTCTTTTTTGGAGTGAAATCTTCATTGAGTTCATAGAGCAATGGAATACCAGTCGGAATATTGAGGCCAGCGATTGCCTCATCACTGATGCCATCAAGGTGCTTGACGAGTGCGCGTAGTGAGTTGCCATGGGCAGTCACAAGGACAGTTTTATGGGCGAGAAGATCTGGCTTAATATCTGACTCCCAATAAGGGATCATTCGAGTAATAACATCTTTGAGGCATTCGGTGGCAGGCAAGGCAGCACCAAGATCGGCATAGCGTGGATCGCCGGCCTGTGAATACTTATCATCGGCTGCGATCGGTGGTGGTGGAACATCAAAGGAGCGACGCCACAACTGGAACTGCTCTTCCCCATATTGTGCAAGCGTCTCTTTCTTATCCTTGCCCTGCAAAGCTCCGTAATGGCGTTCATTTAAGCGCCAAGAACGGCGAACTGGAATCCAATGGCGATCACAGGCATCCAGGGCTAGTTGTGATGTGTGAATGGCACGACGTAAGAGAGAGGTGTGAACGACATCGGGAAGGAGATTGCGGGACAGGAGAAGCTCACCACCGCGCTTTGCCTCTGCCTCACCTGTTGGTGAGAGTCTGACATCGACCCACCCAGTAAAGAGGTTGAGTGCATTCCACTCAGATTCGCCGTGACGCAAGAGGATCAGATTCATAGGGAAAGAATAACTTAAATTAAATGCTGAAATGCCGACAAATTCGCGAGAGATTCACCACGGGAGAGGCGCCAAGCCCACTCACGACGAATTGCGCTGGAGAATCCAAGTTCAAGCAGCGGATTAAAGGATGAATCAGAGTATTGCAGCACTGCGCCAAGCACTCGGTCAATCTCTTGTTCGGTAATACTTGCAAGCGGCAACCGGCCAACCAGGTAGATATCACCGAGTTCATTGATGGCAAATGCAACTGAATACATCGCAGCGTTCTTTGTTAAGAGATAGGAGTAGACCGCCTCGGTATTCTCATCTGGCTTTCGAATCACAAAGGCATTGATCGTTACCGAATGTTCGCCAATCACGAATGCGCAATGGGTCTCAAGCTTCTTCTCACCAGGAAGTGTGATCAAAAAGGTGTGAGGATTAATCTGTTCTGCATCCAGGTCATGAGATGCAATAAACTCTTCAATGACTGCAGCAGGTGAAGCCATTACTCATTTACCGCAAAGAGACTCTTTGGCTTTGGTTGTTCAATCGCCCAGTCATAGACCTCGAGTGTGCGACGGGCAGTTGCATCCCAGCCAAACTTAGATGCGTGAGCAATTGCGCCAAGTGAGAGTCCAATCAGGCGTGCAGGGTCTGCAAGCAATCGAGAGATAACCGCAGACCAGGCCTTGGGATCATGGCCATCAACTAACGAACCTGAAATACCGTCCGAGACGGCAGTACGCAGGCCGCCCACAGCCGTTGCCACCACCGGTGTTCCGCACGCTTGGGCTTCAAGTGCCACTAGGCCAAAGCTTTCAGAGTATGACGGCACACAGACCAAATCAGATGCCCGATACCAATTGGGTAGATCTTCTCTCGGTGTTGGCGGCATAAAGTGAACAACATCTTCAATACCTAAGAACTTTGCAAGCGCCTTAAGCCGTTGTGGCTCTTGTGAACCATTTCCTGATGCACCACCAATGATCACGAGTGCAAGCTTTGCGCGAAGGTGCGGTGAGTGTGAAAGCATCTCCCCCACTGCGCGCAGCAATACTTCTGGACCCTTATGCGGCTGGATTCGACCAACAAAAGTAATCATCTTGGCATCGGGAGCGATGTTGAGTGCTTTCCGAGCTGCAGCTTGTCCTGCTCCTGGTGTAAAACGACCAAGATCAACTCCTGGTGTAACAACGAAGACATTGTCTGGACAGGCGTCATAGAGTGAAACAAGTGAGGCGGCTTCAGCATCAGTGTTGGCAATAAGAGCGGTAGAGGCGGCAACTACCTGAGTCTCACCAATGATTCGAGTATTAGGTTCTGGCTTCTCACCTTCAGCAAGCGCTAAGTTCTTCACCTTCGCCATGGTGTGCATGGTGTGAACCAACGGAATACCGGTTCGCTCCGAGATCATCCACCCAAGTTGACCGGAGATCCAGTAGTGCGAGTGCAACACATCGTAATAATCAGAGGGGAATTTCGAAATATCATGCATCATCGATGATGTCAGCGCGCAAAGCTGTGACGGTAGATCCTCTTTTGAGATACCTTCATATGGTCCAGCTTCTAAATGCTTAACTGTGACGCCATCTGCAATTGTGACATCGGTAAGACCTGAACGTGTTGCGCGAGTGAAGATATCGACTTGAACGCCGGCCTTCGCCATTTGAATCGCGCTCTCAACAACATAAATATTCATACCACCAGCATCACCAGTACCTGCTTGTTCAAGCGGGCTGGTGTGGAGCATCAGCGTTGCTACGCGGGCTTGCTTCTTCATGATGGTGCTTATTCTAGAACTGCTCTGATCTCTCCGACCACTTTTCCGCCACCCAGCACTTCCACACGCTCATCTGGAGCATCTACACCCCAACTTCGAAGTACTGCTGAGACCACAGGACCACTTGCACGGTAGGAGCCATCAGCAAACTTCACAGCACATGACCTGCCATCAGCCATGGAGAAGACATTGACGCCTTCTGCTCCATCTTTCATGAAGAATCCTGGGATCTCTTGCATCAATCGTGAATGCAATCGACCTTTACCACCTGTCATCTCTGGGAATGCGCGGCACGCTGCCATCACTTCTTGATGCACTGGATCAGTAGATAGTGTGAAGGCGTGCACTGCACGTGCTAACCCAAGTGTCGACACAGCAAACAGTGGTGCTCCGCAACCATCTGCTGCAACATGTTGGAGTGGTTCACCTGTCAGAGAGGTAATCTCTTGAGCAATACTTTGCTGCAACGGGTGCGCTGGATCTGTATAGGTATCAAGGTCCCAACCAGCTGCAGCTGAGGCTGCAATCATTCCGGCATGCTTACCTGAGCAGTTCATCGCCAACTGTGTTGCCGGCTTCTCACCCCACGTACGTCGCTCTCTCTCGTCAAGAGGAAAACCCGTCGCGCAGCGAAGTGCTCGTTCATCAAGACCCACAGAAGCGAGAATGGAGAGAATCACATCAAAGTGTTCGGCAGATCCGCTATGCGATGAGCAGGCAACTGCAAGTTGCTTAGGAGTGAGCTTTGCGCCAGCACGAATCATGCCTGACGCTTGAAAAACTTTTACTGCAGATCTCGGAAAGATTGGAAGATCGATGGAGCCGCGAACACGCAAGACTGTGCCATCGGCACCGATCTCAACGAGGTGTCCGGTGTGAATGGATTCAACAACGCCATTACGAACGAGTTCTGCGAGAAGCTCGCCTGAGTTATTACTCATTACCTTGGCGTTCGAGTGAGGACCAGATATGTGCTTGAAGAGTTTGCCCTTCTGCCGCCATGTCGTAGGCGAAGAAGAGTTGGCCTTCGACTAGTCCGTAAAGGCGCTGCCCGGCTGTCACAACTTTTGCGGTTGGAGTCGAGTAACCCTGATCCATCGCTAGTTGAATACGCGGGCCATCGTGAACGCCAACCCAGCCTTCAGAGATGCCGGTGCTGTGAGCAAGTACTACTTCCAGGACCTTATTTGGCTTGGGACGCCAAAATCCAACCTCCGATGCCGCTGGTCGAATGATCTCGTCGTTCTCGTCGATGATCCAACTACGGGAGTAATAATTGAGAAAGTTTCGGCCATCGTGATTGAAAGTGACCTCTTGGGCGAATTGAAAAGATTCGATGCCCGGGTACTCGCCTTGTCCCTTGCCACGCCAGGTACCAACCATCCACGCGAGTGGGTAGAGATCCTCGTGGAGATTTTCTGGAATTGTAAAAACCATTATTTCTGATCCTTCTCTGGCTTGAAGTTACGAGCCATTCCGCGGGCGCCCCAGATAACGAGCGTGATACCGAATGCAAGGCTGGCAGCTATTAAGAGAACACTCGTGAGGGTCACCACACCCGTAGCCTATCTAAGATCGAAGGCGAATAAGATCTGACCATGAGCACAGCACGAAAGAAGTTAGTGGTGAAGGTCTTGACTGGAAGTGGCGACCCAGAGCGGACCGCGCAAGCCTTCACGGTCGCCGCAACTGCACTTGCCGCAGGCATTGAGGTCTCACTTTGGCTCACCGGTGATGCATCAGATTTCGCTCTTCCAGGAAGAGCCGCACAGTTCGAACTCCCCCATGCCGCACCACTCCAGGATCTTCTTGCCGCTGTGATCGCTGGCGGTTCTGTGACGCTCTGTACTCAATGTGCGCAGCGGCGTGGAATTACATCTGCCGATATTTTGCCCGGCATCACTATTAAAGGCGCTGCCTCATTTGTTGAAGAGATTATGGAAGAGGGAGTACAAGCACTCGTCTATTAAAACTACTCGGCAGCGACAATTACTTCCTGATTTGCCGGTACGCCATCGACGAGAAGAACGTCAGTGACAGGTGTTGTCCTACGGATGACAGCCAGTGCAATCGGACCTAATTCAAAGTGGCGAGCAACAGTGCCGATATAGCCAACCTCTTTCTCACCCGAAAATACCTTCGCACCTGTTGCGGGATAGTGAACCATCGAACCATCTAAGTGCAAGAGAACAAGACGACGTGGTGGATGGCCGAGATTAAATACCTTCGCCACAGTCTCCTGACCTGGGTAACAACCCTTCTTCATATGGACTGCGCCATTGAGGAAGCCCAGTTCATTGGGAATAGATTTGTGATCGGTCTCGAAGAGAATTCGCGCGCGATGCGCGCCAACGCGCTCAGCTTCTAACGCCCACGTACCAACCTGCATATGCACCGATCTAAAAGCTTCAAGTGTCTCTGTCAGCTCGGTTCGTGGAACGATTGCATAAGGCCCACCAATGCCATCATGTAGACCAGGTGCACGCACCACCGCATGAGTGCCACTTGCCGACTTTGGCTCAACTCGAAGCATAAAGACCATCTTCTGCAAGAAGGTGAGGAGTGGTTCTTCCTTCTCCTTCTCAGTATGGAGCCAGAGAGTTTCACCATCATCGACTGCAAAGAATTGGTGAGTGATATGGCCTTGCGCATCAAGCATCAATGATTCAACCCAGATACCGGGTTGCAATGCTGCAAATTCTTGAGTTGCTAGATCATTCATCCAGGTAAGGCGATCAACACCCGTGATGGTGAGTACCGCGCGATGAGAAAGATCAGCGAAGGCAGTGCCAGCTACGAGTGCGCGTTGTTCGTGATTGGGTTCGCCAAAGTGCCAGATTGCGCCCTTGTCAGGACCTTCCTCAACGAGCACTGCGGACATGGTGCAAGCCTAGCGGTTGCTTTCCTTAAGGCTTTATGAAGCAGGCTTCACAGCGGCCTGCGATGGCAAGGTGTGCTAAATCTGTGTGGAAGCCATAATTATTGAGCAGTGACTCGGTAAGCAGTGAGGTCTCCTCGATGGGGACCTCAATCAAAAGTCCACAGCTCTCGCAGTTCAGATGCGCATGAAGCTTCTCTTTGGCAGCGTGGTAGCGAAGACCGCCATGACCAACGTGTGAGTGTTGAACAAGTCCGACATTCTCAAGTGTCTCGAGGTTGCGATAGACAGTGGAGAGGTTGATACCCGGATGTGTTTGACGCACCTTCTCGGCCAACTCCTCTGGGGTTGCATGGTCGAGTTCCCGTACGGCTTGAAGAACGAGTTCACGCTGCGGGGTAAGGCGTAAGCCCTTTTGGTGGAGTTCGTGTTTTTCGACCATGGGATAACTCTATTCTCTGAGCTGATGGGTATGGGGGTATTCTTGCACCCTTATGGCACGCATCCTGCTCCTGACAAACACACTTGGCGCCAGCGCTGAAGTGCTGCCAAGTCTTGGGCTCTTGCAACACCAGGTGCGTATCCTTCCTGCTGAAGCCTCTGTTCTGATCGATATTCCTGATGTCGACGCACTCTTCATTGATTGTCGCAAAGAGATTGCATCTGCGAAATCACTTGCCAGATTAATTACATCAACTGGCATCAGTTGCCCAGTAATCGCAATCGCAACTGAAGGTGGCCTCTCAGCAATCAGTGCTGACTGGGGGATCGATGAAGTTATTCTCGATACCGCCGGCCCTGCTGAAGTTGACGCCCGTATTCGTATTTCAATCGGCCGCACTCATGCCCAACTTGTTGCAAGTGATCCTTCAGCGCGTGAAATTCGCACCGGCGATGTTGTGATCGATGAAAGTTCATATACTGCCAAGATCAAAGGTCGCTCGCTCGATCTCACCTTTAAAGAGTTTGAACTTCTCAAATATCTTGCTCAGCATCCTGGTCGCGTCTTCACTCGCGCTCAGTTGCTCCAAGAGATTTGGGGCTATGACTACTTCGGTGGAACACGCACCGTCGATGTTCATATCCGCCGTTTACGTTCAAAGCTTGGTCCAGAGTTTGAAGCAATCATCGGAACGGTACGTAACGTCGGCTATCGCTTTACTCTTCCTGGTAAAGATTCGCTCATCTCTGAACGTGTGTAATTGCCCCTATGCGGACAATCCTCAAGCTTGAGTTAACGATCGGTGAGATCTCACAGCCAGCGATCCCCCTCGATATCCATAGCTTTATTCCTGATGATGATAACGATGAGTGGCTAGCGCTCAATAATCAAATATTTGCCCACCACCCTGATCAAGGTGGTTGGGTCATGGAAGACCTGATTAACCGGATGGGTGAGAGCTGGTTTGACCCGCAGGGCTTCTTTATCGCACGAAAAGCAGGCGAAATGGTCGGTTTTTGTTGGACGAAGATCCATCACGATCTCACTCGCCAAGGTCCAGTCGGTGAGATCTATGTATTGGGAGTAGATAAGAGCCGCTCCCCTAAAGGTTTGGGTAAGGCCCTTACCTCTCTCGGGCTCTCTTACTTTAAAAACCTCAACATCACAGAGGCGATGCTCTATGTTGATGCCGATAATGCCGCAGCGCTTAAGGTCTACCGCGATCTAGGCTTTAATTAACCGAGGTTAAATCTGCACACATCGCGCGAAATGCCGCGGTATGTGCATCGATATCTGCCTCTGATGTCTCTGGCGAGACAAGAGCCATATTATGAAATGGTGTGATGAGGAAACCATCATTGAGCATACGTAGGTGAATATATTGTTCAAGCTCGAAATCTCCGGCATCGGCTGCCTCTTTGCCTGTTCGAGGAGCGCCAGATTTAAAGAGATACTCACCTCTTGCGCCAAGGCGTGAACAGTGCCATGGCAGATCAAAATCATTAATCGCTTGCTCAACCCCATCACACCAACGATTACCCAGTGGCACCATCCGATCAAATGCCTCATCAGTGAGAACCTGAGTCAGTGTTGCACGCATCGCTGCCAGTGATAACGCATTTCCAGCGAGTGTTCCACCAATGCCACCTGTGTCGATGATCTCTCGGCTCGTCATTGAGGTGATCGAGTTCGCGATCTCATTGGTCATACCAAAAGTTCCAGTTGGCAGTCCCCCAGCAATCGCCTTGCCGATCGTCAAGATATCTGGCTTCAATCCTAAATCTGCAGTCATGCCACCGGCAGAGACCGAGATCGTATGCGTCTCATCGATAATCCAGACCACACCATACTTCTTCGCAAGCTCACCAACTGCCTGTAAATAGCCTGCTTCAGGTAGCACTATGCCGATATTAGTCATCGCTGGCTCCATCAGAATGCAGGCAACATCCCCATGGGCAAGTGCTGCTTCCATCGCTGCGAGATCATTGAATTCAACTACGCGTGTTGTGAGATCCAAATCAACAGGCGCGCCGATATTGCCTGGGCGCTTAATCGTCGCACCACTCTCATCAAGGGTGCCAAAGGTTTCATCCACCGATCCGTGATAACAGAAATCGATTACTACTGTCTTTTGTCGGCCTGTAACTAGGCGTGAGTAGCGAATTGCGCAACGGTTCGCATCTGTTGCTGACACGGTGAACTGCCACTTAGGAAGTCCAAATCTACGAGCTAACTCTTGTGAGACAAGCACGGCATCCTCAGTCGGTAGCATCGCAGTCATGCCACGATCCATCTGAGCCTTGATGGCATCAACGGTAGCTTTCGGTGAGTGGCCCGTCATCGAGCCGGTGTCTCCAAGACAGAGATCAACATATTTATTTCCATCAACATCGGTGAAGTAGGCACCTTGAGCGGTATCGACAAAGACTGGATAGGCACCTGGCCACTTCGACATCCAGGACATCGGTACGCCATTTGTCATCACAGCTTGAGCTTGCTTAAAGAGTTCACCACTCTTGGGATGCAATGCGAGGAAGCGATCCTCTTCAATCGCCATGATCTTCTTGAGATGAGCGCGATCTACTTCTGGCATTTAGTAATCCTCTGAGAAAGTGAAGAGTGCTTCGATGTAATGGTCACCAATGATCCCTAAGTTTGCTGCATCAGGCGGTGCGGTCTGTGGTTCCACGGCGATACCTTCAGGATCTTCTGTGTAAACGACCCAATAGGGTGCATCTGATTCAATTTCCAGACGGGCTGCCCCTGGCCAGATAAGGGTGGGTGTGCCCCTAACCCCTGTAAAACAATCATCCCAGGGCCCTTCAGGAGAAGGTATGAGCTCACCTGTCGGCATCCCCTCTTCATTGCGAAGAAACATCTCTGCCGCGGTGAATTCAAGTTCTGCCTCTCCGCCACGTTCTAGTTCGCGCGGAAACCATGGGTGAAAACCAAGCCAAGCAGGCAAGGTGCAACCATTTGCTTCATATTCCAGCGTCCAGCGAACAGCATCATCGAGAACTTCGATCCGTTGTTCTAGATATGCACCTTCATAGGGAGCAGGAAGTGCAAAACGAGCCGATCCACTTCCTGTCTCTTCCCAAGACCCAGTAAAACCAAAACCATGGATGGCATGTGGTGGTGCCCAGGTTGTTGGCAGTGTGATCTCTTGATCAGCCTCGTCATACAAGATTCCATCAGTAATGCGACCAGCCCACGGACCCATCGCATACCAACCCCAGGAGAGAGGCGTGCCACGGAAGGGAACTGCAAATTGCAGATCTCGCCATTGAAGGGATGCAATACGCGCGCCTTGATCTAAATCAATGGCAACGGAGATCTCAGAACCATCAATATGTTGCATTTACATACTCAATTCATGAAGGTAAGGGGGTTGTGCTCCTGCACGACTACATGTGATCGCAGCCGCAGCTGCTGCACGTGTGAGAACTTCTTTTAGACTTTCGCCAACTAAACCTGCAACACCATGCTTCACAATACCTTCAACCAAGATTGCGCCAACGGTATCTCCGGCGCCCACAGTATCTGCAACAGTGATCGTCACACCTGGCACCTTCACCGATCCCTGACGTGTAATGCCAAGCAGACCTTCAGATCCCAAAGTAATCACGACCAGATCCACACCCATGGATAGCCACTCAGCAGCAACCTCTTCTTGGAGCCGGCCTGGATAAAGCCACGCAATATCGTCTTCAGAGAGCTTCACCACGTTAGAGAGCGCCGCCCACTTCTTCACGATTGACTCATAGTGAGCCCTATCGCTGACTACTGAGGGGCGAATATTGGGATCAAAGACGATAGGGGCGACCTGATTGATCTCTTGCGCCCACTCAAAGAGCACTGATGCACCCGGTTCAATCAGTGGCACAAGAGTTCCAATGTGGAAGACGGCAGGGTTTCCTGCAACAGGATTTGGGAGCCACTCACGTTGAAAATCAAAGGTTGCAGTTCCATCGATAAGGAACTCATAGGAGGCAGAGCCTGATGCATCAAGGGTAACGGTCGCAAGACACATCGGCTTATCTGAGAAGTGGACGTAATCTAACTTCACACCATCAGCGATGAATTCAGCCTTTGCTTGCTGACCATAGTCATTTGTTGACATACCGTCGATGAAATAGGAATCCATACCTAAGCGAGCAAGTGCCTTGGCAGTATTTGCTGGACCTCCGCCAACAACCGCTAACCGCTCACCATTTTTTTGTGGAATGAGATCGATCAGCACTTCACCAGCGACCCAGATCGGCTTACTCATTCTTCTCTCCTTCAATACGGCTCAGATATCTCGTCACTATCTCGACCCCAAGGAGATGATCCTCTACTTGTGGTAATCCACTTATCAAGAGCGCTCCTCTGTACTCGACATCTTTGGCGATAAGGGGAATCCCGCCACCATGAATGGCATGAGTTGCCTCTGGTGCGTTATGTGCCTCATACCAATTAATGCCAGCCTCTTCAGCCTTTACTCGCTCAAACATTGTTGAGTGCCCAGTGAGGGCGACAACCCGGGCTTTGCGTGCAATCCACGAATCGTTCCCTGAATCTGTGCCAGGCAGGGCTGCATGAAAGACAGTCCACTCTCCGATGCGAACCTCAATCGCGATGGGGAGAGAGCGCTCACGGGCAATAGATAGGGCGATCTCCCCGATAGCTAATGCCACTGCCGAATCAAGGCTGGGCAGGGTGAGAGCGACTTCTTGTAGGGCTAACTCTTCGCTGCTAAAGCCCCCTGTAGTCACCCGATCAATCATGGCCTTACTCTATTAGAATCCCAGCATGGAATCCTCACACATCGCCTTGCCTTCAACTGACCTACTTGTCCATCCACTCTGCCTTGGAACCAACATCATGGGTGGGGCAGCAAGCAGAGAAGACTCCCTTGCAGTTCTTGATGCATATGCCGCGCACGGTGGAAACTTCATCGATAGCGCAGATATGTATTCAGAATGGGTCCCGGGAAATACCGGCCACGATTCAGAAGCGATCATTGGTGCCTGGATGAAGTCAAAGGGCAATCGCGAGAAGATGGTGATAGCGACTAAAGTCTCTAAGCTCTCCACTCGTCCAGGTCTCTCATCTGCAAATATTAAAGCGGCAGTCGAAGAGTCCCTCACCGCACTGCAAACAGATTACATCGATATCTACTACGCGCACTCCGATGATGAGACCGTGCCACTTGCTGAAACACTGCAGGCATTCACCGACTTAATCACCGCTGGCAAAGTCCGCTATATCGCAGCATCAAATTACACTGGTGCTCGTTTGCAGGAAGCCTTAGACATCTCTGATGCCAATGGATTGGCTAAATACACTGGCGTTCAGAATCTTTATAACTTGCTCGACCGAAATGAATATGAATCTGATGTTGTTAAGGTCATTGAAAATAATGGCCTCTGGGGCGCACCCTTCTATGGTCTTGCTAAAGGATTCCTCTCTGGCAAGTACACACCGGAAACAGCTGGAACAAAGGTTGATACCGTCCGTGATACCAGCGTCTATCAAGATGCACGTGGGTGGGCTGTTATCGATGCACTTCGTGAGATCGCCAAGAGCCATGGTTCTTCAGTCTCTGCGATCTCACTTGCTTGGCTGCGCGCTCAGAAGGGTGTTACGACCCCAATCGCTTCTGCTCGTCTTGCCCATCAAGTGGAAGAGATCGTTCAAGTTGTGGAGCTCAGCGGTGATGAGATGGCACTTCTGACTTCCCTCAGCAATAAGTAAGAAGCTTTAAATAGCCCACGCCTCATCGCTGTGACGCTCGATCACCCAACAGTGATACCCAGCAAGTTCAGGCTTTTGAAAGAGGTACGCACCGTCCTTGCCCGCAACAATCAATGCAGTGGCAAGGGCGTCAGCTAATCCCCCATCTGGCCCATAGACCGTTGCCGATCTCGCACCAATGGCGATCAGACCAGTGTGGGGATCCTTAATATGGGATCCGCGTTCGTAGGTACCGGATGTCGCTATTGCGCCATTAGTAATATCAAAGACCTTTACGATCGTATGTGCCTCTTCAGGATGTCTGATGCCGATCGACCACGGCTTTCCCGGTTCCACACCTCCTGCAAGTGAGAGATCACCGGCCGCATTGATCTGGATATGTTCAACGCCATCGCTCCTGAGCATCGCAATCGCGCGATCAGATGCCCAACCCTTCACATAGCCCGATGGATCAAAGCCACCTTCGACGCACCATGGATCAAAGGATCCATCGGTGACCTTCTTTGCATACGTGCAGAGATCCCAGACCTCTTGAAGATCAGGGCTGCAATCGGTAATCGATATTTCACCACGGCGAAGCCTTGAGACTTCCGAGCTCTCTTTATATGTGGAGAAGAGAGTATCGACTAGAAAGAGGAACTCTTGGACCTTATCGATTGCACTCTGAATGTCAGATTCAGAGATACGAAAGCTAGCGGCATCGATAAAGATGACCGTTCCCCACGTGTGGATCTCGGCTCGAACTCGAGCCAGAGTCATTACATACCAGCCTTAGCGAGTGCACTGACGAGTGAGTCATACCAACCTTGAGAGGTGTAGGAAGCTCCGCCGACGCCTTGGATATTTGCAGAGTTTGCAGCAAGTGTCTCTTGAACCAAATATGGGATTGCTTGCTGGGAGATCGACTGTGAACGAAAATCATTATTGGGATACTGAAGTGCCTTGGCAGCAGTGATCTTGCCATTCACGACGGTGATCTGAACTTGCACTGGGCCGAAGCGGGTTTGTGAGGTGGAGCCAGCGAATGTTCCCGACACCTTCGCCTTGGCTGGTGTGGGTGTTGGTGCAGC
>CAIJKC010000089.1 GCA_903821145.1 uncultured Actinomycetes bacterium | reverse complement strand
CAAAAGGGGTATTTCTCGATATATTCTCAGAAATTTTCGGACATTTCAGGCGCCTCATGGGCTGGTTTTGGTCGCTTACTGTGAGCTCTTTCGGCCCAGCGCCCGCCAGTCAAAGCCCGCCGTCGTCATCATATGAGGGACGGTCAGCGACCAAATAATGACAAGTGTCGACCAGAGCAGACTTGAAGAGAACTTTCCAGGGTTCTTGACCATCAGAATGGCCGCAACCACGAGGGTCCCACCGATCGCGTAGAGGCCAGGGATGATCGCTGCCCAGATAGCAGTTCGCCACCTGCCCACATTTGCTAGCGCATCAGCCTTCGCTAATTTGGGAACAAGTCTGGCGGTATGGCGGAGTGCATGCCAGAACCCAAAGTAGGTGGCGAAGGCGATGAGGGGTGGTGCGAAAATCGAGAGCAGAGCGAGGAGGAGTAAGTCCACAGCCAAGGAGAGGCGGGCAGTGATGGCCAGAACGATGATGGCAATGAGTGCGAGGAGCAGAACGCTCATGCGAATGATCTGAGTGTGCGAACCTGCCCAATGATCAAGTGTTGGGTGAATGCGATTTAAAGCCTTCAGTGTTCGATGATCTGTTAATGGAAGCATGACCGGGAGGAATCCTGCAGGAAGGGCGTAGAGAGTTTCGACCCAGAATGGATTTCGTTCCACTCCCTGTGCATCTCGTTCTTCATTGATGTAGGAGGCATCACCAAAACCAAAGTGAAGAGCGCTCATCAGAAGAACGAGCTGAAAGCCGATGAGATTCCAGGAGGCGATGCACCATCCTGCAAGGAGTGCGATTGCGATATAGATAATGATGTAACCGAGAAAACGAATACGCGGTGTTGATGGAATGGCAATCAGGTGATCGATTGCGCCATGAGGTATTCCACAAAGAAGGGCTATGAGAGCAATAATGAGCTGAATCGAGAGGCTGATCTCGGATGTGAAGGCTCTAATAAGAGCGAGCAGTAGAAGTGTGCCCACTGTTCCAATTCGCGACCATCGCCTAGCCCAGCCATAGACCGGTGCTAAATATCTCTCCATGGGGCGAGCCTATTTCAGAAAAGGTAAAACTGGGAGAGTATTAGGTATGGCCCATCTGCATTACTTAGGAGTTCTTCTCTTCATAGGTATCTGCGCAGTCGGTGTCACTCTTGGCTTCAAGATCCGCGTCCCAGGCTTTTGGAAGACCTTCCTCTTCACAGATATAGCCATACTCGTTATCTATCTTGCCTGGGATATCTGGGCAATCAGCAAACGCAATTGGTACTTCGATCACAACCAAATACTGAGCGGACTGTTGATCAATAAAGTGCCATTGGAGGAGATTCTCTTCTTCATCATCGTTCCTCTCACCACCATCGTCACCTATAAAGCCTTGCTCAAGTTAACGGGCTGGGAGAGCAAGCGGCCGTGATCTACTCCGATATTGCACTCGATGCCGTCATGGTTGCAGTCCTGCTAGATCTCTTTGTGCTGCGCAGCCAGATGATTACTCGCGGAATATTTTGGGTCACCTACGCACTGATCCTGCCCTTCCAGCTCCTCACAAATTGGTGGCTCACCTCAAAGAACATCGTGATGTATTCATCTGGCCAGATCATTGGTCGAAGGCTTGCCGGTGCACCGATCGAAGATCTGCTCTTTGGGTTCTCGATGATCCTTCTCACCTTGGCACTCTGGGATTATTTCGAAGGTAGAGCCGAGAAGAAGTAACTTTCACCTAGCACCACGAGCCTTACTTAGATAAATTTCTCCCATGCTCGGCGGAATCAACAACTCCCTCTTCTTTGAAGCTTTTGGTGGCTTTGTGATGATTGCCGTCTTCATTCTCTTTCTTCGTTGGGCCTTCCCAACAAAGAAAGATAGCGCGGCCATCGCCGAGCGCAACGCAATTAAGCGCTCCTTACGTGAATTAAAGAGGAAATAGCAATGGCACTGGCAGTCATCACTGGCGGCTCTCGAGGACTGGGTTTTGAGACCGCACGAGCCTTACACGCTGTAGGACACACCATTGTTTTGGTCGCGAAAGATCCAGTAAGGCTGGCCGAATCAGCAGCAGCACTTGGTTGCGAAAATCGCGCCGTTGATCTTGCCGATATCGACGCTGCACGTGAAGTTTTCACAGAGATTCTCACAACCTTTGGAACACCAGAAATTCTCGTTCTCGCTCACGCAGTGATGAGTGAGAAGATGTCAAAAACTCTTCGCACCACAAATGAAGAGTGGCGCAGAGTCATGGCAACCAATCTTGATTCTGTCTTCACAGCTATCAATATTCTTGGCGCGGCTATGGCCGAGGCACGCAATGGGCGAATCATTGTTTACTCGGCATGCCTTGGAAGAATGTCAGGACCAGGTAATACCGGCGGACTTGCACCATATCGAATTAGCAAAGCTGGAGTGAATGCACTGGTACGCAACCTCGCCCATGAAACAAACCACGGAACACGCGGTCTGCTTGTAGATGCAGTCTGCCCAAATCACACGCGCACAGATATGGGTGGCCCAGATGCGCCCCTCTCTGTTGAAGAGGGTGCTGACACGGCTGTCTGGCTAGCAACCCGTAGTTTTAATCCAGAAAGTGATAAGACCGGTTTTCTCTGGGAAGAGCGCCAAATTATTGATTGGTAAGGATTTCTTTAGCTAATGTTGAAGGGCTTTGGACAGGCTGCGATTTTAGGAACTTCCATCTTGGCGATGACAGTTCCCTCGGCCGGATGAACGGCTTGGGCTACTCCAAGGTTGCCTTGCACGGATAAGAAGATAAAGGCTTCACTCATCGTGAAACCCCAATGGTCTACTAATAAGTGAGCTGCCTCTTCACACGCAATTCGCATTGCCTCATAGAGATCAGCGACGGCAGCAACACCGTGGGTAATCCAGGAGGTGGCAGTTTCTGTGACTGGGAAGGTCGTTCCGATGCCTTTGATGAGCGCAGTTGAGACCAAGACATCACCGGCGATCTCGATTCCCGTTCCACAGATCTCACCATCTCCCATTGATGCATGCATATCTCCCAT
>CAIJKC010000088.1 GCA_903821145.1 uncultured Actinomycetes bacterium | reverse complement strand
TAGGAAAGTAATTTCGCTAGACTCCCGAGAATGAAGGAGCTAGATGCTGCAGGAATCCAGGGAGCAGAGCTCCGTGCCTCCTATGCCGAGTGCAAGCGCCTTAACTCCCTCCATGGCAAGACCTATTACTTAGCCACACTCTTACTACCCCAAGCAAAGCGCCCTTTCGTCCATGCACTCTATGGATTTGCTCGCTATGCCGATGAGATTGTCGATGACCTTGAATCGACTCTGACTCTGGAGGAGAAAGCAGAGGCGCTCAAGAGCTGGGGTGAAGGTGTTCTCGCTGATCTGCGTACAGGTCAAAGCCACGATGCGATTGGCATGGCACTGGCAGATACGGTGACTCGCTTCCAGATTCCGATCGAACACTTTGAAGCCTTCCTGCACTCCATGACGATGGATCTCACCATCTCCGAGTATCAGAGCTATGACGATCTCATGGAATATGTCTATGGCAGCGCAAGTGTCATTGGCCTGCAGATGGTCCCCATTCTCGGCCCCCTCTCCCCTGATGCCTATCCACTTGCCGAAAAACTTGGCACTGCTTTCCAACTAGCGAACTTTATTCGCGATGTCTCTGAAGATCTTGATCGCGGTCGGATCTACCTTCCGATCGAAGAACTCAACTCTCATGGGGTGACGTGGGAGATGCTCAACGAACGGGTCGTCACACCAGAGATTCGAAGCGCTCTCAAAGAACAGATTGCCCGGGTTCGCAGATTGCAGAAAGAAGCTGATGCCGGCATTCATCTCTTGGAGCCATCGAGTCGAGCATGTATTGAAGCGGCCAGTGAGTTGTATTGCGGAATCGTTGATGAAGTCGAGAAGATCGATTACCAGATTTTTACAGAGCGCGCCAAGACTTCACAATGGCGACGTCTCACAGTGGCCTTACCTGCCTATGCGCGTGCACTCTCTGCTCGCAGATAAGTTAACGTCGCTTTCCTAGTCTCACCCAGAGCGTCAACACTCCCAGGATTAACGCAAATCCGAAGATCAGATCCTCAAGTGGTGCGGCAGCAATGCGAATACCCAGGATTGCACCACTTCGATACATCACAATATTTCGCGAAGTCAGCCACCAATTGGTGAGCAATTGGAAGGGCAAGATAATTGCATAGGAGGTCCAAAATGCACGGCGCCGCAAGAGTCGAACTCCCGTCACCTTCATATCAAAGACGATGCTGAGTGCGAGGAAGGCTAACGCGGTAAATGTGTAGCTCACGACTCATCCCCGATTAGCCAGTCCTTCTTCACTCGGCGAACTGCCTCCAGCGTCATGATTGCAGCAAGTGGAACAACAAGGAAGAATCCATATTCTTCAAGTGGAATATTGAATGGGCCATAGATTCCAAGGATTTGATGGATATCAAAGGACCAATCGTGGTGAGCGATCGCAAGACCATCCCAGATCAGGAAGAGGAGTGCGATCGGTGCGATGGCTTGTAGAGCTCGACCAATTCTTTGCAGCACTCTCACTTTCAGTGCAAGCTCAAGCCAGAAGGAGCCCGCGACTGTGAAGGCGAGCATTCCGAGGTAACCCCACTTTCCCATAGAGGTAATGGTAACCTTCAATCAACGGGAGCCGCTCTAAGGCTGAGAGGACTTGAAATTCAAGTCGACCGTATGACCAGTTCGGTAATGCGAATTGGAAAGGGGTTCGATCATGCATTCAATAAATTCCATCATCATGACCACGCTATTCACGGCGTGGGGCTATCACCTGAGCATCCTGGAATTCTTCGCTTTCATTACCTCAGTCGTCGGTGTCGGACTCGGAGTACTGGGACCTCGATCAACGTGGCCTTGGTGGAATATCAGCAGCCTGCTCTATGCCGTACTCTTTTTTGAACAGAAATATTATGCAAGTGGTTTCCTGCAATTCATCTTCATCGCAGGCGGCTTCTGGGGATGGTTTGGTTGGGGAGCAAAGGGCGCAAAGCCTACGAAATTATCGCGGCGCAATAATGGCTATTGGTTGGTGGGTTTTGCCATCAGCTGGGTCGCTCTCAATCCATTACTCATCCACCTAGGTGCTGCAGCCACACTCACCGACTCCTTTGGCTTTGTGGGCAGCTGTATTGCCCAGGTCTTGATGGTGAAGGAGAAATTTGAAACCTGGCCGCTCTGGTTCGTCGTGGATGCCGTCTACACCTACCAGTTCTGGCATGGCGGGCAGTACCTGACTTCCATTCTCTACCTCATCTTTGTCGCCATCGCGGTTGCAGGGTGGATCCGCTGGAATCGTGAGTCAAAGAAAAGCGCACCCCTGGCCTAATGTTTCTCATCACGATTGATGGCCCAGCCGGCGCAGGAAAGACAACACTTGCATCGCTGATCCACCATTCACTAGCTGCGAGCGGTGAGAGTGTTTATACGATTCACATGGATGATCTCTATGACGGCTGGCAGAACGCATTAGGACTAGAACTTGCTTATGTACTTCGTCAGATCATTGATCAAGGTGATGCTGGTGGGCCAATCACTATCCCCCAATACAACTGGCAGAGCTCTTCTTTTGGCCACCCTCTCACGATTGCCGCTCCCTCTACCTTAATTCTGGAGGGCGTAGGAAGTGGTCAAAGTGCAACGCGAGCCGATGCAGATATCAAGCTCTGGCTAGATCTACCTGCAGAAAGAGGATTGGAGCGGGTGCTGGCTCGAGATGGCGAACAGTTTCGTGAATTATTGGTGAAGTGGCAAGCAGATGAGCGAGCACACTTTGATCGTGAGAATACGCAGAGTGCTGCGGATTACCAGGTAAAGAGCGCGCCATAACAAGGCTTCAGGCGCCCTTCTCCTTAAACTTTGAACGTGTCTGACCTCACCGGCGAAATTATTGATGGGCGCTACCAACTTCAGCGCCTCATCGCAGCCGGAGGTATGGCCTCCATTTATGTTGCTGTAGATACTCGGCTGGATCGTCTCGTCGCTGTCAAGATCATGCACCCGCATCTTGCCAATGATGAAGAGTTCGTCAATCGCTTTATTCGTGAGGCGAAGGCCGCAGCTGCGCTCTCACATCCAAATATTGTCGCCATCCAAGATCAGGGCTGGAATGAGGGCGGGGCTCCTGCAGTCTTCATCGTGATGGAATATATCGATGGTTTCACCCTTCGTGAAATGTTGCATGAAGGTGGACCACTCTCCAGTGAAGATCTCCTTCGCTACATGATTCCGATTGTAAGCGCGCTCGCCCAGGCACATCAGCATGGAATCATCCATCGCGACATCAAGCCAGAAAATATTCTGATCTCAAAGGATGGTCGAGTAAAGCTGGCTGACTTTGGATTAGCACGAGGTGCTCAACTCGGTGCAACGATGACTGTTGAATCCAGCGTCGTCCTTGGCAGCGTCTCGTATCTCTCTCCGGAACAAGTGCAACGTGGAATCTCCGATGCCCGAAGTGATATCTACTCCGTGGGTGTTGTGCTCT
>CAIJKC010000087.1 GCA_903821145.1 uncultured Actinomycetes bacterium | reverse complement strand
CCTCAGTACTTGCGTGAATCAGATTCTCTGCAGGCCCACCAACGCGCAGTGTTGTGAAATCAGCGAGAGTGGCCATGGGTAAAGGCTACCTGCGATCGGTAAGAATCTCGGTCTTGCCCCGAAAGCGCTCAAGAATGCGGTCATAGGTCTTCTTCGACTGTTCATCGCGGTAGGACTCATCGGTGTCGTAGTAACCATGGTGGCGAGCTTGCTCCAACGGCAGATCTGCCTGCAAGAGTCTGCCACGCGCTTGGCGCAGACGTAGTGAGAATTCAATATCAGCGTTGCGATAGTAGAGCGCACGATTATTGAAACCACCCGCACCGAGTGCATGCTCAACATTAAGTCCCATGAAGTAGCTAAAGAGAACATCAACTTCGCCTGGGCCTTTGTCGTCAACACTACGCCAATCATCTGCCACATTCACAAGACCACCATGCCAACCAACTGCGCTGAAGTCTCCCGCACGTAAGGTTGCAAGAGATGGAGTAACGGCATCTGCTGTAAACCGAGTGGATGGATCCATAATGATCATAAATGGTGCAGGTGAGAGTTTGAGCAGAGCATTCGCAGCCTCTCCCCAACCAACCCCAGCGTTGATCTGAGTGATAAAGGTACGGTCATCGAGTTCGAGCGCAATCCCAGCCAAATCTGGCGTTCCACTGATGAGAATCAGAATTGCGGTATCTGCCGGTGAATACTTCTTGATTGCCGCAATAGTGATAACTGCATCATCAAGAAAGCCATCGAGAATGAGTCCGATGGCGATCGGAAACTTTTTATCAGTGAAGGAGCGCAGATCTCCAATCCGCTCTAATACAGGGAATGGATTTTTTGCACGGAAGCTAAATCCGCCATCAGTGTCGAGCACTTCAAAGCCATGATGGAGAATCTGATCGCGCAGCGAATCTGAGAGCGCAAAATCCTTGGCAGCGCGAGCTGCCTGACGTGCTCGTGCCAATTCAATGACTGATTCTGGAACGCTACTCATGAGAGCCTGATGAGTGCTTTCGCCATACCCAAGACTTTAACGTCAGCACAGATTGCAGATATCTCAATCTTCACAGTGCTATCGCCGACCTCGAGTACTTTGCCACTCACGATAAGTTCCACATCACTATTGGCCGGAACAACGATGGGCTTCACAAATCTTGCCGAGAATTCCTTAACCGCTGCGCTACCTTCGAGGGCGCTCACGAATCGTCCAGCAAGGGCCATCGTAAACATTCCGTGAGCAATAACGTTTTCAAGCCCAACTGACTTAGCAAACTCTTCGTTCTGGTGAATCGGGTTCTGATCGCCACTTGCATGGGCATAGCCAACGAGCAGTGCTCGGTTAATGATGTAAGAAGTGGCGGGTAGTTCTTGGCCAACACTGTAAGTACTCATGCACGGGCCACCAATGTTGTCCATGATGAAGCTACAAGTTCTCCAGCGTTATGAAGGTCAGATCGAACTGTGACAATTTCATTGCCAGCGACAACGCGCACGCCTTCAATCGTTGATGAGCAGATCAGT
>CAIJKC010000086.1 GCA_903821145.1 uncultured Actinomycetes bacterium | reverse complement strand
GGAGTGGATCGTATCCGCGTGCCGCAAGAAGTGATTTCGCAGCCGATGTGAGTTCGATCGTCATATCCTTTGCGCGAAGACGCTCGTCAAGATTTGCGATCATGAGATCAACAATCTGGATGATGTCAGCTTCGGACAACTGGTGGAAGACGACAATGTCATCGATACGGTTCAAGAACTCTGGGCGGAAATGGCTCTTGAGTTCATCAGAGACCTTCGCCTTCATGCGCTCGTAATTACCGAGAACATCAGATGAGTTATGGAAACCAAGACCAAGAGTCTTTGAGATATCGCGAGTTCCAAGGTTGGTGGTCATGATGATGACTGTGTTCTTGAAATCAACGGTGCGGCCCTGAGCATCGGTCAGGCGTCCATCTTCCAGGACCTGAAGCAGGGTATTGAAGATATCTGGGTGGGCCTTCTCGATCTCATCGAAGAGAACGACTGAGAATGGCTTGCGACGCACCTTTTCGGTGAGCTGTCCGCCCTCGTCGTATCCGACGAAGCCCGGAGGAGCACCAAAGAGACGTGAGGCGGTGTGCTTCTCGGAGTATTCAGACATATCAAGCTGAATCAGCGCATCTGAATCACCAAAGAGGAATTCAGCGAGTGTGCGGGAGAGTTCAGTCTTACCAACACCGGAAGGACCAGCAAAGATAAAGGAACCACCAGGACGCTTGGGATCCTTAAGACCTGCGCGGGTACGGCGGATCGCCTGTGAGAGCGCCTTGATCGCTTGATCTTGGCCAATAACGCGACGGTGAAGTTCATCTTCCATACGAAGAAGACGTGCTGTCTCCTCCTCTGTGAGCTTGAAGACTGGGATGCCCGTTGAGTTTGAGAGAACTTCTGCAATGAGCTCTTCATCGACTTCAGCAACCTGATCGAGATCGCCTGCCTTCCAGGTCTTCTCTCGTTCTGCGCGCTCTGTGATGAGGTTCTTCTCATCATCACGGAATGATGCAGCCTTCTCAAAGTCCTGACCATCGATGGCAGATTCCTTCGCCTTGCGAGCTTCAGCAATCTTCACATCAAATTCTTTCAGTTCTGCAGGTGCTGTCATGCGACGAATACGAAGACGTGATCCAGATTCATCGATCAGATCGATCGCCTTATCTGGCAAGAATCGATCTGCAATATAGCGATCGGCGAGAGTTGCAGCAGCTACGAGTGCGCCATCGGTGATCGAAACCTTGTGATGGGATTCGTAGCGATCGCGAAGACCCTTCAAAATTTCAATGGTGTGAGTGACTGATGGTTCAGCTACTTGGATTGGCTGGAAGCGACGCTCAAGTGCGGCATCCTTCTCAAAGTGCTTGCGATACTCATCCAGTGTGGTTGCGCCAATTGTCTGGAGCTCACCACGGGCAAGCATTGGCTTGAGGATGCTGGCAGCATCGATAGCGCCTTCTGCTGCTCCTGCGCCAACAAGAGTATGGATCTCATCGATGAAGAGGACGATATCGCCACGCGTACGGATCTCTTTGAGCACTTTCTTGAGGCGCTCTTCAAAGTCACCGCGGTAACGTGATCCAGCGACAAGTGCACCAAGATCGAGTGAGTAGAGCTGCTTATCGCGAAGTGTCTCGGGAATATCACCCTTCACAATCGCTTGGGCAAGACCTTCAACGATCGCAGTCTTACCAACGCCTGGCTCTCCAATGAGAACTGGGTTGTTCTTCGTACGACGTGAGAGAACCTGCATCACACGTTCGATCTCTTTCTCGCGGCCGATCACAGGATCGAGCTTGCCCTCGCGTGCCGCTTGTGTGAGGTTGCGACCAAATTGATCAAGAACGAGTGAGGTGGAAGGAGTTCCTTCTGCTGGACCACCAGCTGCAGCAGTCTCTTTGCCCTGGTAACCAGAGAGAAGTTGAATGACTTGCTGGCGAACGCGGTTGAGATCTGCGCCCAGCTTGACGAGTACTTGTGCTGCTACGCCTTCACCTTCGCGGATGAGACCAAGAAGAATATGTTCGGTACCGATGTAGTTGTGACCGAGTTGAAGAGCCTCTCGAAGTGAAAGTTCAAGAACTTTCTTCGCACGTGGTGTGAAAGGAATATGTCCTGATGGGGCCTGCTGGCCTTGGCCGATGATCTCTTCGACCTGGGCGCGAACGCCTTCAAGTGAGATGCCCAGTGCCTCGAGTGCCTTCGCTGCGACGCCTTCACCTTCGTGAATGAGCCCAAGGAGGATGTGCTCGGTGCCGATGTAGTTGTGGTTGAGCATACGAGCTTCTTCTTGCGCGAGAACAACAACGCGACGAGCTCGATCAGTAAAGCGCTCAAACATTTCGGTACCTCCTGTGGGACTGGGTCGATCGGGTAAAGCCTATCGGTCTTGCCTGACGGCTCGCCTGCCCAGAAATTGTGGTTCGTAGCAGGTAGAACCCACTATCTAGTGAATTTATGCCCGAAAAGAGCCCTTCTTTGGGCTCAGTTATGTGGGGTTACCGAGTGAAGGTTGGGCGCAGGATGCCTAGGCCCAGAGCCGATTCGATCGCTGCCATCGCTCGAACCAGCGCGACCTCATTGTTGCGAGCCGCAACGACTCCCAGACCAACTGGTAGACCGCCAACTAGACCCATTGGGACCGCTCCTACTGGAGCACCTGCAATAGATGGTGTGGTTGTGATCCATGAGCTGCCAGTAAAACTATCGCCCTCACCAAGCTTAGAAATCCATGCCGGTGTGTAGGAACAACCAATCAATACATCCACATCAGCAAGTGCCTTGGCAAGTGTCATCTTTGCCCAGTTCAGATTGCGATCGCGCTTCATCTGATACTTCGGGCCTCGGCCGCCAATCTGCAGCGCCTCTTCGAAGATCTCTTGCTTGAAGTACTGCATCTCGGTCTCACGGTTTTGCAGGTTAAAAGCTACGACTTGAGCAAGTGAGTGAACCTTTGCACCAGGACGGCTCTTCAAATATGCACCAAGGTCGGAGTGGAGCTCGTGCTTGAGCACGTCATACTCATCATCTCCCACTTGATCCTTAGGTGTTGGAATATCAACATCAACGAGTGTCACTCCAGCTTTAGCAAGGGCATCAACTGCGCTCTGGAAGAGCGCATTCGTTCCTTCATCTGATGTCGACCAATTCTTCACAACACCAATGCGAATGCCGGCACTTTGACTCAGTGCTGCCACAAAACCACTCTGCCCTGTCATTACTTCAAGCAGAATTGCGGCATCAGCAACAGTCTGAGCCATGGGTCCAGGTGAATCTTGTGATCCACTAATAGGAATCATCTGCTCACGTGGCACAGATCCCACAGTCGGCTTGATACCAACACAACCATTGAGTGAGCTTGGGCAGATAATCGAACCATCCGTCTCAGATCCCACCGCCATCTTCACAAGATCTGCTGCAACAGCAGCTCCTGATCCAGAGGAGGAACCACCTGCGCTGTGCTTATGTATCCATGGGTTTGCAGTGAGGCCGCCCATGGCAGACCAACCGGATGTTGATTTCGTTGATCGGATATTTGCCCACTC
>CAIJKC010000085.1 GCA_903821145.1 uncultured Actinomycetes bacterium | reverse complement strand
CTGCAGGAACTCTCGTTCTTGTTGCACGTGGAAGTGTGCGCTCACTGTTACTTGCTGAGCGAACATCGTTAAACTTCCTCACACACCTCAGTGGTATTGCAACTCTTACCAGGCGCTGGGTTGATGAAGTTGCAACAACTACCGCTCAGGTGCGCGATACCCGCAAGACAACACCTGGATGGCGCGTGCTTGAGAAGTATGCGGTCCGTATGGGCGGGGGAGTAAATCACCGGATCTCACTCTCTGATGCCGCTCTGATTAAAGATAATCACATCGTTGCAGCAGGTGGCGTTCTCAAGGCCTTTGAAATGGTGCGCGCGCAGTACCCAGATGCAGAGGTGGAAGTTGAAGTGGATACCCTGGAGCAACTCAAAGAAGTATTGGTCGGTGAACCAGACCTGATCTTGTTAGACAACATGAGTGTTGATCTGTGCCGCGAGGCAGTTGCGATTGTGAATGGCAGATCACGGTTGGAGGCATCTGGCGGATTATCACTGGGCAATGCGAAGGCATATGCACAGACCGGCGTGGATTTTCTTGCCGTTGGCGCGCTCACTCATTCAGCACACGCACTAGATATCGGATTAGACCTTCGGATGGAGTCATAAATGCTGCTCGCTATCGATGTTGGAAATACAAATACCGTACTTGGGGTCTTTGAAAAAGATCTCTTGGTTCGCTCCTGGCGTGTGAAGACTGATCCACGCGACACTGCTG
This sequence comes from uncultured Actinomycetes bacterium, assembly GCA_903821145.1. Lineage (GTDB taxonomy): Bacteria > Actinomycetota > Actinomycetes > Nanopelagicales > Nanopelagicaceae > PALSA-747. The sequence goes on along the minus strand of CAIJKC010000085.1, from coordinate 5,392 downwards.
ATGAGCTCTCACTTCTCTATCGCTCACTCCTTGAGGGCTATGAAGTCACAGCGCTCTCTGTCTGCTCCACAGTTCCTGCCACCTTGCGTGAGCTACGTTCCATGATCGCTCGCTACTTCGCAGATCTTGATTGCACCATTATCGAACCTGGCACCAAGACCGGTGTTCCACTTCTCGTGGATAACCCACGAGAGATCGGCGCTGATCGCATCGTCAATACGTTGGCCGCCCATGCCCTCTATGGCGCAAAGGGCCCATGCATCGTTGTTGATTTTGGAACATCAACAAACCTTGATGTTGTCTCACCTAAAGGTGAGTTCCTTGGTGGAGCACTTGCACCAGGTATTGAGATCTCCGTAGAAGCGTTGGCTGCTCGCGCAGCCCAACTTCGCAAGGTGGAGTTGATTCGCCCCAAGAGTGTGATTGGTAAGAACACTGTGGAGGCGCTGCAATCTGGAACGATCTTTGGCTTTGCTGGCCAAGTAGATGGTTTGGTGCACCGCATCATCGATGAGCTAGAACTCCTCTATCCCGATACTGGGGATGTGAGCGTTATTGCCACAGGAGGCCTTGCACCATTGGTGCTAGGAATTAGTGAAACGATTGATTTCCATGAAGAAGACCTGACTTTGATCGGATTGCGTTTAGTCCACGAACGCAATTTTTAGTAAGATCGACAGGTGAGCGAGAAGCCTGAAGTAACGACAGAGGATGATCTACCCGAGCAATTACGTATCCGCCGGGGCAAGCGCGCTGCCATCATCGAGCGCGGCGGGCAGGCCTATCCTGTCTCAGTTCCTCGCACTAAGACTCTGAAGGCAGTCCGCGAGGAGAATGCAGGTCTTGATATCGATGTTGCCACGGGCAAGATCGAGAGCGTCACAGGACGCGTCATCTTTAAGCGCGATACCGGCAAGCTCTGCTTTGCCACACTGCGCGAGGGCGATGGAACAGAACTTCAAACGATGTTCTCACTCGATAAGGTCGGTGAAGAATCACTGGGTCTGTGGAAATCTGAGATTGATCTTGGCGATCACGTATCAGTAACTGGTGAAGTGATCACATCAAAGCGTGGAGAGCTCTCTATTCTTGCACGTGAGTGGATGCTTGCATCCAAGTCACTTCGCCCACTTCCTGTTGAGCACAAACCACTGAGTGAAGAGACGCGTGTTCGCATGCGTTATGTCGATCTCATTGTTCGCCCAGAGGCGCGCAGTAATGCTCGCCTTCGCCCACAAGTGATGCGCCAATTGCGCGAATCCTTTACCCATCGTGATTACATCGAAGTGGAGACTCCGATGTTGCAGGTGATGCATGGTGGGGCGGCAGCACGTCCCTTCAAGACCTATAGCAACGCCTATGACATGGATCTCTTCATGCGCATCGCACCAGAGCTCTTCTTAAAGCGCTGCGTTGTCGGTGGACTTGAGCGAGTCTTTGAAATCAACCGAAATTTCCGTAATGAAGGCGCAGATTCCAGCCACTCACCAGAGTTTGCCATGATCGAGGGCTACCAGGCCTATGGCGACTGGGAAACAATGGCCACTCTCACCCGTGATTTAGTGCAGGAAGCGGCGATGGCCGTCTATGGCAGCCATGTTGTTACCCACCATGATGGCCGTCAATTAGACCTTGGCGGAAAGTGGCGCGAAGCATCACTCTATGAGTTGATCTCAGAGGGCGTCGGTGTTGCAGTTACTGCGCAGACTCCTCGTGATGAGCTCAAGACCATTGCTACCAAGCTCGGTATGAAGATCGACCCAAAGTGGATCACCGGCAAATTAGCCGAGGAAATTTTTGAACATGTCACAGAGGGTCAACTCAATGAGCCGATCTTTGTTCGCGGATATCCCGTCGACACATCACCTCTTGTTCGCGCGCACCGCTCTATCCCGGGTGTGGTGGAGAAGTGGGACTTGTATGTTGAAGGTTTCGAACTTGCTACCGGTTACTCAGAGTTGATTGATCCCGTGATTCAACGTGAGCGGTTAGTAGAGCAAGCATCACTGGGAGCACAAGGCGATGTTGAGGCGATGCCGCTGGATGAAGATTTCTTACGTGCGATGGAATATGCGATGCCACCGATGGGTGGATTTGGAATGGGCGTTGATCGTCTGCTGATGGCTCTGACTGGCCTTGGTATTCGCGAGACGATCCTCTTCCCCCTTGTGAAGCCTGAAGAGAATTAATTCACTGATGTCGATCATCGTTCGCCCAGCTCGCACCAGTGATGTGAAGCAGATTCGTGCCATCATCGACACCTTCGCCGCTCCTGGCAAGATGTTGGAGAAGGAGACGGTCACACTCTTTGAGAGCGTGCAGGAGTTTGTCGTTGCAGTCGATGGCGATCAGGTTGTTGGGTGCGGAGCACTCCATATTCTCTGGGAAGATTTAGCTGAAGTCCGTACCGTGGCCGTAAAAGAGGCATTTCATAAGAGTGGTATCGGTCATCAGATTATTGAAGCGATCGTAGAGCGGGCAAAAACACTCGGTATTGAGCGCATCTTCTGCCTCACCTTTCAGACCGAGTTCTTCGGAAAGCACGGCTTTTCCGTGATTGAAGGAACGCCAGTGGAGCCTGATGTCTATCAAGAGCTTCTTCGCTCCTACGACGCCGGTGTTGCCGAGTTCTTGGATCTTGAGAGCGTGAAGCCAAATACCTTGGGCAACACCCGAATGTTGAGGGTTCTGTAACCCTTCGATCTGCGCTTTTTCACCATTTCGGGGGGGGGCTCTCTTGGCCTCATTGTCTGCAAGGGACAGAGAGTGGTCGTAGCGCCTTGTCAGTACTTTCTGAAAGGATTCACTCTATGAGTCACTTACCCAATGATCGCGCAACCCGGAAGACTTCTCACGGTGAAGACCAACTCTTCCTCATGCTTGAGTGGCTCACTTTTAATCCCACGGCAGAGGAGATCGCACGTGGTCTTGTGACAAGTTACCTTTCACATCACGGATTAGCGAGAGCGCGATTCTCATTACAGGCTGAAGATGTCAGCTTGCTCCATATTGGTCAACACGGATTCAAAAATTTCCCGATAGGTAGAGTCGAGTCGGCTGAACAATGGCGAAGCCGAGATCGAGAAGATGCAACGCGAGATTGCATGCTCGATGAAAATTTTGTTGGCTTTGACCCTACGATGAAAATTGTCTTGGCCGGATTACGTGAGAAAGGCGTCCCCAAGGGATGGCTAGTCTTGGTCTTCGATCATCCGATCAGCAATGAAGAGGAAGTGCTTCGCGAGGTAACCATGCTGACGAGATTGCTCAGCTTCTACCTTCTCCCACGTCACGCTGAATTCTTTGAGCGCTCCCAACGTCAGCCGAAAGCAATGGATGTTAGCCGCGGTGATTTCACATCGCGCCAATTGCAGATTATGCAGGGCATGATCGATGGCAAGACCAACCATGAACTTGCAACAGATCTGGGCTATAGCGTCTCAACTATTCGCCACGAGACGATGCGCATCTTCCAGATTCTTGGGGTCTCTGATCGCCGCGAGGCTGCCCGCACAGCACTTGAGCGCTCCATTATTTAATTAGGGATACCCCTACATAATGTCTACCCGCTAGAGTTGCAACTATGAGTGAAAGCCACCACGAGCTCGCAGCTGGAGTCCATCGCACCGACCTGCTGATGGCTGATGGTCGCACCATTCGCTACTACGACACTAGCGATATAACCCGCGCTGCTATTGATCATCGCAGCCCCCAGCTACGTCCACCGATTGCCACTCTTCGCCTTGATCCACTGACCAATGAGTGGACAACAGTTGCCGCACATCGCCAGAGCCGCGTCTTCTTACCACCGAAAGAGTTATGTCCACTCTGTCCAACGCAACCCGGACTTGAAAGTGAGATTGCAGATTCTTCCTACACTGTTGTTGTCTTTGATAATCGCTCACCATCTTTTGCAGATCCTGGTGAGGGGTTTGCCCTACCGACGTGGGCGGGGCTGAAGACAAAAGTGGGAGAAGCTGCCGGTAAGTGTGAAGTGATCTGCTTTACCGATCACCATGAGACTTCTTTTCATCAGCTCTCTGAAGAGCAGATACGTGTTGTTCTCGAAGCGCTCCGTGATCGCACACGTGAGCTCTCCCAAGAAAAACATATCGCTCACATCGCATCCTTTGAAAACCGCGGAGAAGAAGTTGGTGTGACGCTAAGCCACCCACATGGTCAGATCTATGCCTATCCATTCCTGCCTCCTCGCACAGCAACGATGCTCAAAGCTGCAAAGAAGTTCTATAAAGAGACGGGCAAGATTGCCTTAGAAGAAATCATTAAGCGCGAAGTCAAAGATAAAGTTCGCATCGTTACGGAAAACGATCATTGGATTGCTTACGTTCCCTTTGCAGCGCGCTATCCCTTTGAAATTCATGTTGCACCAAAGAGATCGGTTGCCGATCTTGCAGAACTCTCCGATGAACAAGCAGATGCCTATCCATCGATTGCTAAAGAAGTATTGCAACGCCTTGATGGTGTCTTTGGAATAGATATGGCATATATCGCTGCTTGGCATCAGGCACCGGTGCGAAAGGGTCGCGATGTGATGCGCCTTCATTGGCAGATCACCTCTGTCCGCCGTGCCCCAGGCAAGCTCAAGTACTTGGCCGGGTCAGAGTCAGCCTTCGGGGCCTTCATCATGGACCTCGCCCCTGAGCAATCTGCCCAGCAGCTACGCGATGTCCGCCTTCCCAAGTCGGGAAAGGCAGGAAAGATGGGAAAGTCGGGAAAGACAGAGAAGGCGGCCGGAATTGGTCGCTTCAGCCGGGCTGGCAGGTCTGGTCGGTCCTAGAGAGCTAGAGAGCTAGAGAGCTAGAGAGCTAGAGAGCTAGAGCGCTCCTAGACAGTGAGCACGATCAAAAGATCCACCTGATTCACCACCTGCTCACAGACTCCCTTAAGTCTGCCGGTCTATACATAACTTATTCCCCGAAAAAATGGGTGGGTAACCGGGATAGGCAGCAACAAAAGTGGTGGATATCGGACATTTCGCCCAGATTTGAGGGAATCTGGCGAGAAAGTCGAAAAATCTGCCACTTTTTCCTTTTTGGGGACAACATTTGGGCGACTTAGGTGTCTTTACTAGTAGAGGGATAGACGTATCCATCTGTAAGACCCAGCAAGACTCGAGTAATAAGGCGGAAACCATCGTGGCACTTCGTAAGAAGCAGACACCAGCGCAGGGGGCAACACCAACCTCTGTCTCTGAGTGGTCTATTGCCGATCTCTCCGCGCTCTACGCCGAACAACGCTCCTCCCTCACATCTCAGGCTCGCCGCATCTTGCGCTCAGAGTCCGATGCTGTTGAAATCGTCCAGGAAGCCTTCTTGAAGTTCATTATGGCTGCTCCTGAGCTAGATAGCCGGGATCGTGCGCTCGCTTACCT
>CAIJKC010000084.1 GCA_903821145.1 uncultured Actinomycetes bacterium | reverse complement strand
TGCAACGTTCTCGGCAGCTTGACGCCAGATCTGGCATTGAAGGAAGAGGCTGTCGCCATCTTTCCATTCATTTGTTGCCTTATCTAAATAACGGGGAGTTGATGCAACGGTGAACTTTGCGACTGCAGCACCTGACGGTGTGAAGCGCAGCTCAGGATCGTTGACCAAGTTACCGATCATTGTGATGTTTGTATCTCCAGCAGCCATCTTCTTCTCTTATCTTTACGTATTGGGCTTATTCGGGGCGGACGACTTTGGTACGAAGCACTGCTTCGTTCAAATTGAGTTGGCGATCAAGTTCTTTAATCGCTTCTGGACCACAGTGCAGATTTGCAACAGCGTAGATGCCTTCTGACTTCTTATTGATTTCGAAAGTCATACGACGACGGCCCCAAATATCGAGCTTGTCGACGGTGCCACCACTGTCTTTGATGATCTTGAGATATGTCTCAAGACTCGGTGCGACTGTGCGTTCTTCTAATTCAGGATCGAGAATGACCATGATTTCATAATGACGCATGAGTTAACCCAACCTCCTCTGGACTAAAGCGGCCGCAGTATTTCTGCGGCAGGAGGGTTACTACTCCCCAAACTACAGATCTGGCGGGTGCCATACCTTGTATGAGGAAGGCTAAGCGTAACCCTCGGTCTGCGAGATGAGAAATTCGAGGTTCTGTGGAGCTGGTGAGCGTGTGGATACCCGCACAAGGAAGAAGAGGGTGGCGCCTACGCGGATCAGGGTTGCAGCAGCATAGGCCTTGGCCGGGATCCCAAAGTGGCTACCCGAATAGGAGGCCAAATACTCCCAAATGGCCAAGTGATAGAGAACTTCCGCTCCCTGCCAGATCCAGAAGGCGCTGCGATCGCGCGCACCTCTCATGGCAAGTATCGCAAGGGGTGTTAACCAGAGAACATATTGTGGGGAGTAAACCTTGCTCGAGATCGTAAAGATCGCAACGACAATAAAGGATGTGGTGGCAAGGCTTGGTAGTTCACCTAATCCAAAGAAGTAGACCGCGTAGGCAGCAAGACCAATCAAAAATAACAAGATCGAGAGGTTATTAAGATTCTTTGTGGATATCCCAAAGAGATTCAGTGCATACCAGAGTGAACCAAAGTCAACACCACGATCTTTGTTCATTGCAAAGAATCGCCACCAGCCAGCGCGATTAAAGATTATAAATGGCGCGTTGATGAGTAGCCATGCTCCACCTGTCACAACGAGATAGTGAATAGCCTTCTTCATCTCGTGACGACGGTAAAAAATGAGCGCGATGGGCGCAAGAAGAACAATAGGGAAGAACTTCGTTGCAATAGAGAGTCCAAGTAGAAGGGCGCTGTAATCATATTTGCGCCGGTCAAAGAAATAGACAGCTGCGATCGCCGAAGCAACTGCCCACAGATCCCAATTGATATAGAGAGATGCAATCACGGCAGGTGAGAGAGGTAAGAGGTACCACAGCTCTGGTTTCATCCTCGCTACGAGTAAAGCAACTCCTATGAAGAGAAATGCAATTAAGCCGATGTTGATAAGGAAATATGTCTTATCGCTATGTGTTGGAAGCGATGTCACCCACATCACCACACCAGTAACCGGTGGATACTCCACAGAGTTTGTTGCACTGGAATATGGCCACGCATGGTTCACAAGGTTGCGAGCACCAAAGAGCGCAGGCAGATCTGAGTAACAGGCGTGTGTGTAGACATCTGGTGTGGCAAAGTTGGTATTGAGGCAGTGATCAAACTTTGCAAAGGAGAAGAGTGCGCTCAAGAAGGCGATCACAATCATCGACTTTGTCGCGTATTTCATCGCCTAAAACCTACTTTTTAAGGGTTTTTTTAGGAGTGGGTGTTGGCTTGAAAGCGGTAGCTGCTGGGGTTGGCTTCTCCGCAAGGGAAGGATCAAGAGTGGGAACAGCCTGTGTCATATCAACAGGTGTTGTGCCACCAATATTTGCCGGTGCTGGAAAATCAACAATAGGTTGATTTGCAAGAGTTGCCTTCATAAAGAGCTTCCAAATACTTGCCGGGAATGAACCACCGGTTACTGCGTTGAGCCCACCAATGCCATTGAGTGATTGGGTTGCGTCGTCGCGGAACATTGCAACTGTTGCCGCCATCTGTGGTGTGTAGCCGTTGAACCAAGCAGAGGCATTATCGGTTGTGGTTCCAGTCTTACCTGCAGATGGTCGACCAAGTCCTGCAAGCGCACCCGATGCGGTTCCAAACTTCGTCACACCCTCAAGTGCTGCAGTCGTATCTGCCATAACATCTGCTGCAAAAACTTGATTTGCTTGAATATGTGATTCATAGAGAACTCCCTGGTTGGCACCAAGCACTTCTTTCACAATAAATGGTTTTGCATATACACCTTGCGCAGCAAAGGTCGCATACGCTGCAGCAAGATCGATGACATGCGGACTTGAAACACCAAGGGTCACCGATGGAGTCGCAAGCATTGAAACGCTCTCTGGAATGCCAGCGCGTCTGGCAACATCAATTACCTTATCTGGCCCAACTTTAATTCCTAGTGGGACAAAAACTGTGTTGACAGAATGAGCTGTTGCATCTGCGAGTGAGACATTGGGGAATTGTTCGTTGCCATAGTTAAATACCGAGTAATTTTTCTGTGCACCAGCATCGTAGTAAACAGCAGGAGATGATCCATTCCACACTGATTGCAACGAGATTCCTTGCTCGAGAGCGGCAACGAGAGCGAATGGCTTAAAAGATGATCCAGCTTGCGCGGTCGCTTGTGTTGCATTGTTGAGCTGCTGCTTCAGATAGTCCTGGCCGCCATATAAGGCTGTTATCTCACCAGTTCCGGGGCGGATTGCTACGAGTGCGATACGCAGGTTTGCTGGGGCGCTAGCCGGTGTGCGCTTAGCGACGGCATCCACTGCCGCTTGCTGGGCAGTCTTCTCGATTGTGGTCTTCACAACGAGCCCACCCACCTGGATCTGCTGGTCGGTGAATCCTAAGTTAAGAAGTTCGTGTTCTACCCATGAGATGACATATCCCTTAGGTCCACCGAGTGCGCCACCAAGAGTGCGAGGTTCAATGAATGGGAACTTCTGTTTTGCCGCCTGCTTGGCGGTAATCCAATGTGCTTTCTCCATCTCACTGATGACGTAAGAGAAGCGAGATTTCAATCGACGTAAACCATTCACGCTTTGTGGGTCGTAGTAGCCAGGTGAGTTGAGGATTGCAGCGATCACAGCATCTTGAGCAATGGTCAGTTGATTAACATTTCTATTGAAGTAGACCTGCGCTGCAGTGGATACACCATATGAACCGCGTCCAAAATAAATGGTGTTGAGGTAATTTTCAAAAATCTGATCTTTTGATTGTTGGCTCTCAAGTTTTGTTGCAATCACAAGCTCTTTGATCTTACGTGTAACTGTTCGACTTTGATTGAGAAAGGCAGTCTTGGCATATTGCTGAGTGATTGTTGATCCACCCTGCAGTGTTCCTCCTGAAAGGTTGTGGTAAATCGCGCGCAAGATTCCGGTTGGGCTAAAAGCTGATTCTGAATAAAAATTCTTATCTTCAGCTGCGAGCACCGCATGACGAAGATTAATTGGAATATTCGCCAATTTAATAATGGTGCGGTTCTCCGAACCGATTCTTCCTATTTCTGAGCCATCGGCATATTGAATGATCGTCGACTGGCTATTCACAAAGGCGTTTGGATCTGGAATCTTGACGGTGAAATAGGCAAAGCCGAAGGCGAGCGCACCCACGACAAAGCCGCCGCCAATCGTGAAGATGGCGCCACGTATCAGCCAAGCCTTCCAATTCACCATGAGCGAAAGGTTACTCCCTCACTCATCGGGTTTTCCGAGGCACTTTTCGAGCATGGCCATCACCTAATTTGAAGGAGTAGATGAGGTGATGCCAGTCGCAGCCACGGCAGACTTCGACGACATAGACGCGAAACTCACCATATTCACTCTGCATCTCGTCAAGCTCTTTGATTGACTTAATGCGACCTGAGTATTGGCCGAGTTGGTCGCCAAATGCATAGTGAAGTACCACCATCTCTTGCTTGCGACAGACCGGGCATGGGCGTTCAACTGCCTCACCATGATATTTGGCTGCAAGTCTGAGGTAGGGATCGGCATCGCAGATATCGACTTGAGCCTGCGCACCCTTAAAGTAGGAAACCAACGTGGCGCGACGTTTAAGTGAATAATCAATCGAATCACGTCGGGACCACATACTGCTAAGGATAATCGGTAACTAGGCTTACCTCGTGCAGAAGAGAACTCATTACTGGCCATTCCACCAAGGCAGCCGTCTGCCACTCCTCTTGCAACTTCGTTGGCTCGGACAATTCACAGATGGCCTCTTCCAATCTTCTCTCGCCTCCTTCGTCCTCTTCTCCCCTGAACGACAACCCAGCGCTGTTGCCGCAGCCCTTGCCTTTGCTGTTGTGCTCCTTCCCTATTCACTTGTCGGTCCTTATGCCGGAATTTTCTTAGATCGAATCTCTCGCCAAAAGATTGTTCAAATCGCCAACTTCACTCGAGCTGCAGTACTTGTAGTGATTGCTCTTGCGATCAAGAGTGGGCTAACTGGTATTGCGCTCACACTCTTAGTTCTTATTGCCTTTGGTATCAATAGATTAATTCTTGCTGGGCTCTCCGCTGGGCTACCCCTTGTTGTTGAGAAGAGTGAATTGATTGCCGCAAACGCCCTTGCTGTTACGGGTGGGACGATTGGTGTTGTTATTGGAGGTGGAGCTGGTATTGGTTTGAAGAAACTCTTAGATCATGCTCATAAGAGTGATTTCAGCGATGCTGTGGTCATTCTTCTTGCCGCCATTCTTTATCTTCTCGCTGCACTCATTGCCCAACGGTTAAAACATAGGGAGATTGGGCCTGCAGATCATGAAATTCGCAGTGATAAACGGGGTTGGCGTGAGATGCAAGAAGGGTTTCATATCTTGCGAGAACATAGTGATTCACTCCGTGGAATCCTTGCAACGGCTGTGCAGAGAGGTGGTTTAACAGCGCTTACCTTGATGGGGCTTCTCCTTGAACGAAATACTTACCATGCATCCAATAACCCTGATGCAGGTCTATCAGGATTCGCCTTTGCTCTAGGAATTGCTGGGGTGGGTATCGGTATCGGTTCACTGATTACTCCAATCTTTGTGGAGCGCATTGGGCGGCATATCTGGATTCGC